>JBKPCO010000020.1:0-64830 GCA_046727415.1 Candidatus Methylomirabilota bacterium
ACCGCTCCGCCGACCGCCCACATGAACAGTCCCCCCAGAGACTGATCCTCCGCGCTCGGATAGGCGCGGTACCAGCCCGGGCTCATCGTGAGCAGGAGCCCGAGAAGGCTCGCCTGCAGGGCCGCCAGCACCAGGAAGACAACCCGGGCGCCATAGCCCGCCGGAGGCCGCAGTCGCGGCGCCGGCCCGACGACCGGCCACCAGAAGAGAACGGCCGTGCCGAAGAAGACGAGGTGCTCGAGGTCGTGGAGCGCGCGATCGCCGACGGCCGCGTCGTAGGCGACTGGAAGGTGCCAGAGCCACATCGCCACGGTGTGCGCGAGCCACGCGACCGACATCAGGGTGAGCCCGCGCCAGAGCCTGCGGAAGGGCGCGCCGGGCCGGAGCCACGTGCCAGCGGCAGCGCGGATCGGGGAGGGGAGCGCCCAGACGAGCGCGGCGAACGGGTCGGCCAGCAAGAGAAGCGGGGCGGCCGCGATGATCAATAGCAGATGCTGAGCCATGTGGGCCGCGAAGCTCGAGTGAGCCAGATCCTCGAGCGGCGTCGAGAGGGCGACGAACAGGCTCAGCAGGCCGCCGGCCGATGCGGCGACACGCCAGCCCGGAACCGAGCCGCCACGCCGGTGCAGTCGCCACCAGCCGAACGCATACGCGCCGGCCACGACCAGCAGAGGCGCGACGACCTCCGGGCGCGTGCTCCAGACGCTGGAGGTCATCGCAGTGAAGGACCAGACGTCGCCGGGCGGGGCGGCTCCGATCGGCGGCACGGCTCCGTGGGCCACGGCAGCTACTTCCGGGCGGCGAGGAATGCCACCCAGACGAAGAAGGCCACGGTGCCCACGAGGAACGTCGCGAACGCGATCTTCTCGACGGTGCTCACGCTACGTGATGCCCAGAAGATCGGCGACCAGGTTGAAGAGGACGCCGAGCACGAGTGCGAGCAGATTGAGCAGCGCCAGCGGAATCAAGATGCGTTCGGCGCGCATGCGCACTCCTTACTGCGAAGCGCCCAGGCCGGGCCCGAGCCCTCCCCAGTACTTGATCAGGTAGTAGATTCCCCAGACGGCGAGGATCGCGTAGACGACCAGGAGCCACCTGTTGACGATGCCGTGATAGCTGCGAATCTCGCCCTGCGCGTATTCCTCGACCTCGCCGTATCGTGGATGACGCTCAGGCTTCGGATCGCTCACGTCCAGCCTCCGGCTGTTCGGCTGTCAATCCCTCGGCGCGAAGCACCTGGTGCTTGATCGATTCGCCGCCTCGGAAGGCGCCTGTCGTCGCCCCCCACAGGAACGCACACAGGGCCGCCAGCCCCATCGACAGCGCGACCACGAATTCGCCGAGGGTGAGATGCTCGATCACTCGCGGATTCCCCCGCGATAGACGCGGGGCTTGCTAGGTTTCTCCGCGCTCTCGACCGCCAGGCGCCCGCGCCGCGCGGGATCGAGCGCCGTTTCCGGGCGATCCGCGGACGTCTCCGGCGCGTCGAGCGCCGCGCGCACCTCGGCCGGCACGTCGAGCGGCCGGCCCGTGAGCGGGTCGCGCCAAGCGGAGAGCGACAGGATGTAGTAGGTGATGGCCCAGCGCTCCTCATCGCTCAGCGCGTCGCCGAACGAGGGCATGGGCGTTCCGTCGAGCCCCAGGGTCATCGCGCGGTAGACGTCGCGCGCCGTCGAGCCGCCCTTGAGCTGGCCCCGGGTAAAGTCCGTCGGTCTGATCGGAAACTTGAGGTCGTCGGTCAGGTCGGCCGCCGACTCGCCATCGCCCTTGCCTTCCTGGCCGTGGCACTGGAAGCACTTGGCCGACTGATAGAGCGTCTTGCCCTGCTTCACCAGCGCTGCGGTGGCCTTCGGGGGGGCGCCGATCTCCACCGGCGGCTCGGGCTTCTCATCCTTCCAGCGGCTCGAGAAGGTCTTGATGAACGTGACGACGGCGAGCCGCTCTTCGGCCGGAAGCTCATGCCATGTGGGCATGGCGGTCCAGCGCACGCCCCGCGTTACCGTGCGAAAGAGGTCGCTGTCGGTCGGCAGCGATCCCGACTGTGTCGTCCGGAACTTGAAGACGCCCAGCGTGAAGTCGCGAGGGCGCGGCGAGAGAAATGTCGCCGCGGGACCGTTGCCGTCGCCCTTGGGACCGTGGCACCCGACGCAGCGCGTCTTGTAGACGAAGCGACCGCGCGCCGTCAGATCTTCCGTCGGCGCCGTGGGGGCGGCCGGAACGTTCATCTGAGGCTCGAACACCTCGCGCCAGGCGCCGCGGTCGGTCCCGAGCTTCTGGATGTACGCAACGAGCCCGATCATGTCCCGGGTCGGGATGATCAGGGTCACCGCGTTCAGCGCGGGCGGCTCGGAGCCGAATGCCTTGAAGTCGAGGGCCGGCGTGCCGTCGAAGGGCCAGCGACCCTCCGGCGGCGGCGACACGAACGTGAGGCCCGCGGCGTTCGGGTAAAGCGGGATCAGCGTGCCGGCCTTCATCGTGAAGAACACGCGGAGCACATGCGCCGGCGGCAGCGCTAGGCCGGCGTCGGTCTTCACGAGCGGCAGGCGAACCTGCGAATAGAGCCACTTGAAGCCAGGCATGACGGAATCGGGCACCACCAGGCGCGGATCCCAGTGGTGGGCGTAGTGCCAGTCGTCGCCGTACTTGAGCCCGACGCGCGCCAGGTCGGGTCCGATGCGCCGGGTCGAGAGCAGATGCGGCAGATCGAATGCGTACTCTCCCGCCTCGGAGACCGGCCCCCAGCGCCGGTCTTCACCAGTCACGGGGCGCACGTACTGGCTGTGGCAGTACCAGCATCCTTCGCGGATGTAGACGGAGCGGCCGCGACGCTCGAGCGCCGTGTAATCCGACGCGTCGTATCTGAACCATTTCACGTCGCCCAGATCGGTCCGCACGGCCCGAGTCACGCGGGCCGTCCGTGACTCCGCGATCATCATGGGCAGGAAGCCCTGGACGAACATCGCGACCGTCACGAAGAAGAAGCCTGCGCCAACGGCAACCGAGCCGATCGACTTCATCCAGCCGCACCCGTCGCCGCGCCGGCCTGCAGCGACGTCTTCATCAGGGTGTAGATGACGAGCGAGATGCCGATGTCCATCGCGATACCCGTGAACGTCCGCACCCACCAGTACGGGCGCATCACGTTGACTGAATGGACCCACTCGGCACCGGCCATCAGCATGAAGCCCTGGTGTAACCCCTGCACCACGAGCAGGAAGCCCATCGACGAGATGCCCAGCGTCATGAGCCAGAAGCCCCAGTTGCCGACGCGGAAGCTCCAAAGCGGCTCGTCGCGGGCGAGCCGGGGCCACACGTAGATCGCGCCGGCCACCGCCCACATGATGAAGGTGCCGAAGATGGTGAGGTGAGAGTGGGCGATGACGAAATCGGTAAAGTGAGTCGGCTGCTGCACCGACCGCAAGGCCGAGATCGAACCCTGGAAGCAGCCGATCAGGTACATGAGCGAGCCCACGACGAGGAACTTCGCGGGCAGGTTCCGGCCGAGCTCCCGCCAGCGGCCCGTCACGGTTCCGAAGAAGTTCTGGAGCACCGTCCAGACCGGGATGATCAGCATCATCGACGACACGATGGCGATCGTCTCGGCCCAGTCGGCGATGGGCGAGTAGAGATAGTGATGGATGCCCACGAACGGGTAGAAGAAGGCGAGCGACCAGAACCCGATCAGCGAGAGCTTGTGGCTGTAAATGGGGTTCCGCACGCTGGCCGGCAGGAAGTAATAGATGAGGACGTAGCCCGCCGGCGTGATCCAGAGCCCGACGACGTAGTGGATGTAGAGCCCGTGCCACGCGGCGTTGTTGATGCCGGGAATGTGGTAGGGGCCGAGCAGCAGCAAGATCAGGTTCACGTCGGTCCACACGAAGGCCGCGATGAGATACCAGAGCGAGACGTAGAGCTCGGTCTGTCGCCGGTTGCGAATCGTCATCAGGAGCTGCGTTGTGAGGAAAGCGAGCCCGAGCAGGATCACGACCACGTTGACGCGCGGCAGCTCGCCCGCCTCCCAGCCCCGGTTGTGCCCGAGGGCCAGGAACGCGACCGACGCCGCCAGGTTCAGGTTCCAGATCCAGAGGAGCAGGTAGCTCCAGCGCTCGCCCCAGAGACGCACGCCCGTGAGCCGCGGGACGATGTAGAAGCACAGTCCGATGAAGATCGTGGAGAAGGCGCCCCAGATCACCCCGTTGACATGAATCGGCCGGAGCCGGCCGAACGTAAGCCATGCAGTATCGCCGAGGAACTCCGGATAGGTGAACTTGGTCGAGACCAGGGCGCCGATTGTCGGGAAGAACAGGAGCCAGCCCAGTCCCGAGGCCAGCCACTTCCGGATCAGGTCGGCGTTGATCAGCTCGTCGTTCTTCGCGGACGCCTGACTCGCGGCGTCGGTGGCCATTCGTCTGCGTCTCCCTGAGCGAGGATAGCGCGGCTCCACCGCGCAGCCGTCATTCGTCGTGCGCCCGGCTGCCCGAATTGTCGTCCACTCGCGCCGTCCGATAGAATCGGCCAGCCCGGAGGCTGCGTGAAGGACGTCTTCAGCGCCTGAGCGAGGGGCCACCCTCGCCGCGGCGTTGTGGCAGAATCCCGGAACAGGAGGGCCCCATGGCGGTCCAGACGACGCGGACGGTCGAGGAGCTGGAAGCGTACTGCGCGCGGTTGAGAGCCGCTGGGCTCGATGCTCCGTGGTCGCGACCCGGGCCGCTCATTCCGCCGAAGCCGACGGCGACCCAGCCGCGGCACTGGCGCTGGCGCGACATCGAGCCGCTGCTGCGCGAGAGCAGCGAGTTTCTGAGCCCGCATCGCGGTGCCGAGCGCCGGGTGCTGCGCCTGCACAACCCCGGCGTCCCGGAGCGGACCGTCGCTCACAGCCTCGTCCTGGCCATCCAGTACCTGCTGCCCGGCGAGGTCGCGCCGGCGCACCGCCATTCGCCGACGGCGATCCGGTTCATGCTCCACGGCGAGGGCGCCTTCACGACGGTCGACGGACAGAAGTGCGCGATGAAGCCCGGCGACCTCGTGCTCACGCCGGGCATGGCCTGGCACGACCACGGCAACGAAGGCGGGGCGCCCGTCTACTGGATGGACATCCTCGACTGGCAGATCGTCCGCTTTCTCGAGAACCTGACGTTCGAGCCGTATCCCGACGACCAGCAGCCGGCGCTCCGGAGCCCCGGACGCGACATCTACTTCCCGTGGACCGACGCCTACGCCGCGCTGCAGAAGCGCGCGCAGGGTGAGCCCGATCCATACGACGACGTCCTGGTCGAGTACGTCGATCCGACCACCGGCTCGTCGCTGCGCCCGACCGTGTCCTGCTACCTGCAGATGCTGCGGCCGGGCGTGCGCACGCGCGCCCATCGAGAGACCAGCTGCGCGGTCTATCGCGTGGTGCAGGGGCGCGGCACGACGACCGTCGACGACCAGACCTTCGCGTGGGAGCCGGGCGACTTCTTCGTGGTCCCGCCGCGTGCCCGGCACGCGCATTCGAACGCCGGGAGCGAGCCGGCCGTCCTCTTCACCGCGCAGGACGTGCCGATGCTCAAGCTGCTGCGCCTTTATCGCATGGAGCCGGCCGACTGAAACGCTGAGCGAACGGGAGAGCTGGAGCAGGGAGCCCAGGGAGGACCGCCGATGGCACGCGCCGGGTACCGCATCTTCGACGCCGACACTCACATCATCGAAGCCGCAGAACCCATCGAGGCCTACCTGTCGGCCGCCGACAAGGCGCGGCTGACGGCTCTCGGCCCGCTGATCGGACGCGCCGCCGGCAAGGCTGGCGTCTCCCGCTATCGCGTCGGCAAACGGCCGGAGCTCAATCGGTTGCTCGGCTCGCGCGACCGCGTGCCACCCGGTGACGCGATCTCCCGCGGATTGAAGGACGGCGGCACGCCCTGGGACGTTCGCTGGCAGGGACCACCCTTCCCCGACGATCGGGTGAACTTCGACCCGCACGCCCGCGTGAAAGACATGGACATCGAGGGCGTCGACGTGAACATGGTCCTGCCGTCTGGCGGGCTCGCGGCCTTCAGTGGGCTGGACGACGTCGGTGTCGAGATGATGATGTACGGCGCGTATCATCGCTTCCTCAAGGACTACTGCGCGCCCTATCCGGACCGGCTCACCAGCGTGCTCCACGTCACGGTCCGCGACGTTCCCGGATCGGTCGCCGAGATCCGCCGCTGCGGGAAGGAATCGTGGCCGGTCGGCGTCTTCCCGGTCTGCCCGCCCGGGATGACGCTCGACGATCCGGAATGGAATCCGATCTGGGCGGCGGCGCAGGAGCACGACCTGACCGTGGTGATCCACTCGTTCACCATGTCGATCCCGTACCCGCCGGGCATGTGGGACAACTGGGACAACATGTTCCTGGTCCGTTCCGCCAGCCACGTGTGGAATGCGCAGCGCAACATGGCGGCGCTGATCGGCTCCGGCGTGCTCGACCGCTACCCGGAGCTGCGCCTCACGTCGCTCGAGTGCGGCCACGGCTGGCTCGCGTTCTGGGCGTCGCGCCTGGACGAGCAGGCCGAGATGAGCCAGCACGCGCTGCCGCGGCTCAAGAAGAAGCCGAGTGAGTACATTCGCGGGCCGCAGTACTTCCAGTCGATCCAGCTCCACGAGGGCGAGCTGTCGCTGCGCCAGGCCATCGAGGCCATCGGCGAAGACACGCTGATGTTTGCGACGGACTATCCGCACTCCGAGAGCTGGTTCCCGAAGTCCGTCGACGCGGTGCTGAAGTGGACCACAATTCCCGAGAGCGCCCGGCGCAAGCTCCTCTGGGAGAACGCGGTGCGCTGCTACCGGCGCTACAGCGGCTACACCTCCGCGGTCGTCGAGCCCGTGGCCGCCGCGGCCCGGTGACGGCGTGGCGAGACTGAATCTCACTCTCGCGTGCGGCGACTACGACCGCACGCGAGCGATCCGCACGGGCGAGGTGCAGCCCGACGGGGTCGAGCTGAACGTGGTCACGCTCGCCCCGGAAGAGATGTTCTATCGCATGGCGCGCTTCCGCGAGTTCGACGTCTCGGAGCTCTCGCTCTCGACCTACACGGTGCTTCGCGGCCGCGGCGAGCCGCTCGTGGCGATCCCGGTCTTTCCGTCGTTCAGCTTTCGCCACTCGTCGATATTTGTCGGCACGCACGCCGGGATCAAGGCGCCCAAGGACCTGGTCGGCAAGCGCGTCGGCGTCCCCAAGTACCACATGACGGCGGCGGTGTGGATCCGCGGCATGCTGGAGGACGAGTACGGCGTCGCGCCCCGGGACATGATCTGGTTCGAAGGCGGCGAGGGATCGAAGGTCAAGGAAGTGGACGTGACGCTCCCGCCCGACGTGCGGCATCAGCTGGTGCCCGACGGCCGGACCCTCGGCGACATGGTGGCGGCGGGCGAGCTCGACGCCTACGTGGGCGCGCGACGGCCGGCGGCGTACGGCGCGAAGGTGACCCGGCTCTTCCCGGACTTTCGCCAGGCCGAGCGCGCCTATTACGAGAAGACCGGGATCTTTCCCATCATGCACACCCTGGTCCTGAGAGAGGAGCTGGCGCGTGCCCACCCGTGGCTGCCGCGGAGCCTGTACGACGCCTTCGTCGAGGCCAAGCGTCTGGCCTACGAGCGCCTGAACTTCACGGCGGCCTTGCCGGTGAGCCTGCCGTGGCTGGTCGCCGAGGTCGAGGAAACGCGGGCGCTCATGGGCGGCGATCCGTTCCCCTACGGCGTCGCGAAGAATCGCAAGACGCTCGAGACGCTCGCCGGCTACACGTTCGCGCAGGGCCTCGCGCCCCGCCGGCTCAAGATCGAGGAGATGTTCTGGGAGTCGACCCTGGCGATCTAGTCGGTCAGCGGGATCCGAATCGGGAAGCCGACCGGGCCTTGGCCCTGGCGGCCTCGGCATCGCGGTTGCGCGGCGGGGCGCTGGTCACGAGCGAGTCGATCAGCTCGCGCGCGGCGTGGGCCACTTGGTCCACGGCGCGGGTGAACGCGGCCTCGTTGGTCTTCGACGGGCGGGTGAAGCCGCTCAGCTTCCGGACGAACTGCAGCGACGATGCACGGATCTCCTCGTCGGTGGCCGGCGGCGCGAAGTTATGGAGCGTCTTGATGCTGCGGCACATGCGGCATTCTCCTGACGTCGGTCAATGCTCGGCGAGCTCGGCCGGTGCGTATCACGCCCTTGAAACCCAGAACGTCGGCGTAGAACTGCCGATTCTCGTCGAAGCGATCCGGGCCGATGTCGGGCACGACCCGTCGGCGGGCGACGAGGGTCCGCTCGGTCGCGGCGGCGCTAGACATGCAGCACGACCTTCAGGGCGTTGCCGATCCGTTCCGTGTAGGTGCGGAACGCGTCGTGAATCTGATCGAGCCGGAAGTGGTGACTGATGATCGGATCGGCCAGGATTTTGCCCTTGCTCATGAGCTCGAGTGAGCGGCCGCAGTTCATCCCACCCTCGCCGCGCGCGGCGTAGATGCGCACGTTGGAGCGCACGGCCAGGTTCATGTCGACCTCGACCGGACCGTTGTACCAGGCGACCACGCCGATCCGTCCGCCGCGCTTCACGTTCTCGAGCGCCTCCTGCATCGACGTGGCGCCGCCGGCGCACTCGAGCACGCAGTCGGCGCCCCGTCCGCCGGTGATCTCACGAATCCGTTCGCGCATGTTCTCGCGGCGGACGTCGATCGTGAAGTCGGCGCCGAGCTGCCGGCCGACGGCGAGCCGGGCCTCGCGGGTGCCGGTGAGGACGACGCGCGCGGCGCCGAGCGCCTTGCAGAGCTGCACGGCGATGAGCCCGATGGGGCCCGGACCCTGCACCAGCACGGTCTCGCCCGCGACGTAGCCGCCCATGAGGTCGATGGCCCAGAGGGGTGAGGCCGCCGTGGTCACCATGCACGCCTGCTCGAAGGTCAGGTTCTCAGGCAACCGGTAGAGGGTGTTGATGTGGTTCACCGCATATTCCGCGAAGCCGCCGTCGCAGGTGAGGCCTTTCGCGCGATGGCCCTTCGCCACGTCGCCGTAGTTCAGGCAGGAGGTATACCAGCCCTTGATGCAGTTCTCGCAGCGGTCGCAGCCCTTGTGCACCTCGACCGCGACGCGGTCACCCACCCGGAACTCGTCGACGCCGGGCCCGAGCGCGGCGACCGTACCGGCGTACTCGTGCCCCATCACGAACTCGCCGGTAGGCTGGCCCTGCAGCGCGCGGTGCAGCACCTTCACGTCGGTGCCGCAGATCGAGGCGACCTCCACCTTCAGCAGCACCTCGCCCGGGCCCGGCGTCGGGCGGGGCCAGGCCTCGACGTGCATGTCGTCGGCGCCGTGCAGGACGACCGCTTTCATGTTGGCGGACGGCGGCATAGACTCCTCCCGCCCGCGGCGTACGACGGCGGGCGCTAGCTCGTTAGCATAGCAGCCAAGACCACCAAGACCATCTGGCCCGCCGACGGCGCGTTCGGCATTGGCGCTCCGACCGCCGTCATCAAGGGCGCGCCGCATCCGAACGCGGCGCTGGCCGAGTTCATGATCAGCGACACGGTCCAGAAGCTCCTGCCCGGCGAGGGAATTTACGCCGGCCGGTCCGGCGTCGAGCCGCCGGCGGGCAACCCGCCGCTCGGCCAGATCAAGCTGGTGCCGATCGACTACGACCAGATCGAGAAGGACGCGAAGATGCTCAAGACCCGCTTCAACGAGATCTACCAGTAGATCGGACGAGGGGCGGTGCAGGCCGCCCCTCGTCCTGCTCGCTCAGCGAATCGCGGTCGGGGCGACGGTGGAGCCCGTGAAGCCCTGCAGCTTGAGCGGCTGCATCACGAAGGCAAACTCGTACATGCGTTTGCCGGCGAGCTCGTCCAGCTTGAGGTTCTCCAGCAGGTGAATGCCGTTCACCACGAGCATGATCTGGTGGACCGGCAGCGAGATCTCCGGATCGGGATTCGGTGAGACCTCGACCGGCGCCGTGTCGCCGCCGACCAGCATCGGGTCCTGCTTGGCCAGCCACTCCGCCGCCTTCACGCCGATGCCGGGGCTGCTCTTCATGTAGCGCGCGTTGTCCTTCCCCCAGAGCTTGCCCCAGCCCGTGTGGATGATGACCGCGTCACCCGGCTGTAGCTTCTGGTTCTGGCGCTGGAGCGCGCCCTCGAGGTCGGCCACCGTGACCTCGTAGGTGTCGCCGAGCATGTCGACGGCCTTGAGCGCGGCGACGTCGATGAGCACGCCGCGGGTCATCAACGTGCCCACCTTCTCGATACCCACCTTCGTGAACCCGGTGCGCGTGGCGATGTCGTCGAGCTTGTAGCAGTTGTAGACCTTGTCCTCGATGGTCTGGTGAGCGAAGCCGTCGAACTGCGTGCCCACCTGACCGATCTCGCTGGTGAGCAGCTCCTCGTTGCTACCCCGGCGGTTGGACGGCTTGTTCATGAACGTGCGCTTGGTGTGCACGTTGAACTGGCGCGTGGCCGAGATCGGCATCGACTGGCTGAGGACGTGGCTGAGCTCCACGTACTCGCCGGTCTTGATGAGCTGCGCGGCCTTGAGCACGGACGCGGGCTTCATGTGGTTGCCCGCGCCGCGCTCGTCGGTGGCGCCCCACTTCGATGGACAGCGCTGGCTCTCGGTCGGCGGTCGCCAGGACGGGCTCTGGGCGACGGCGGTCGACAGGCCGAGCGCGACGATCACGGCGAGGACAACGATCATGCGACGCTGCATGGCTCTCCTCCGGGTGAAGGGCACTACAATCGTCGATCTGGCGTCACGCGATCTTGATGATGCCGGGTTCCACCTCCTTGAACCGGTCTTTCACCTGCGGGTCGTGGCCGGCGACGACGAGCTTCGTCGAGCCGGCGAGCCGGTCGATGGTTTCGAAGGCGGTGAGCATCTGGGGCAGGCTCGTGATGATCTGGACCGGCTGCCGGGTCTCCACGTTGTGGTAGAAGTGCGAGGCGTCGGAGGTGAGCACGACAGGGCCGCGCCGGGTCTCGACGGTGACGATCTGGAGCCCGGCGGTGTGACCGCCCACCTTGTGCACGCGGATGCCGGGCCACACCTCGTGGTCGCCCTCGACGATCTTGATCTTGTTCGCGTAGTTCAGCGTGACGAGGCGCGACAGCGCGTCCACGTTGGCCGAGCCGCGGAACGCCGGCGTGCTGCCGAACGGGCCGGTCCAGAACGCGACCTCCTCGCCCTGGATCCAGAACTCCGCGTTCGGGAACAGGCTGTGGCCGGCCCAGTGATCGTAGTGCAGGTGCGTGATGAGCGAGATCGGCACGTCGGCAGCCCGGACCCCGGCGCGCTCGACCATGGCCGCCGGGCTCACGTAGTTACGGATGCCGCGCGCCCGCGCGTCGTCGTCGCGAAACCCCGTGTCGACCAGGAGCGGCTGGGGACCACCCAGGATGAGCCACACGAAATAGTCGAGGGTGAGCTTGTCGTGCGAGGACTCGCGATAGAAGAACTGGCACTTCGTCGTGTCTCGCTCACCGTACTTGAGCGCAAGCACTTCGTACATGACTGGTCTCCCTCCCTGGCGGGCAACTGTACTATGATCGGCCGACAGCGAGGAGACTGACATGACCAAGCGCGAGCGCGTCATGGCGGCGCTACGAGGCGCGCCGGTGGATCGAGTGCCGGTGAGTCTCTGGCTGCACAACTTCGCCACCGAGAACTCGGCCGACGACCTTGCCGCCGAGACGCTGCGGCTGGCCCGTCGGTTCGACTGGGATTTCCTCAAGCCCCAGACCCGCGCCCAGTGCTTTGCCGAGATGTGGGGGCTTCGCTACACGCCCTCGCGCGATCGCGCCACGTCCTACACGGTGACCGAGACGCCGGTGACGACCGCGGCCGATCTCCGTCGGCTCGAGCCGGCCGACGCGCGATTCGGTGCCCTCGGCCAGCAGCTCGAGGCGCTCGAAATGATCCGGAAGGCGGTGGGGCGGGACACCCCGATCATCTGGACGGTGTTCTCGCCGCTCATGGTCCTGCCGTTTCTCCTGACGGGAGGCCGCACGCAGGCCGTGGCGCTCGTGCGCTCGGAACCCGCGGCCGTCGAGCATGCGCTCGACGCGATGGCGGTGACGCTCGAGGCCTACGCGCGCGCGGCCGTCGAGTCGGGCGCGGATGGCCTGTTCTACGCCACCAACATGGCCACGCGAGAGCTGTCGAGCGCCGCCGAGTGCCGTCGCTTCCAGCGGCCGTACGATCTGCGCATTCTCGGGCGGGTCGAGAGCGCGCCCTTCAACATGCTTCACGTGTGCGGGGCGGGCGTTCTTCTTGACGAGTTCGCCGACTACCCGGCGACGGCGCTGAGCTGGGCCACGACGCCCGGCAACCCCTCACTGCGCGACGCCCACCGGCGCACCGGCCGGGCCGTCGTGGGCGGGCTTCCCGCCAAGCCCGAGATCGCGAGCTTGCCGCCAGCAGAAGTCGAGGCACGGGGCCGCCGGGCCATCGCCGAGATGGGCGGACGTTTCCTGCTGTTGGGCCCGGACTGCTCGATCAACCCCGACACGTCCGACGTGGTGATGGACGCCGCGACGACCGCGGCCCGCTCGGGAGAGCGAGGTGGGACATGACCGTAAGTCTCTCGTCGAAACAGCTCGAGCAGTTGTGGGCCGAGCATCTCAAAGGGGAGTTCGAGAGCAAGGACGTCGAGGCGACGCTGGCCACCATGGTCGACGATGCCTACGTGAACCACATGCCGGTGAACACCGGCGGGCGCGGGAAGGACGCGCTGCGCGCCTTCTATCGGGACGACTTCATACCGTCATGGCCCGACGATCTCCAGATGACACCCATCAACCGTGTCGTCGGTGATGGGCAGCTCGTGGACGAGCTGCGTCTCACGTTCACGCACGATAAGCCGATGCCGTGGTTCCTACCGAACGTGTCGCCGACGGCGAGGAAGATCGCTATCGACGTCGTGGTCGTCGTGCAGTTTCGCGGTGACAAGATCGCGTGCGAGCGAATCTACTGGGATCACGCTGCCGCGCTTCGCCAGGCCGGTCTGCTGAAGGCGGACTGACCGGCCGGCCGGCTACAGCATCACCAGCCCGCCGTTGACGTCGAGCGCGGCACCGGTCACGTAGCGGGCCGCATCCGAGGCGAGAAACAGCACCACGTCGGCGATTTCCTCCGGCTCCCCGATGCGCCCGAGCGGAACTGTTTCCGCGATCCGGCGCGTCTGCTCGGGTGTCCGCAGCGCGCGGACGCGCTCGGTGGCCACGGTGCCGGGCGCGACCGCGTTGACCCGGATGCCGTCGCCCGCGGCCTCGAGGGCCACGTGACGCGTGAAGCCGAGGATCGCCGCCTTCGCGGCCGCGTAGTGGGACGTGGTGGTGACGGCGCTCGAGCGGCCGGCGATCGACGACAGGTTGACGATCGAGCCCGAGCGCTGCCGCCGCATGTGCGGCAGCACGGCCTTGGTGCAGAGGAAGGCGCTCGTCACGTTGAATCGAAAGATCGCGTCCCACTCCTCGTCGGGGATGTCCTCGGTCCGACGGATCACTGAGAAGCCGCCGGCGTTGTTGACCAGCACGTCGACGCGGCCCCACCGGCCGATGACGGTGTCGACCGCGCGCCGCACCTCGCCGGCCACCGTGACGTCAACCTTCAGCGCGAGCGCCTCGCGACCGCCGGCGGCGAGCTCTCCGGCGAGACCTTCCACGCCGTCGGCGTTCACGTCGAGGGCCGCGACCCGCGCGCCCTCTCGGCCGAATGCCCTGGCAACGCGCAGCCCGATGCCCTTGGCGGCGCCGGTGACGATGGCCACCTGCCCCTCGAACCTCATGCAAAGAGCCTCCGGCCGGTCGCGCCGTCGAAGAACACGATCGGGGATGTCACATCGTGGGGCTGCTGAACTCACCGCCGAGCGCGACCAGCGCCCACGGCCCGCCCTGCGCATCCCAGCTGAAGCCGATGTGGCCGGCGAGCGCGTGCTGGTCGCGGAAGAGCCGCTGGATCGGGTACCGGTCGTAGATGCCGTTGGCGCCGGCCAGTGCGTGGAGCGTGTCGACGGCCTCGGTGCAGAGCTCCATCGCGTAGGCGACGTTGCGCTTGAAGCGGAGCTTCTCTTCGAGTGTGGGCGCACGACCGGCCCGGGCGATCCGCTCGGCGTCGAGACAGTCGGTGCGGATGACGAGCCGGGCCGAGTCGACCATCGCGCCGGCGCGGCCGACGCGCAGCTGCACGGCCTGGAAGTCGCGCATGCGCGCGCCGGTGTAGTTGGTGCTGCGCTCGCGGATTACTTCGATGGTCATCTCGAGCGCGGCCTGGGCGTTGCCGACGCCGGCCGCCGCCAGGCAGTGGGAGCCCAGGGCCGACAGCGGCACCTGGTAGAGCGGGTTCGGATTGGCGAGCGCCCCTGGAAACTGATTCCCGCCGCGCGCCAGGTACATGCAGAGAGCCCGATGCTCGGGCACGAAGACTTCGCGGGCCCGGACGGATTTGGATCCGGTGCTGCGCATGCCGAGCACGTTCCAGTCGTCGACGATCTCGTAGTCGCTCCGCGGCACCAGACACATCCGGTGATCGACGACGCGCTCGCCGTCGCGGACCATGACGGCCAGCATATTCCAGTCGCAGGCGTCGACGCCGCTCGAGAAGTTCCAGAATCCGCTGACGACGAAGCCGCCGTCGACGCGGCGCCCGCTGCCCTGCGGATAGGCGATGCCCGAGGCGATCAGGGCATCGGGGTTCTTGCTCCATACCTCGTCCTGGGCGCGCTCGTCGTAGAGCGCCAGCATCCAGTGGTGCACGCCCAGGTTCGCGACGTTCCAGCCGGTCGAGGCGCAACCACGGGCGACCTCGGCCGGCACGTCGAAGAGCGCCACGAAGTCGAGCTCCATGCCGCCCCAGCGTCGCGGCTGGTGAAAACGGAAGAGCCCGGTGCGGTGCAGGTCCTCGATCGTCTCCTTCGGCATCTCGCGCCCGGCCTCGGCGGCCGCGGCGCGCTCGCGCAAGGCTGGCACGAGCCCGCGCGCCCGGCGCATCGCCTCGTCGTAGTCGACCCCGACGAAGCCCGGGCGCGCCGGTCGCGCCTCGGTCATGCCCGCATGCCGGCAGTCGCCTGGGGCATTTTCGAGTAGTCCTCGCCGCCCCAGTCCGTGACGTCCTTCAGGCCGAAGAAGTTGAGCTCGATGGTCAGGCCGTTCGGGTCCTTGACAAAGATCTGATAAAGATCGAACTCCGGTAGCGACCGCGGCTGGAAGTCGAGTCCGCGCGCCTTGAAGCGCCGGATGAAGTCCCCGGGCTTGGTCGCGAGGAACGCGATGTGGTCGACTACGCCGGCGTGGTCGGTCACCGCGCCCTTCGGCGTTCCCAGATAGTAGAGCTCGGCGTTGTCGATGCCGTCCGGCCCCATGTGCACCTGGATCTTGCCGTTCACGCCGAGCCAGTAGCCGGGGAAGGGAAAGCTTGGCCGATTCATCACCTCGAAGCCGAGCACGTCGCAGTAGAAGGCCTTGGTCTTCTCGAGGTCATTGGCCCGGATGAAATAGTGATTGAGCTCAGTCAGCGGCATGGGTTCCTCCTCACCGCGTTCGCGGTTCGGGCCGATGGTACGCGAAAGGACTCTCGATGCGCAAAGCCGTCGATGTCTGGACCGCGGGCCGCATCCGCCGTATCCTCCGGGGCGGGAGGACTACCCGATGGACGCGAACGCCAAGAAGACTACGCTGCGCATGATCCCGTACGGCCTCTACGTCCTGACCGCCGCCGGCAAGGACGGCCAGGTCGCCGCGGCCACCATCAACTGGGTGACCCAGGCCTCGTTCGAGCCGCCGCTGGTCGCGATCGGGGTGAAGACCGACTCGCACGCCCACGCGCTCATCAAGGACACCAAGGCCTTCGCGCTGAACGTGCTGGGCAAGGGGCAGCAGGCGCTCGCCTACACGTTCTTCAAGCCGGCCGAGCGCAAGGGCGACACGATCTCGGGCGAGAAGTTCCGCCCGGGCACGACGGGCGCGCCGATCCTCGCCAGCGCGCCGGCCTTCGTCGAGTGCACGCTCGAGGCCACGGTGGAGAAGGGCGACCACTCCGTCTTCGTCGGGAAGGTCGTCGAGGTCGGGCTCACGAAGACACCCGACGGCCGGGCCGACGACGCCACGCTCTGGCTGAAGGACCTCGGCGACAAGGTCTTCTACGGCGGCTAGACCACCTCAGGCCGGCGTGATATTGGCGTTGGCGCGGAACAGGTTCGTCGGGTCGTACACCGCCTTCAGCTCGCGCAGCCGGGCGTAGTTCGCCCCGAACGACGCGCGGACCTTCTCCGGCCGGTCATCGGCGGCCAGATGGTTGACGTACGCGCTGCCCTGCAGGTGCGGCTCCAGCCGCTCCCAGAGCTTCCGAACCCACGCGATGTGCTGCGGAGACTGAGCGGCGTCCGTCCACTGCGCGATAGCGTCGAAGTCCCACTGGGGCCGCCGCGCGGCGAACGCCGTGGCGGTCGGCGAGACGCGGGTCGCCGCGCCGTGCACGTTGAAGAAGAGCAACGCGCTCATGGGTGAGCTGAAGCCCGCCGCGCCTTCGACCAGCGCGTCGATGAGCCCGTCCGAGAGCTGTTCCGTGAAGGCCGACCGCCAGTAGCGGTGCAGGCCGTGCACCGCGTTGGGATCGTCCAGCATGGTCTGGCGCGCCTTGTACGGTACCGGCCCGACGAGATCGGCGATCGGCTTGCCGAACTGACGCGCGGGCGCCAGGACCTTCACGCCCTCCTCGATCGGCCCGTTGTAGCCGAGGATCAGCGCTGAGGCCGGTTTGCCGTCGGGCGCGGTGAGAAGGGCGGTGTAGGCCTCCGCCTCGTCGGGAAGCGTCTGGCAGAAATCGCGATAGAAGCGGAGCACCTCGCGCGCCTGATCGAGCGGATACAGCACGAGCCCGCCCAGGACCTGCGTGACCGGATGCAGGCGGTATTCGAATGACGTGACGACGCCAAAGTTGCCGCCGCCGCCCCGCAGCGCCCAGAAGAGATCCGGGTTGTCCGTCGCGCTGGCCTTGCGAAGCTGCCCGTCGGCTGTCACGACGTCGACGGAGATCAGGTTGTCGATAGTGAGCCCGTGCTTGCCCATGAGCCAGCCGAGGCCGCCGCCCAGGGTGAGCCCGGCGATGCCCGTATTGGAAACGGTGCCGCCCGTCGTGGCGAGGCCGAACGCCTGGGTTTCGTGATCGAGCTCGCGCCAGAGCACGCCGCCCTCGGCCCGTACGGTGCGGGCGCCCGGGTCGACCCGGATGCCTTTCATCGCCGACAGGTCGAGGACCAGACCACCGTCGTTGGTGCCGTAGCCCGGCGCGCTGTGGCCGCCCCCGCGCAAGGCCAGCGCCAGATGGTTGGTTCGGGCGAAGTTGACGGCCTGTTGCACGTCGGCAGCACCGGTCGCGCGCACGATGAGGGCGGGACGACGATCGACGTTGGCGTTCCACACGCGACGCGCCGCCTCGTAGCCGGCGTGATCGCTTCCGATCAGCTCGCCACGGAGCGCGCTTCGGAGACCGTCGACGTCGTCGGTCCCAAGGTTGATACCGGTTCCATCTGCGGTCACTGCGGCGACATTAGCCATGAGGTCACCTCGGGCTCTCCGTGGAATGTGCTCGTTCTGCGCATTCAACATTCATACCGCCGAAGATGAGGGAGGGAATCGTGTGGATTCATCTGCCCTCCGGCGCCTCGCCATCCTCCGCCTTCGCATCAGCGCGGGCAGGACGCCACGGAGCCTCGACGGCGATTCGGGCAAAAGACCCGATCAGGAAATGTCGACGGTGTGTCTTCAGAGCGCGACGCGGTAGCGCTCGGGGTCCTGATCGAACATCTCCTTGCAATGGCGGCAGCAGAAGTACATCGTGCGTCCGGAGAACTCCGAACGGAACTTCGCGGTCGCGCTGTCGACCATCATGCCGCAGATCGGGTCCCTGGACTCGATGCGGACCGCAGCTGCAGCCGCGGGCGCCGGCTCCGCCTGCGCACCCAGCGCCTTCTCGCTGCGGCGATGCTGGATGATCTCGGCGAGGATGCTCACGGCAATCTCTTCGGGGGTGACCGCACCGATGTCGAGCCCAGCCGGCGCCTTGAGTCGGCCGAATCGGTCAGGCGAGGTGCCGCGCTGCTTCACCCGCTCGACGATCATCGAGGCGCGGCGCCGGCTTGCGACCAGGCTGACGTAACCGGCGTCGGTCTCGAGCACGCGTAAGAGCGCGTCCTCGTCGGTGTCGGCGTGGGTGGCGACGACGACGGAGGCGCGACGGTCGAGACGGAGCTCGGCGAGCTGCGTCGTCTGCGCGTCTTCTGAGAGTGTCGAGACCGCGAAGCCGGCGACGGCTCCGAGGGCGGCGAGGCTCTCGACGACCGGTCCTTGGCCGACGAGCACGAGCTGCGGCTTCGGGAGATACGGCTCCACATAGATCTCCAGCGTGCCACCGCTGTGGCACGTCATGCCGTATTCGACCATGCCTTCCGTCCGGCCGGGCGTACGCGCGCCCTCCCCGTAGAGCCCGATGAGACGTGGGCGCCCGTCACGGAGCGCGCTGAGGGCCTCGCGGACGACCACGGGCTCGGCGCAGGCGCCGCCGACCCATCCCCGCACGCTGCCGTTCTCACGGATCAGGACCTTCGCGCCGGGCTTCGCCGAGGTCGGCGCCTCGCAGCGAACGACCGTAGCCAGCGCAAACGCCTCGCCGCGCTGCTGCAGATCGGCCGCGAGCGCTAGGAGCTCCTCGTTCAATCCTTCACGCCTTTCTCGCGCAGGAGCTTCCACACCTTCGCGGGCGTGATCGGAATGTCGACGTGGCGCACGCCAAGATGCCAGAGTGCGTCCACCACCGCGTTCGCGATCGCCGCCGGCGCCCCGACGGTGGCCGATTCGCCCACGCCCTTGGCTCCCAGCGGGTGATGGGGAGACGGCGTGACCGTGTGACCCGTCTCCCACTTCGGAGTCTCGACTGCCGTGGGCAAGAGATAGTCGATGAAGCTGCCGCCGCGGATGTTGCCGATCTCGTCGTAGGAGATCTCTTCGAAAAGCGCCGGCGCCAGCCCCATGGTGAGACCGCCGTGGACCTGGCCCTGCACGATCATCGGGTTGATGATGTTTCCGCAGTCGTCGATGGCAACGAATCGGCGTACCTTCACCTCGCCCGTGCCGGAATCGATGTCGACCACGCAGATGTAGCTGCCGAACGGGTAGGTGAGGTTCGGCGGATCGTAGTAGCTGACCGCCTCGAGCCCGGCCTCCATGCCCTGCGGGTGATTGGTGTAGGCGGCGAAGGCGATGTCCTGGATGGTCTTCGACTTGCCCGGCACGCCCTTGACCGAGAATTTCCCGGGCTCCCACACGAGGTCGTCCTCGGCCACTTCGAGCAGGTAGGCCGCGATCTTCCGAGCCTTGTCGCGCACCTTTCGGGCGGCGACCGCGGCGGCGGCGCCGGCGACCGGTGTCGATCGGCTCGCGTAGGTGCCGAGACCGTACGGCGCGGTGTCGGTGTCGCCTTCCTCCACCTGGATGTCGGTGGCCGGAATGCCGAGCTCTTCGGCGAGAATCTGGGCGTAGGTCGTCTCGTGCCCCTGCCCCTGTGACTTCGTGCCGAACCGGGCGAGGGCCTTGCCGGTCGGGTGCACGCGGATCTCGCAGCTGTCGAACATCTTGAGGCCGAGGATGTCGAAGTGCTTGGACGGGCCGGCGCCGACGATCTCGGTGAAGCTCGAGATGCCGATGCCCATCAGCACGCCGCGCTTGCGCTTCTCGGCCTGCTCGCGCCGCAGGTCGGCGTAGCCGATCGTGTCCATCGCCTTCTTGAGCGCCCCCGCATAGTTGCCGCTGTCGTATTCCCAGCCGAGGGCCGACTTGTAGGGGAACTGCTCCGGCTTGACGAAGTTCTTCATGCGGAAGTCGGCCGGGTCGACGCCGAGCTGATGAGCCATCAAATCGACCATGCGCTCGATCGTGTGCACGGCCTCGGTCACGCGGAACGAGCAGCGATAAGCGATGCCGCCAGGCGGTTTGTTGGTGTAGGCGCCGTCCACTTCGATGTGCGCCGACTTCAGGTCATACGAGCCGGTGCACACGTGGAAGAGGCCCGCGGGGAACTTCGACGGGTTGGCCGCGGCGTCGGCGTAGCCGTGGTCGGCGATCGTCTTGATCCGGAGCGCGGTGAGCGTGCCGTCCTGCCCGGCGGCCAGCTCGGCGCTGATGTGGTAGTCGCGGGCGAACGAGTCGGCCTGGAGGTTCTCCATCCGGTCCTCGATCCACTTCACGGGCTTGCCGGTGAGCACCGACGCCGCGACCGCGATGACGTAGCCCGGATAGACCGGCACCTTGCCGCCGAAGCCGCCGCCGATATCCGGAGAGATGATCCGGATCTTGTGCTCGGCCAGGCCGACGTGCCCGGCCACCAGCGCGAAGACCGTCCGAATCGCGTGCGGCGCCTGGGTCGTCATCCAGACCGTGAGCTTTTCGTTGACCTTGTCGAAGTGCGCGACGCACCCGCAGGTCTCGATCGACGCCACGTGAATGCGCGGGAGGTAGATGTCTTCCTTGACCGTCACCGCCGCCTCGCTGAAGGCGCGGTCGGTTGCGCCCTTGTCGCCCCATTCCCAGTGCCAGATGTGATTGTCCTTCTTGTCTTTCTTGTCGGTGCGCAGCACGGGCGCACCCGGCTCGAGGGCCTTCTTCGGGTCGACGACCACCGGCAGGGGCTCGTAATCGACCGACACCGCCGCGGCGCCGTCCGCGGCGGCGTAGCGGCTCGTCGCCAGTACCGCCGCCACTTCCTGCGCCTGGTACATCACCTTCTCGACCGGCAGCACCATCTGCGTATCCGACATGAGGGTCGGCATCCAGTGCAGGTTGTACTTGGCGAGGTCCTCGCCCGTGATGACGGCGAGCACGCCGGGGACGGCCAGCGCCTTCGTGCTGTCGATCTTCTTGATCTTCGCGTGGGCGTGCGGACTCCGGACGATGTCGAGGTAGAGCATGCCCGGCAGCTGGACGTCGTCGACGTACGTGCCCTTGCCGCGGATGAAGCGCGGGTCTTCCTTCCGCTTGAGGGAATGCCCCATGCCCCCGACTTCAGGCGAGGTTCTGAGCGCCATCACTTGCCTCCTAAGTACGTCCTGTGGCTCGCACTACCGCAGCCTTGCCGCGGCATGCTGAACGGCCTTGACGATGTTCACGTAGCCGGTGCAGCGGCAGAGGTTGCCCGAGATGGCCCAGCGGATGTCGTCCTCGCTCGGCGAGGGATTCTTCTTGAGGAAAGCGTAGCTGGTCATCAGCATGCCCGGCGTGCAGTAGCCGCACTGGAGCCCGTGCTCGGCCATGAAGCCCTCTTGCAGCGGGTGGAGCCTGCCGTTTTGCTCCAGCCCCTCGACCGTCATGAGCTCCTTGCCCTGCGTCTGGACGGCGAACATCGTGCACGACTTCACGGGCCGGCCGTCCATCAAGATCGTGCAGGCGCCGCAGTGGGTCGTGTCGCAGCCGATGTGGGTGCCGGTCAGCCGCAGCACGTCGCGGAGCATGTGGACGAGCAGGAGCCGAGGCTCGACGTCGGCCTCGTGCTTCTCGCCGTTGATCGAAAGCTTCACGAGCATCGTCGGCTCTCCTTCTACACGCTACCGTCTACACGCTACCGTTGCCGCGCTATCGCCGGGCGCGCTCGAGGGCCCGGCGCAGAGCGCGGGCCGTCAGCACACGCACGAGATCTTTCTTGTACTCCACCGAGCCGCGCAGGTCGGCGGAGGGCTCGGCCGCCTCGGCGGCGAGCTCGGCCGCCCGCTTGATCGTCGCCTCGTCCG
The DNA here is from genome assembly GCA_046727415.1 of Candidatus Methylomirabilota bacterium. Classification (GTDB taxonomy): domain Bacteria; phylum Methylomirabilota; class Methylomirabilia; order Rokubacteriales; family CSP1-6; genus AR31. The sequence continues at coordinate 21,759 of JBKPCO010000020.1, forward strand.
GTGCCTTGCCCTTCAACGCCGCCTCTGCCTTCGTCGCCTTGATGGACGTGAGGCCCACGTTGGTGAGGCCGATGCCAACCTGATCGCAGGCGCCGTTCGCGGCGAGCGTGAGCTGCACGGCCACCGCGGCCGTCGCGAAGTCGCCGACCTTGCGCTCGAGCTTCAGGTACGCGCCGCCGCTGCGCGCGGCGGGCTGCGGGATCCGGATCTCGACGAGGATTTCGTCGGGCTTCAAGCTGGTCTCGAACGGCCCGGTGAAGAACGATCCGATGGCAATCCGCCGCTCGCCCTTCGTGCCGATCGCGACGACCTCGGCGCCGAGCGCCAGCATCGTCGCCGGATGGTCGTTGGCCGGATCGCCATGGGCCAGGTTGCCGCCGACGGTGGCGAGGTTGCGTACCACCGGATCGGCGATGACCTTCGAGGTGTCGTGGAGCAGGGGATAGCGCGTCCTCATCAGCTCGGACTCTTCCAGCTCCGATTCGCGCGTGAGCGCTCCGATCTTAAGAAAGCCGTCAGCCTCACGGATACCCGACAGACCCGGGATTCCGTTGATGTCGACGACGTGCGCCGGGCTGGCGAGCCGGAGCTTCATCAGGGGGATGAGGCTCTGGCCTCCCGAGAGGATTTTGGCGTCCTCGCCGAGCCTTGCCAGCAGCGCGGTCGCCTCGCCGATCGTGTTCGGCGCGTGATAATCGAACGCGGCAGGAATCATCGTCGTGGTCTCCTGCGCAGAGGAATCCTCGACCCGTCGCGGAAGATCCCGCCCGCGACGGATCGAGGTTGATCAGCGCTGGGCTCAGCGGCCTATCAGCTTGTTCAGCTCCGTGAGCGAAACAATCCGGCTGTGGAGGGGCACGATTTGATCCACCGTCAGGTTCAACCGCTTGATGTTGTCCGCCAAACCGACCCAGTTCGAGTTCACCGCTGCGGGGGCCGGCGCATTCGCTGCCGGCGGGTTGAACACGTCGGCCTCGATCAGGAGCTTTTCCTTGGGTAAGTGAAGCATGATGATGCCGCCGTGATGGTTGTTGTCGGCGACCTGGTGTATATCCACCGTTCGGGCCCCGTCGGTCAGTGTGCGCAGAACCCCCACGCCCTCGACGGTTGCCTTCTTGCCCGACTTGGCGAGCCGATCGGGGTTCACGGTGGACGGCGCGGCCAGCGATTTCTCCAGGAAGGCCCTGTTCGACTCGGGCGCGAGGATCGTCAGCGGCTCGGCTGCAACCGCTCGTAGACCGCCGGCGTGATCGAAATGATGATGCGTCGCGACGACGTACTTGATCGGCTTGCTCGAGAGCTTTTTGACCTCGCCCAGCACGGCGGCGGCCCGGTCCTCGTTCAGCGGGCTCTCCACCACGATGAGGTGATCCTTCATCTCGATCACGACGCTGTGGTGGGTGCCGCCGGTCAAGTGCCAGACCCCGTCGGCGACCATCTGACTCGCCACCCGGGCGTAGGGCGCGGACGCCTGGAGAATCGGGCCGGGGATCGCGATGTTCACCGCGGCATTCATCTGGACGTCGGTCACGGTGAGGTCGAGGGCAGGGTAGTCGCCGATCGTTTGCTTGATCTTCATCGGAAACTTCACGCCGGCGAAGTCCTTGTAGTCGGAATAGTTGATCTCGACACGCATGTCGCCCAGTACCGCATTCGGAACCAGGGCAACCACCTTCTCGACAAGGTTCTGACTGGTGACGGTTGTCCAGATCCGGAAGCGCCCGGGAATCGCGAAGTAGATCGTGTTGCCCTGGACGGTCGCATTGTTCGCCATCGCCAGTTTGATTACGCCGTGAGGCGTGGTCCAGAGCTGAAGCTGGCGATCGAGCAGCGCGACCGGCGCGGGAGCCGGCGTGTCGCCCATCACGTTCCAGGCGAAGTCGCCGCGTGCCTGGAGGTCTTGCCGCTGCTCGCCCTGCATCGGCTGGCCGCCGCCGCCGCGCGCCGGGTTCTCCCCCTGCGTGCGCACCAGCTCGTCGCGGATTGCGGCGGTCTCGTAGCTCACGGAGCGCGTAGAGCTCTTGACGACGAACCGCGGCCACGGCGTCTCCGGCGCATAGTTCTGTCCCACCGCGAAGTTCACACCACTACCAGAGTACTGGATCGACTTGACGCTGCCGGCGCCCATCGCCTTCGCGATGAGGGCGAGCGCGGCGCGGTTGTCCTGCGCGGATGCGGCGAGCGGTGAAAGGAGCAGCAGGACGGCCATCAGGGTCACGGTGATGGGTCGGCGCATACTGACCTCCCGGGACGGTCGGATCGGTGGTCGGGATGCTAGCAGCGCACCCGGCTGGCGTCAAACGCCCGAAGCGCGTAGAGTCCCGGGTTGTCGTTCATGTCACCCCGTTACCGTGAAAGGAGCAGACCGTGAGTACACAGCCCGTATCGACCGCCCGTGACGTGGTCCGCGGGGTCGCGCCGAAGCTCGTCGACCTCAGCGAGAAGGTGCTCTTCGGCGACGTCTGGGAGCGGCCGGGACTCTCCAAGCGCGACCGGAGCTTCATCACCGTCGCGGCGCTCATCGCCATGTACCGCACCGACCAGCTGCCGGGGCATCTCGAACGCGCGCTGAACAACGGCGTCACGCGCGAGGAGATCGGCGAGATCATCACCCACCTCGCCTTCTACGCCGGCTGGCCCGCCGCCATGACCGCCGGGACGATCGCCCGCCGTATCTTCGACGGGAGGAAGCCATGAAAGTCGGGTTCATCGGAGTCGGCACCATGGGACGCCACATGGCGTCCAATCTGATGAAAGGCGGCTACGAGCTGGTCGTGAACGACGTGCGCCGCGAGGCGGCGGCGCCTCATCTGAAGGCCGGCGCCACCTGGGCCGACACGCCGCGCGCCGTCGCGGCGGCAACGGAAGTCGTGTTCACCTCGCTGCCGGGGCCCGTCGAAGTCGAGTCGGTCGCCCTCGGCGAGCAGGGGCTCCTCTCGGGCATGGCGGCCGGCAAGGTCTACTTCGACCTCTCGACCAACTCACCCGCGGTCGTGCGAAAGATTCACGAGGTGTTCAAGCAGAAGGGTGTCCACATGCTCGACGCGCCCGTGAGCGGCGGCCCGCGCGGCGCCGAGTCGGGCCGGCTCGCCCTCTGGGTCGGCGGCGACGAGGATCTCTTCAAGCGCTTGAAGCCCGTACTCGACGCAATCGGCGATCAGGCGTACTACGTTGGGCCGATCGGTGCGGGCTCGGTCGCCAAGCTCGTCCACAACTGCGCCGGTTACATCATGCAGACCGCTCTGGCCGAAGTCTTCACGATGGGCGTCAAGGCGGGCGTCGAGCCCATCGCGCTCTGGAAGGCCGTGCGCCAGGGCGCCGGCGGTCGGCGCCGGACGTTCGACGGGCTTGCCGACCAGTTCTTGCCCGGTAAGTTCGATCCGCCGGCGTTCGCGCTGCGCCTGGCCCACAAGGACGTCACGCTGGCCACAGCGCTCGGCCGCGAGCACAAGGTGCCGATGCGCCTGGCCAACATCACGCTCGAGGAGATGACCGAGGCGCTCAATCGCGGCTGGGCCGAGCGGGACTCGCGCGTGGCGATGCTGCTGCAGGAAGAGCGCGCGGGCGTGCAGATCAAGGTGACGGAGGAAGCGATCAAGGAAGCGTTGGCGATCGACAAGACGCCTCCGCGCTGAGGCTGCCCTTTGGGGGAGGGACGCCCCGGTGTGGCCGGGGCGTCCCCGAGCGCGCGTCGCGTCGTCGATCAGGAAGTCCTCGGACGTAACCCGGGCCCTGGCATCAGCCCCTTCCGTGGGCCGTGCGTTCTTACCGAGCGTTGCTGCTCCGACTTGCGTTCTTACCGTGTAATTCGTTCAACGCAGGCCCGCGGTACGGGCGTCGAAACCCTCGGTTCTCAGCGGACCACGCCAACATTTTCCATGGCTTCGGCGGATGTCTTCCATGCGTTCCGGCAGCGTTCTGTGTTTCGGCACGCGACTTGCCGAACCACGTCAGGTGCTGCCCCGAGACTGGGCTGACATCACGCAAGGCGCGGGAGAGATCAGATGGCATTGACGGCTGCCGACGTATTAATCGAGACGATTCACGACTGGGGTGTCGAGGTCGTCTTTGGGCTTCCGGGCTTCTGCGGGGCGAGCCCAACCGTCAAAAAATCGCGCTCACCGTGCTCGGTGACCGGATTCGCGAGCTAGTGTGAGCGCGCGCGATCAGGAGGATACCGAATGAAATTCCTCAAGACGCTCGTGATCATGATGCTGGCGGCCGGCTGCGCGGTGCAGTCGTCGGGTCAGGCCGATCGCGGCCAGCCTCAGCCGCAGCCCAGCGCCGGAGCCCCGGCGCCGTCCAACAAGAAAGTCGATCCGGCCGTCGTCGAGCGGCTGCAGCGCGTGATGATTCCGCTCATGGCAAAGATGAACCGGCCACTCCAGCCCAACCAGGTCAAGGTCGGGATCATGGACGATCCCCACATCAACGCGGCCAGCGCCGGTGGCGGCGAGTTCTACGTGACGACGGGTCTTCTGGAGAAGGCGAACGACGACCAGATGCGGGGCGTGCTGGCCCATGAGCTCGCCCACGACGACCTCGGTCACGTCGCGAAGGCGCAGCGGCTCGGCGCCGGGCTCCAGATCGGCGCAATCCTGCTGGATCAGGCCCTCCCCGGCAGCGGCGCGATCACGCCGATCGCCGGTGAGCTGATCGCGCGCTCCTACAGCCGGAAAGAAGAGTACGCGGCCGATCGCCACGGCGCCGAGATCCTCCAGAGGGCCGGATATTCCAAGGACGTCATGGTCAACACGCTCTCATGGTTGGAGCAGACCGAGGGCGCCAGCGGCGGCGGCTTCTTCGCTACGCATCCGGCGACGGGCGATCGGATCGACGCGCTGAAGAAGAGCTAGCCCGGAGAATCCGGCGGTTTCGGCTCCAGCTGGAGTCGGACCGACGGGAGCGCGGCGGCATTGCGCCCGCCGCGGCCCCCGTCAGAACGAATCAGGCGCGGCGGCGATTGCGTCGAGGTCGGCGCGCGTGTACGAGCCGAGGCTCCGGAAGTCGAGCTCGGTGTAGTTCTTGATCCAGCGCATCGCGATCTTGAGCGCCTTGCGGTAGCGCTCCTGCGTCTCGGCGCCCTGGTGTCGCGTCAAGATGTCGGCGAGCTCCTCATTGAGCAGCTTTTTCACCAGGGCGAAGTCGTGCGCGGTGCTGCTGTTGGTCTCGCGCGCCCGATGGAGGATCCGCTGCGCGATCTGCGCGACCGACATACGGCCGGTCGCCAGATCTTCCATCAGCGCCGGATGAATGCCGGGCTTGCCCTCGAGGCTGTCGATGCCTTTGGCGCCGCGGCCACCGAGCCAGCCTTCCACGTACTCGATCAGCATCCGTGCGTTGCGCCGCGTGCCCTGGATGGTGACAGGGCCGTCTGGCACTTTGATGGCTACCGGGTAGTTGTCGGGGTTCGCCATCTGCTCCGTCGGCTTCCAGCCCGAGCCGATGAGCTTCTTGAACGGGTCGCTGGCGGTCTTCATGTGGAAGATGTGCGCCACCCAGCCGCGGATGAAGCCCTGTTCGGCTTCCCACTGCTTGTCGGCGCGGATCGCCTCGCCGGCCGCGCGATTCACCTCGGCGTCGGCGCTCGGGAGCGCGGTGGCCATGCCGCCGATCGGCACGGCGCCGCGCTTGAGGCAGACAGCGACGAGACGGCGGAAGATGTTCGCCAGAAACGGCGTGGTCTTGATGTCGACGCCGAAGCGATCGGGCCATACCTGGGCCGGATCGGTCATGATGAATTCGAAGATCGACGCCTTGAGATCCCAGCGGGCCGCGTTCAGCCCCGCCGCGTAGGGGCCGAGCTCGTAGAGCATCTCCTCCATCTCGTAGACGCACGGCAGGGACTCGACGAGCACAATCGCCCGGATGGTCGCGCTGGCCAGGAACGGCAGGTGCTCGCGGCTCACGTCGAACAGATCGCGGTACCAGCGCGCCTCGGCCGCGGCCTCGAGCTTCGGCAGGTAGAAGTAGATACCCTGGCCGCGGCCGGCCTGGGCCCGCCCGGCGTAGAAGAGCGTGAGGGCCGTGCCGAGGAGCGCCGCGTTGACGGGCGCGCCGTCGATGGTGACGTCCGGCTCGTCCAGGTGCATGCCGCGCTCGCGGTGCATGAAGAACGGTAGCTCGCCGTCGGCGATCTTGTAGTTCCGGTTGCGCTCGCGGTCGACGAAGGTGAGCTCGCGGTTCACGGCGGCCAGCCGATTGTGCGCCGCACGCACGGTGTCGATCAGGCGGTGGCCGCCCGAGTCCTCGTCGTCGTCGAGGTCGCCGGCGGCGCGCTCGCCCTCGGGGCCCGGATTCAGCGCGTTGATGAACATCGACGTGATCGAGCACGGTCCCGAGATCTCGATACCCGGCCGCTTCAGCTCGTCGGGCATCGACGGGACCTGCCACGTCCCGGTGTTGGCCGCGCTGGCCGACGGGTGACTCGGCGGCGTGTGCTCGCGCAGCGCCCGCTCCAGCACCGCCCGCCGGCGGGCGCGGAGGTCGCGCGCGCGCGCGTCCAGGCGATCGTGCAGCCGCGTGAGGTAGTCGCAGAACGCGGGCGTGAGGAGCGTCGCCGCCCCTTCGACCGTGGCGAATTTCACTCGCGTCGACATGAGCACCGAACTTTTCGCATGGCGACGACGCGGCTGTCAATGGCAGAATGCCCGCGGCTTTCCGGAATGCGCGGGCGATTTCGTGGCATGGGCAAGGGACGCAAGACCCGTCGCGCCCTCGAGCGTGGCGGCGCGGGCCCGGCCAAGCGGCTCAACGAGACGCTGGCGGGGTGGTCGGGCGTGCGGATCACACCGATGTTCGGCCGGTGGAGCTACTTCGTGGGCGAGACGCTCTTCGGCTGCTTTCCCCTGCGCGAGAAGGAGCGCGACCTCTGGGTCCGCCTCGCCGAAGGGGACCAGGCCCGCGCCCTGACCGACCCCCGGATTCGTCCCCACCGGCGCTTCTCGAAGAAAGGCTGGGTCGAGCTCGACGTGGAAGGTGTCGAAGATCTGGGCCGGGCCCTCCGCTGGCTCCGCCGCGCTCACGCCGCCGCCACGCGCAGCCCGGCCGCCTCGGCGGACATCGACCTCTAGCTCGCGGGCGTCGCCTCGAGGGTGCTCGTCGCCTCGGCGCGGGCCTTGGCCTCGATGCGCTCGATCCGGACCAGCGGCACCAGCACCCACGTGAGCGCCGTCATCGCCGCCCCGATGACGACGAGCCAGCTGTAGCCGACGCGGTCGTACAGGCGCGCCCCGACGTTCTCCGCCAGCTGCACCCCCAGGTTGAACACCGACATGAGCAGCGCGAAAAACGTCGCCTCGACGTGGGCCGGGCATGCCTTGGCGGCCAGATCGAGAAACGCGAGCTGCATGATCATGCTGACCGCGCCGAACACGACGGTGATGAGTACGGCCGAGACGGTGTCGCGGTAGACGAGATACGCGAGCGTGCCGATGACGCCGAAGCCGATCGAGAGGTTGATGATGCGCTTGAGCGGCACGCGCCGGGAGAGCGGCGCGTAGACGACGGCCCCGATGACGCCGGCGAGCGCGCCGATCGCCGCGAGACGGCCGATGAACTGCTGGCTGAACTTCAGGGTGTCCGTCTGATAGTAAAGGAACGCCGGGCCGAAGGACGGGCTGAACCAGAAGAAGAAGATGAAGCCCGCGACGATCCAGATCTCGCGGTGGCCCAGCGCGACCCAGATGGCCCGCCACGTCTCTAGAAACGCCGCCTTGTCCCTGCGTGCCACCGACTCGTGGATGAAGGTGCGCGCCATGAACAGGGAGATGAACGGAAAGCAGGCGGCGATGAGGAAGGCGGCGCGCAGGCTGCGCGTCTCCGCGAGGGAGCCGCCCAGCTCGCCGACCGCGATCGACGCGACGGTGACGCACGCCCACTGCACGGACTGGAACGCGCCGGTGAGACCGCGCGGCCGGCCGTTCTCGACCATCATCGCGTCGGTCAGCACGTCGGTGAACGCCAGGCCCAGCGCCATCAGGGTGAAGAGGCCGACGCCGGGGACGAGCGTGAACTTCACGCCCGGAAGGTCCAGGGTACGGATCGGGCCCACGGCGATGGCGTCGCCGGCCGCCAGGATGAGCCCCGCGATCGCCGCCAGTGAGGATGTGATCAGGAAGTAGCTCAGCCGCCGCCGGCCGAAGAGCGGCACGAAGTCGGACAGGAGCCCGTACACCGGCTTGATGAGCCACGGGATGATCGTGATCAGGAAGAAATCGGCGACCTGGCCGGCGCTGAGCCCGCGCTCCTTGAGCACGATCGTGATCGTCTGGTTGGGCAGGTACCACATGCCCTGGGCGAAATAAACGACCCCGAAGAGAAGGGCCAGCCGGCGGGCGTCCGGGGTCTTGAAAGGGTTCAGCCGCCGGATCAGCGCGAGCATCCGGGAGCCCATCATACGCGGGTTCACGCAGCGATGTCGCTGCGATAGGATGGGCACCACGATGAGCGGCGAAGCGGTCGGCACGGTCGTCTCGCTCTGGCGCTACCCCGTCAAGTCGATGATGGGCGAAGAGCTCAACGCCTGCGAGGTGACCGAGCGGGGGCTCTGCGGTGACCGCGCCTACGGACTGGTCGACCAGGAGACCGGAAAACTCGCGAGCGCGAAGCACCCGCGGAAGTGGGGCCGGCTCTTCGATTTCCGCGCCGACTTTGTCGAGCCGCCCCGGCTCGGCGCGCCGATGCCGCCGGTGCGAATCACGTTTCCGCGCGGGACAAGCGTGACCAGCGAGGAGCCGGCCGTGAGCCGCCTGCTCTCGGAGGCCCTCGGGCGTTCGGTGGTTCTGATGTCGAGCGCCCCGGCCGACAGCTCCTTCGAGGAGGTCTGGCCCGAGGTCAAGGGTGGGCGGCTCTACGGCACGGTGATGCCCCAGCGGGAGGAAGGTGACCGCGTCACGGACGTGCCGGCGGCCTTCCGCGCGCCCGCCGGAACGTTCTTCGATTTCTGCGCGATCCACCTCCTCACGACCAATACGCTCGATCGCCTGCGCGAGCTCGCGCCAGCGCAGCGCTTCGAGGCGCGCCGCTTCCGCCCAAACCTCGTCGTGGAGGTGCCCGACCATCGCGGGTTCGTCGAGAACGACTGGTCGCGCCGCGTCGTCACTGTCGGTGAGGCACGCCTCAAGGTCATCATTCCCACCGCTCGCTGTGTGATGACTACGCTCAGGCAGGGCGATCTGCCGCGCGATCCCGGCGTGCTGCGCGCGATGGCCGAGCACAACCGGATTCGGGCCGGCGGTCTGGGCGAGCTTCCCTGCGCCGGGGTGTACGCATTCGTGATGACGCCGGGCACGGTCCGGCGCGGCGATCCGGTTCGCGTCGAGTAGCGCCCGGCGCGGCTCCGGCCGGGCGCCGTCGGCGATCGGCCTCTCAGCGGGTCCGGTCGATATCGTGGCCGGCGGCGGCGAGGGGCGTGTCCGGAGTCCCGCGGACGGGGCTCGGCGCGATGGCCGGGCGGCCCGGCATCGCCTGGAGCAGCACCGGAAGCACGACGAGCGCCGCGATGAGGCTCGTCGTGGTGCCGAGCGTGAGCAAGAGGCCGAGCCCGAAGATGCCGCGATGGTCGGCGATCATCAGGCTGCCGAAGCCGGCGATGGTCGTGAGGCCGCTGACCAGCACCGCCATCACCGTCGAGCGCGCGATCAGCGGACCGCCGCGATCGCGGCCCTCGCGATAGCGCATCACGATGTTCAGCCCGTACTCTGCGGCGGCGCCGAGGATCAGCGGCAGGCCGAAGACGTTGCCCATGTTGAACTTGAGGCCGAAGAAGTACATGAGCCCGAACGCCCACATGAGGCCGAGGCCGAGCGGCAGGAGTGCCAGAGCCGTATCGCGGAGCCGTCGCAGCGTCAAAGCGGTGGCGAGCGAGACGAGCAGGATCGCGTAGACCATGCCCTGCTGGTAGGCGCGCTCCATCAGGCGCAGCGCCTCGAACGTGATGATCGGAGTGCCGGTGACCTCCGGATCGGCCGCGCGAAGGTCGGTGACGAAGCGCCGGGCGCCGTCCCGGTCCCAGATGTCGACGGCCGGATGGATCTGCAGAAGGAACCGCCCGGTGTCGCTCACGAACTTGGCCCGGAGCTCCTTCGGGACGTCGGCGAGCCCGATCTGGCGTGGCGCGAGGTTGTCCTGGAGCCGCTGGAAGCTCTTCACGAAGTCGTGATAGAGCTGGTTCTGCAGGTGCGTGAGCGCAGGCTCGCTCACCTGGACGTCGGTCTGCCGAATCTTGCGAATCAACCGCCCGATGTCGTCGACGACGATCCGGAGCTTGGTCTTGGCGTCGCCCTCTGGGGCTTCGGCGGCCGCCAGCCCGAAGCGTCGGTTGAGCGTCTCGAGGGCGGTGAGGAGCCGGCCGAGGTTCACCGACGTGGGCCGCCCGATCCGGACCGGCGCCACCAGTGGCGCGAAGTCGCCGATGATCTTGAGCTTCGCGGGCTGGTCGTCCGGAATCAGGAGCAGCACCGAGTCCACCTCCGACACGGTCGGAAGCGCGCGGAAGGCGGCGTTCTTCTTTCGGAGCTCCTCGATCGAGTCGGCGCTGGCGAGAGCCGCGAACGCCGAGCGCCGCGCCGTCGCCAGCACGCGCTTCTCCCAGTAGACGGACTCGGTTCCAAAGGCCTGCAGGTTGAGCAGGTTGTAGTCGAACTCGATGTAGCGCAGGCCCCACGCCGACACGGCCGTCAGCACGAGGGCCATGAGGGCGACCGTCTTCGGGTACGCGACGAGCCGCTCCACGAAGGGCACGTGGATGCGCTCGAGCGCCAGCGCGCGCGGAATCGTGCCGGCCGGCCGGCTTGCGTGACGCCGGTCGACCAGGACGAGCATCGCCGGGAGCACGGTGATCATGGCGAGCCACGCCAGCAGAAGGGCCGTGCCGGCGATGAATCCGAGCTCGCGCACGCCGCGGAAGTCGGTGAGCCACAGAACGTAGAAGGTGCCGCCCGCCGTCACGGCGCCCAGCAGCATGCCCGGACCGCTGCGCCGGGCCGTGATCTCAATCGCCTCGCGCAGGTTGCGGCCGAGAAACAGCTCTTCCTCGTAGCGGAAGAGGAAGTAGATGCCGTAGTCGATGCCGATGCCGATCACGATCGAGATGAACATGACCGAGAAGAGCGAGAGGTGCCCGATCACCAGGGTGGCGACCCCGATCGACCAGCAGAGGCTCATAGCGAGGACCGCCAGCATCAGGACCGGCTTGCCGACGCGCAGGAACGCCACGAGCAACAGGCCAAGGGTAAGGGCGAACGCGATGAGCGTGGCCCGTCCGCTGTCGCGGAACGCCGCTACCATCTCGTCGTTCTGGAGCGCCGGCTTGCCGGTCACGCCGACCGCAACCTCGGGGAACTCGCCCCGAAGCGAGGCGATCGCCGCGCGGATTCCGTCGATCGCGTGCTGGTCGCCGGTGAAGCTCCCGCGCTCGGTATCCGGCTCGGCCAGGATGAAGAGCAGCCGCTGGTCCTCGGACAGGAAGTAACCGGCGCCCGGGTGGTCGTCGCCGTCCACGGCGAAGAGCGTCCCGAACGGCGACCGGTACGGCCCCGGCCGATCGAGCCGCGCCGCGATCTGAGCGATCAGATCCTGGACGAATCGCAGATCGGCGGCGCCCTTGCCGTCGTTGAGCCCGAGGTCGATGAAGTGCGAGACGAAGGCAGTCGCGATCTGGGTGCCCATGCCCTCCACCAGCTGGTCGAGGGTCGGCCGCGCCGCGAACGCCTCCATGAACTCCTGGTAGTCGAAGATCTTGTCGCGGATCGCGGCCAGCTTCTCCTGCGACAGATAGAGGAGCGCACGCCCCTCGAACTGCTTGGGGTCGATCCGGTAGGAAATCTGCTTGAGCGGTACGCTGGTCTCGCCGAGCGCGCGGACGAGGCGGTTCGCGTACATCGTCGCCTCGGGCAGGGAGGGGGCCTCGACGACGATGGCGATGCTCTCGAGATCGGCGAACTCCCGGTCGTACTGGGTGAAGCGCTCGACGTAGGGCCGGCCCGGCGGCAGGAGCGACCGGGTCGAGGTGGCGAAGGTGAGGGTGGTGAGCGCGTAGAGCAGCGAAACGATCGCCAGCGAGACGGCGATGGCGACGGTCAGGGCGGGTCGCGCGCAGCCCAGCCGGACGAGCCGGCGGAGCGGGCGACCGATCCGTTCGGCGAGCGGCACCTACTCGTCGCCGGCGATGAACCGCTCGAGCCGCCGGTGGGCGGTGTCGTCGGTCCACTGCTCGGGCGGCGACTTCATCAGGTAGGCCGAGGGCGCCAGCAGGGCGCCCTTGATGCCGCGATCGAGCGCGATCTTGCAGCTCCGAATCGCGTCGATGACGACGCCCGCGGAGTTCGGCGAGTCCCACACCTCGAGCTTCAGCTCGACGTTGATGGGCTGATCGCCGAAGCCCGAACCCTCGAGCCGGATGTGCGCCCACTTGCGGTCGGCCAGCCAGGGCACGTAGTCGCTGGGGCCGATGTGGACGGCGTCGGCCGGCAGCTCGTGGCCGAGCTGCGAGCGGACAGAATCCGTCTTCGAGATCTTCTTCGACGTCAGCCGGTCGCGCTCGAGCATGTTGTAGAAGTCGGTGTTGCCGCCGAAGTTCAGCTGGCTCGTCCGGTCAAGTCGCACGCCGCGGTCCATGAACAGATTTGTCAGCACTCGGTGGATGATGGTCGCGCCCACCTGCGACTTCACGTCGTCGCCGACCAGCGGGAGCCCGCGCTCCTCGAACCGGCGACGCCAGTACTGCTCGCGAGCAATGAACACCGGGATGCAGTTGACGAAGGCGCAGCCGGCGTCGAGGATCTGCTCGACGTACCACTTGGTCGCCATCTCGCTGCCCACCGGCAGGAAGTTGACGACGACGTTGGTGTTGGTGTCGCGCAGAATGCCGGCGATGTCGGCGGTGGAGCCCGGGGCCTTTTTGATCATTTGCGAGAGGTAGTGCCCGAGGCCGTCGTGGGTCATCCCGCGCTGGACCGGCACGCCGAGGTGCCCGACGTCGGCGAACTTCACCGTGTTGTTGGGCGCCTGGTAGATCGCCTCGCCGAGATCACGGCCGACCTTGCGCTCGTCGATGTCGAAGGCGGCGGAGAACTCGATGTCGCGGACGTGGTAGCCCCCGAGCCTGGGATGCATGAGCCCGGGAATGAATCGGTCGTCCGGCGCGTTCTTGTAGTACTCCACACCCTGGACGAGAGCCGACGCGCAGTTTCCGACGCCGATGATCGCGACTCTGACGGATCCCACGAACGCCTCCTCAGCAGTAGGTCGGTCGAGCGGGGTCTTGAATTGCCGTAAGTCTAACACAGCGATCGAGGCTTTCCGGAATCGGGACGGCCGCGGCGCGCCTCATCAGCCGCTCACCGCGCGGCGGAATCGGTCGCGGATGGCCTCGGGACCGTGCGGAATCCGCGGCGACGGGGTCTCCACCGAGGTGACCTTGGCCAGGATGAAGTGCGGACCCTCCGCGGTGCGCGCCCTCCGCACGGCCGCCGCGATCTCGTCCGCGGTGGTCACCGCCGTCGCCGTGAGGTATCCCGCGCCGCGGGCCAGCCGATCGAGCCGGACGTCGCGCGAGAGCGAGCGCTGGCCGCCGGTCGAGCCGTAGACCTCGTTGTCGAAGACGAGGTGGACGAAGTTGCGCGGGCCGAGGCTGCCGACCATGGCGAGGGTGCCGAGGCTCATCAAGAGGTTGCCGTCGCCGTCGAAGACCACGCATGCGACCGCCGGCCGCGCCAGCGCGAGCCCGAGCCCGATCGCGGAGGCCATGCCCATCGAGCCGATCATGTAGAAGTTCTGCGGCCGGTCGTCGATCGCGCACGATTCGCGACAGATGTAGCCGTTGGCATGAATCACCGGCTCCGCCGAGAGCTCCTTGATCGCCACCGCGATGGCCTCCGCGCGTGAGATCACCGGGGTCAGCTCGTCATGCTCGGGGGCGGGCGTCGCCGCGGCCGTTTCGCGGCCAACGCGCGACGGCGAAAAGCCGCTCGCCGTGACGGACGCCCCACCGTGCGGACCGGAGCTCCGGTGCTCCGCACCAGCCGCGACGACGCCCGGGGGTACGAGGAGCGCGACGGGGCTCGTGCGCGCGTTCATCTCGCGCGCGGCCCAGGCGACGAGCTCGCCGGCATGAGCGGCATCGAGAGTGCGATAGGGGATGCGGAGCAGGTCGAGGAGGCTCGGCGTGATCTCGCCGGTCAGGATGTGCTCGGGGGCGTCCCGACCGCCGAAGCCGCGCCAGGTGACGATCAAGAGCGACGGAAATCCGTACATGAGCGACAGGGACGCGAGCGCGTTGAGGCTCGTGCCGAGCCCGGAATTCTGCATGATCACCGCGGGCCGCCGGCCGCCGAGCCAGGCGCCGGCGGCGAGCCCGACGGCGACGTCCTCGCGCACCGCCGGAATCCAGGGAGCGGGCCGGTCGCCCTCGAGCGCGACGATGAGGTCCTCGACCAGCGAGCAGGGGACGCCCGTGTAGAAGTCGAAGCCGTGGTGGTCGAGAAGCGCGGCGAGCTCGGGCCCCGACAGGTCCGCCGCGCTCACCGCTGCGAGGTCCGCTTCTCTTCCTGGATGAACTCCTCCTGCTTGGTTTTCATCTTCTTCACGAGCTCCTGGTACGACGAGGTCGTGATGATCTTGTTGAACTGAGTGCGGTAGTTCGAGATCAGGCTGACGCCCTCGATGAGGACGTCGTAGACGAGCCACTGGTCGCCCCGCTGGTGCATTCGGTAGTCGATGGGGATCTCGGTTTCCTGCTTCGTGATCAGGCGCGTCTTGACGATGGCGCCGTCAGGGTCGACGGCCTCGCCCACGAACCTGATCTTCTCCCCACCGTAGAGCTCGATCTTCGAGATGTAGGAGCGCTCGAGCAGATCGGCGAAGAGCTGGACGAACTCGTCGCGCTCGGCCTGCGAGCGGGCCGCCCAGTGCCGCGCGAGCGAGCGCTTAGCCGTCTCGCCGAAGTCGAAGATGTCGTTGGCCACCTGACGAACCGCAGCGCGGCGTTCCCGGGTCTTGCCCGGCTTCTTGAGCTCCGGATCGTCGAGGATCTTGATCGTCCGATTGATCTGGCCCCTGAGCTGGTCGGTGGGCGCACCCGCCCAGACCTTCCCCAGGTCGGGGGCCACCAGCAGCAGAGCGGCGGCGAGCGCGAGCGTGCGGGCGAACATGACCATCTCCTCCTACACCTTGCCGAAGATGTACTTCGACAGCAACTCTTCGAAATCCACCGGCGCCTCCACCTCGCGGATACGGCCGTTGGGCGGGATGATCTTGTCCGACCCGCCCGGACTGATACGGATGTACTTCTCGCCGATCAGCCCCTTCGTCTTGATCGACGCGATCACGTCTTCCTGCAGCTTAACCCCGGAGTGTACGCGCAGCGTGACGCGCGCCTGATAGTCGGCGAGCCCGATCGACTCGACGCGGCCGATCTCGACGCCCGCGATCTCGACGGCGGAGCCGGCCTTGAGCCCGCCCACCGACGGGAAATCGACGGTCACCGCGTAGCCGCGGCCCCCGAGGAAGGAGATCTGGCCCAGCTGGATCGAGAGATATGCCAGAGCCACGATGCCGAGTATGACGAAGATACCCACCGCGATGTTCACCCGCGATCGGTCCATCAGCGTTCCTCCGAATTGTCGGACTCGCCCCGGATGAACTGTTGCACGACACGGGAGGACGAGGCCTGGATCGCCGCCGGGGGACCCACCTCGGCGATCCGGCCGTCGTGGAGCATCGCCACCGTGTCGGCGATCTCGAAGATCTCGGGAATCTCGTGACTGACCACGACCGCCGTGAAGCGGAAGCGGCGGTGTAGATCGAGGATCAGGTGGTGGATGGTGTTCACCAGCACCGGGTCGAGCCCGGTGGTCGGCTCGTCGAAGAACACGATCTCGGGCTCGGTCACCAGTGCCCGCGCGATGGCCACGCGCTTGCGCATGCCGCCGGAGATCTCGGCCGGGAACTTGGCGCCCATCCCGTCGAGCCCCACCTGGGCCAGGGCGGCGTCGACGCGCTTGGCGATCTCGGCGGGGGGCAGGCGCAGCTTCTCGCGGAGCGGAAAGGCGACGTTCTCGTGGCACGACAGCGAGTCGAACAGCGCGCCGCCCTGGAAGACGACGCCGTAGCGTCGGCGGATCTCGTCGAGCGCGCGTCCGCGCAGCGCGGTGATGTCGACGCCGTCCACCAGCACGCGGCCCGCGTCGGGGTAGAGGAGGCCGATGAGGTGCTTGAGCAGCACCGATTTCCCGCCGCCGCTGCGCCCGATGATGACGGTGATCGACCCGGTGGGCACCTCGAGCGACAGGCCGCGCAGCACCGGCTGGGATCCGAACGACTTCATGAGCGACTCGACCCGGATCACCGCGGCATCCTCACGGCAAGACCGAGCCCATGAAGTAATCGCAGACGAGGATCAGCACCGAGGAGAGGACGACCGCCTGCGTCGTCGCGCGCGCCACGCCCTCGGCGCCGTGGCCGACGTTGAACCCCTTGTACGTGCAGACCCACGTCACGACGATCCCGAACGAGATCGACTTCCAGAAGCCCGTCATGATGTCGGTCATGTCGACGAACGTCCGCATCTCGCCGAAGTACGTGCCTTCCGACAGCCCCAGGAGGCGCACGCCGACGAGGTAGCCGCCGAAGATTCCGACCACGTCGAAGATGGCCGTCATCAGCGGGAAGGTCACCAGCCCAGCCAGGATCGAGGGCGCCACCAGGTAACGCATCGGGTTGAGGGCCATGACCGTCAGGGCGTCGATCTGCTCGGTGATGCGCATGATGCCGATCTCGGCGGTGAGCGCCGAGCCGGCGCGCCCGGTGACCATCAGCGCCGCCAGCACCGGGCCGAGCTCGCGGATCAGCGAGAGCGCAACCGCGGGGCCGAGGAACGCCTCGGAGCCGAAGCGCACGAGAGTCAGGTAGATCTGGAGCCCGAGGACCATCCCGGTGAAGGTGCCGGTCAGCAGGATGATCAGGAGCGAGCGGTAGCCGATGTAGTCGATGCGGTCGAGGAACGCCCGGAGCTTGAACGGCGGCGTGACGAGGGCGCCTAGCGCCTCGCCGAAGAAGGTGCCGAACCGGCCGAGTGCATCGACGACTCCGATCGTCCAGCCCCCGACCAGGTCGAAGGGGCGGAGTGCCGGCGCGACCGGCCGCTCAGGCATGCGCGCGGCGGTAGATTCCCAGGGCCCAGAGAGGGAAGTAGTGGGCGTAGAGGTGGTACTTCAGGTAGAAGACCCGCGGGAATCCGGTTCCGTTCCAATAGGGGTCGTCCCACGAGCCGTCGTCCCGCTGCGTCCGCAGCAGATACTCGACGCCGCGCACGACTGCCGGGCCGCTGGTGCGGCCGGCGGCGAAGAGCCCGAGCAACGCCCACGCGGTCTGGCTCGGCATCGACTGGCCCACGCCGGCGAACTCGGAGTCGTCGTAGCTCTCGCAGGTCTCGCCCCAGCCGCCGTCCTTGTTCTGGTGGCGCTCGAGCCACCGCACTGCGCGCTGGACGTATTCGTGCCGCAGGTCCTCGCCGATGGCGGCGAGGCCGCGCAGCACCGACCACGTGCCGTAGATGTAGTTCACGCCCCAGCGCCCGTACCACGGCCCGTCGTGCCGCTGCGCGTGGCGAAGGAAGTCGATCGCGCGCTGAGCGGGCTCGAAATCCTTTTTGTAGCCGAGCGTGCCGAGCAGCTCGAGCCCGCGGCCCGTCAGGTCCTCGGTGGACGGATCGAGGAGGGCGCCGTGATCGGCGAACGGGATGTGGTTCAGATAGAGGCGATTGTTGTCGGCGTCGAAGGAGGCCCAGCCGCCGTCGCTGCCCTGCATGCCGAGGAACCAGCCGAGGCCGAGCTCCTTAGCCACCCGGGTGGTGTCGCCGTCGAGCCCGCTCACCTTCTCGAGCGCCATCACGACCATCGCCGTATCGTCGAGGTCCGGATAGAAGTCATTGCGGTACTGGAAGGCCCAGCCGCCGGGCTTCACGTGTGGCCGCTTCACCTGCCAGTCGCCCGGCACCAGAACCTGGCACTCGATCATCCACTCGGCGGCGCGGCGCAGCGCCGGATGGTCGGGCGGCACGTCGCTCTCGATCATCGCGTTGACCGCGAGCGCGGTGTCCCAGACCGGCGAGGGGCAGGGCTGGTAGTGCACGGAGTCGCCGTCCTCGACGGCGAGGGCCTCGATCTCCTTGATCTGCCCCATCACCAGCGGGTGATCGTCCGGGTACCCGAGCAGCCGCATCGCCAGGATCGAATTCGCCATCGCCGGGTAGATGCCGCCGAGGCCACCGGGAACGGCCAGCCGCTCCTCGAGGAACGCCCGCGCGGCCTCGACGGCGCGCTTGCGCAGGGGACGCGGGGAGAATCGTTCCCAGATCTTGAGACCGTCGTCGACGGCGATGAAGAAGCTCTTCCAGAAGAGACCTCGCCAGCTGAAGGGCTCCGGCACGCGCGGAAATCGGAGGCTCGTCTCCTCGCGCGGCTCCGGCCAGAGCTCGTCGAGGGACAGGTGCGGAGGGAGCCACTTCACCGGCTTGCGGTCCATCAGAACCAGGAGCGGCACCAGCACGGTGCGCGACCAGTACGAGATCTCGTAGATGTTGAACAGGAAGAACGGGCGCGGCAGCAGCATGATCTCGATCGGCATCGTCGGGACGCCGTTCCAGTCGTACTCGCCGAAGAGCGCGAGCTGGATCTTGGTGAACACGTCCGCCTTGGCCGGCCCGCCCATCTCGCGGATGCGCTCGCGCGCCGCCAGCATCGCCGAGTCGCTGATCGGGACGCCGGCCATCTTCATGGCGAAGTACGCCTTGATGGTCGCGGAGAGATTCGCCGGGCCCCCCTCGAAGAGGGAGTACCCGCCGTCGGGAAGCTGCTGCCGCTTGAGGTAACGCACCGAGCGCGTCTCGCGCTCGCGGTTCACCCGGTCGATCAGATGACAGAGCAGCAGGTACTCGGATGTGATCGTCGTGTTGGCTTCGAGCTGGCCGATCCAGTGGCCATCGGGGGCCTGCTGGCCAAGCAGATGCGCCTGGGCGCGGCCGATCGCGTCCTGCAGGTGCCTCACGTGGGTGATGGTAACATGCTGACTGGATTACTGAAACCTTCCATGGACCTTCTCGTCGGAACCATGGTGCTTCGACCGTACGTTTTTGCCTTCCTGGCGGTCTTCCTGGTCGCAGGGGCAGTCGATCTGGGCTGGCGGCGCGTCCTCGGGTTCGCCGGGTGCGTCTGGCCGGTGGCCTGGCTCGCCGAGTTCTCGTCCACGCGCACCGGAATCCCCTTCGGGCTCTATACGTACACGCAGCTCACGCGCGGCCGCGAGCTGTTCCTGGCCGACGTGCCCGTGATGGACTCGCTGTCCTTCACCTTCCTCGCCTACGCGTCGTTCTGCCTGGCCCGCGTCGCGCTCGCCGGCCGGGCGCCGTCGCGGCCGGTAACGGCGGTGCTGGCCGGCTCGCTCATGATGGCGCTCGACGTCGTGATCGATCCGCTCGCGGTGCGCGGCGACCGGTGGTTTCTCGGCCACCTCTTCTTCTACCCGGAGCCCGGCGTCTACTTCGGCGTGCCGTTGTCGAACTTCGCGGGGTGGGTGATCGTCGGCACGATCGGCGTCGGCTTCTACCTCGCCTTGATTCATCGGCGCGCCTCGGCCGGCGGGGCCCCAGCCCCGCGACGGCCTGGAGCGCGCACCACCGCCTCGAACGCCTCGGGAGGGCGGGCCTGGCCCGGTGTCGCGTTATACTACGGCGTGCTCGGGTTCAATCTCGCCATGACGATCCTGATCGGCGAGTGGTGGTTGGCGGCGGTGGGGGCGGCAGTCCACGTCGCCGTGGCCCTCGCAATCGTTCACTTCAACCGGAGTCCGGGCGTGATCGCGCTCGGCCCTGACCGCGAAGGAATTCAACGCGCATGAGCGTGCCCGTCTCTCAGATGTGGGCTGTGGCGACCTATGTCCTCCGTCAAAAGCTCGCCCGCCGGAAGCGCTATCCACTCGTGCTGATGCTCGAGCCCCTGTTCCGCTGTAACCTCGCATGCGCCGGCTGCGGCAAGATCCAGTACCCGGCGCAGATCTTGAGGAAGCACCTGACGGTCGAGCAGTGCCTGGCGGCGGTGGACGAGTGCGGGGCGCCGATCGTCTCGATCCCCGGCGGCGAGCCCCTGATGTACCCCGACATCGGCCGCCTCATCGAAGGGCTGGTCGCGCGCAGAAAGTACGTCTACCTCTGCACCAACGCCATCCTCCTGAAGGAAAAGCTCGAAGCCGGCCTGTTCACGCCCTCGAAGTATCTCTCGTTCAGCGTGCACCTCGACGGGCTCCGCGAGGAGCACGACGAGGCGGTGTGCCGCGACGGCGTCTACGTCCAGGCCGTTGCCGCCATCAAGGAAGCGCTCCGCCGCGGCTTCCGGGTAACCACCAACTCGACTTTGTTCGACGGGACAAGCCCGCTCCGGATGCGAGAGTTCTTCGACGAAGTGATGGACCTGGGCGTCGAGGGCATGATGATCTCGCCCGGCTACAGCTACGCCAAGGCGCCGGACCAGGAGCATTTCCTCAGGACGCAGCGCGCGCACGAGCTCTTCTCGAAGATCCTCACGAACCCCAAGCGCCGCTGGCGGTTCAACCAGTCGCCGCTGTTCCTGCAGTTCCTCATGGGCAAGCAGGACTTCGAGTGCACTCCGTGGGGAAACCCCACGTACAACATATTTGGCTGGCAGCGGCCCTGTTACCTCCTGCAGGAAGGATACGCCGCGACCTTCAACGAGCTGCTCGAGACCACGCGCTGGGAAAACTATGGGCGGCGCAGCGGCAACGAGAAGTGCCGCGACTGCATGGTGCACTGCGGCTACGAGCCGACGGCCGTGAACCACACCTTCTCCTCGTGGCGCGGGTTCCGCGATACCGTGGCGGCCACGGTCACCGGGCGCTTCTGAGGCGGGGGGCGGCGTGACGGACGAAACCACGCTCGAGGGCTGGACGCCGGAAGTCGGCGGCAGTCTTTCCCTCGCGACCATCATCGACATGGCGTTCGACTATCGCGGCAACGTCACCGTGGTGAAGATCGACGGCTCGGAAATGGTCGGCTTCCTGTTCAACCGCAACTCCGACGCGCCCGAGCCGTTCGTGCAGATGTTCGATCTGGATGGCGAGGGACCGAACACCATCCCCTACCACACGATCCGCACGATCCGGTTCACCGGCCGAGATACGGCGGCGGGCAATTCTTACGCGGCATGGCTCCGCGCCAAAGAGGCGGCGAAAGCCGCCGGCCATGCTGAGAAGGACTCCGGCCGCACGCCAGTCAGGGACGCGTGACCCGCGTCCTCGTCGTCACCGCCGTCGAGCTCGAAACCCGTGGTCTGGCCCGTCAGCTCGGCCTCGAGCGCGTCGGCGGGAGCGCGTGGCCGCACTTCCGCGGCGGCGCGCTCGAGCTCCTCTGCGCCGGCCCGCGGGCCGCGCACCTCGACGCGCGCGCGGCCAGATCGGCGACGACACTGGTTGTCTCGGCGGGCGTCTGCGGTGCGCTCTCTCCCGATCTCGCCGAGGGCGACCTGGTCGTGCCCGAAGCCGTGGTCGGCGCCGGCGCCGTCCGTCACGCCACCGCGGCGCTGCCCGGCCTTCGGCGCGCCGGAACTCTCCTGACCGTCGACGCGGTCGTCTCCACCGCCGAGCTGAAGGCGCGGCTCTGGATGGAGACCGGCGCGCTCGCCTGCGACATGGAATCCGTGGCAATCGTGGAGTGGGCTCGGGGCCGAGGGCTCCCGGCGGCCGTCGTCCGTGGGGTCTCCGACACGTCAAGCCGCGGCGTCCCGCCCGACCTCGCGGCGGTCGTCGAGCCCGACGGCCGCGTGCGCACGACGCGCGCCGTCCGCGTCGTGCTCTCGCGTCCGGGCGCCATCGCGGAGGCGATGATGCTCCGGAGTGGGACGCAGGCGGCCCTGAAGTCAGTCGCCGCCGCGCTCGGCACGGTCGCCCGCTCATGAACCGTATCGACGCCTTGGTGACCGGGGGGACGGGCTTCGTCGGCGCCAACGTCGTGCGCGAGCTCCTGCGCGAGGGCGCCACGGTTCGCGTGCTGGCGCGCGCCCACGGCGATCGCCGCGCGCTCGAAGGGCTGACGGTGGACGTATGCGAGGGCGACCTCGGCGATCCCTCGTCGCTCCGTCGCGCGGTCCAGGACGTGCGAACCGTCTACCATGTGGCCGCCGACTACCGGCTTTGGGCCCGGCGGCCCGAGGAGCTGTACCGGACCAATGTCGAGGGTACCCGCGCCATCCTTCAGGCCGCCGCCGACGCTGGCGTGAGCCGCGTGGTGCACACGTCGAGCGTCGGCGCGCTCGGCATCCCCGGCGACGGCACGCCGGGCACGGAGACGACGCCGGTCACGCTCGCGGACATGGTGGGTCCGTACAAGGCGTCGAAGTTCCTCGCCGAGCAGGTCGCCGTCGGCTTCGCGCTCAAGGGGCTCCCCGTCGTGATCGTGAATCCTTCGACGCCGATCGGTCCGTGGGACGTCAAGCCGACGCCGACCGGCCAGATGATCGTCGACTTCTTGCAGGGCAAGATGTTCGCGACACTGGACACGGGGCTCAACCTGGTCCACGTGCGCGACGTCGCGCGCGGCCATCTGCTGGCCGCCGAGCGCGGCCAGAGCGGTGAGAAGTACATTCTCGGCCACGCGAACGGAAACCTCACGCTCGCCGAGATCGGCGCACTGCTCGCGGAGATCACCGGCGGCCGGCCGCCGCGCATGCGCATTCCCTACGCCGTCGCCTGGCTCGCCGCCGGGTGCATGGAGGTCGCCGCCCGGGTCACCGGCGGCACGCCGCGCGCGTCGCTGACGGCGGTGCGCATGGCGAAGAAGAAAATGTTCTTCAGCCCGGCGAAGGCCCGGCGCGACCTCGGCCTGCCGCAGACCGACGTGCGCGACGCGCTCCGCGACGCGACCGACTGGTTCGTCGAGCACGGGTACGCCCGGCTCGCGAGAAAGATCGCGTGATCGGACGCCTGGCCGCCCGGCTGACGCGCAAGAGCCGTTCGAACTTCTACTACGCCTTCCTCACGCTGCCGCGCCGCCGGCGGGAGGCGCTCTACGCGGTGTACGCATTCTGCCGGACGGTGGACGACATCGCGGACCTCGGCGACGAGCGCGGCGTCGACCGCGCCGCGCAGCGGAGCCAGCTCGAAAGCTGGCGCCGCCACGTCGCGCTCTGCTACGAGCCGGGGGGTCGCCCTGAGCATCCGATCGCGGCAGGGCTGGCGCGCGCGGTGAGCGAGTTCGCGATCCCCCGCGAGGCTCTCCTGGCGATTATCGACGGGGTGGAAATGGACCTCGATCAGGTCCGCTACGAGACCGCCGAGGACCTCTATCCCTACTGCTATCGCGTCGCCTCAGCGGTCGGCCTCTGCTGCATCGAGATCTTCGGCTACACGGATCCGCGCGCCCGCGAGTACGCGGTGAACCTCGGTACGGCGCTCCAGCTGACGAACATCATCCGCGACGTCGGCGCCGACGCCCGCGCCGGCCGCGTGTACCTGCCGCAGGAAGACCTCCGGAAGTTCGGCGTGACCACGGACGACCTGCGGGCCGGACGCTACACCGGCGAGTTCGTGAGCCTCATGCGCCACCAGGCGGCGCGGGCCCGGCAGTTCTACCGGGCCGCGCGAGACGCCTTTCCGGCGATGGACGCGCGCTCGCTGGTGGCCGCGGAGATCATGGGGCGAATCTACCGGGCGCTGCTCGACGAGATCGAGACGCGTGAGTTCCGCGTGTTCGGGGAGCGCATCACCCTGCCGACCGGCCGCAAGCTCGCGATCGCGCTTCGCTGCTGGGCGTCGGCTCGGTTCGGCCACGCCGGGCCGCGCGGCGAGCGCGCCGCGTGAAGGCCGCGGTTTATCGCGGCGTCGCCGGCGTCGCGGTCGAGGACTGGCCCAGGCCCGCCATTGGCCCGGGCGAGGCGCTGCTGCGGCTCAAGGGCTGCGGTCTCTGCGGCTCGGACATCGCCAAGCTCGGTGATCCGGCGACGAAGATCCCGGCGGTGTTCGGCCACGAGGTCGTGGGCGAGGTGACGGCGCTCGGCGTGGGTGTGTCGGGCTACGCGGTCGGCGATCGCGTCGTGGTCGCGCACCACGTGCCGTGCGGCGCCTGTCACTACTGCCGCCGGGGCAGCGAATCGATGTGCGCCTCGTTCAAGGCGTCGAACCTGGACCCGGGCGGCTTCGCCGAGTACGTGCGCGTCCCGGAGCCGAACGTGCTGCACGCGATGTTTCGCGTGCCGCCCCACGTCGGCGACGTGGCGGCGTCGTTCGTGGAGCCGCTGGCCTGCTGCGTGCGGGCCGTGCGGCGTACGGGGATCCGTCCGGGCGACACCGCCGTGGTCGTGGGCCTGGGTTCGATCGGCTGTCTCTTCGTACAGTTGCTCAAGCATGCCGGCGCCCTCGTCGTGGGCTGTGACACACTTGCCGACCGCGTCGCCCTCGCCCGGCGACTGGGAGCCGACGCCTGCGGATCGGCTGACCCGGCCGGCGTCGCCGCGCGCGCGCTGAGCGACGGGCGGGGAGCCGATCACGTGATCGTCACCGGCGGCGGCGCGCAGGTCTTGCCGTGGGCGGCGGACGTGCTCCGCGACGGCGGTGCCGTGCACTGCTTCGCGGGCGGGGGCGACACACTACCTCTCTCGCTCGACCGGCTCTACCGCCGCGAGCTGACGATCACGGCCACCTATTCGTCGTCCCCATCCGATCTGGCCGAAGCGTTTCGCCTGATCGAGGGCAACGCGATCGAGGTCGAAAGCCTCGTCACGCACTGCGTGCCGCTCGAGAGCCTCGCGAAGGGCGTGGAGCTGATGCGCCGGCGCGAGGCCTTGAAGGTGTACGTGACGCCATGAGGGCGATGGTGTTCCACGGGCCGGGCGACCTCCGCGCGGAGGAGCTGCCGGTTCCGGTCCCGGGGCCGGGCGAAGTCGTCCTGAAGATCGACGCCGCGCTCACGTGCGGCACCGACGTGAAGACGCTGCGGCGCGGCCATCCGGTGATGATCCCGAAGATCCCGACAGTCTTCGGCCACGAGTTCGCCGGCACCGTCAGCGCGGTGGGCGCCGGCGTGGCGCTGCGCGAGGGCGACCGCGTGGTGGCGGCCAACTCGGCGCCCTGCGGCGCCTGCGCCTCGTGCCGCGGCGGGCGGCCGAATCTCTGCGAGGACTTGCTGTTCGTCAACGGCGCCTACGGCGAGTTCATCGCGCTGCCGCCGCGGCTCGTCTCGCTCAACGTCGTGCCGCTGGCGCCCTCGCTTCCGGCCGCGCGCGCGGCGTTCGCCGAGCCCCTGGCGTGCGCGCTCTTGGCGATCGAGCGGGCGCGGATCGAGGCGGGGCAGACCGTGGTGGTGCTCGGTCACGGGCCGTTCGGCTGCCTGCTCGGGATGCTCGCGAGGTCCGGTGGCGCGCGCGTCATGGTGGTCGGAAAGGCCGGATGGCGATTCGATCGACTCAAGCGTCTGGGCTTCGCGCGCTGCCTCGACGCCACGGCCGCCGGCAGCGTGGTCGAGGAGATCCGGGGCCTCACCGCCGGGCGCGGAGCCGACGTGGTCATCGAGGCCACCGGCCGGCCCGAGGTGTGGGAGCAGGCCGTGGACGCCGTGGGGCGCGGCGGCACCGTGGTATTCTTTGGTGGGTGCGCTCCCGGGACTTCCATCCGCCTGGACACGCGGCGGGCGCACTACGAGGAGCTGGCGCTCCTCGGCGCGTTTCATCACACGCCGGGAACGATCCGTCGGGCGGTGGAGGCGCTGGAGTCGGGCGTGCTCGCGCCGGACAGTCTCATCACACACCGGATGCGGCTCGACGAGGTCGGGCGCGCGCTCGAGCTCATGGCCAGAGGCGAGGCCCTCAAAGTGCTGATCGAGCCCTGAAAGGGTAACTGACATGAAGGCGCCAATCGCGGAGATCCTCCTGGCCGGCCCCCGCGGCTTCTGCGCCGGCGTGGAACGGGCCATTGATATCGTCGAGCTCGCGCTTTCCGTGTGCCAACCTCCGGTCTACGTCCGCCGCGAGATCGTCCACAACCGGCTCGTCGTCGAGACGCTCCGCAACCAGGGCGCCATCTTCGTGGACGAGCTGGACGAGGTGCCCGACGACGCCACCGTTATCTTCAGCGCCCACGGGATCTCGCCCGAGGTGCGGCAGGAAGGCATTCGCCGCGGTCTTCGCGTCATCGACGCGACCTGCCCGCTGGTGACGAAAGTGCACTTCGAGGCGATCCGCTATGCGCGCGAGGATTACTCGATCGTGCTGATCGGCCATGAGGACCACGATGAGGTCATCGGCACGCTCGGCGAGGCGCCCGACCGCATCTTCGTCATCGCCGACGTGGACGAGGTCGCCACACTCGAGGTGGCGAATCCGGACAAGATCGCCTACCTGACCCAGACCACGCTCTCGGTGGACGACACACGGGACGTGATCGAGGCCCTGCGCCGGAAGTTCCCGAAGATCGTCGGGCCGTCCCGTAACGACATCTGCTATGCGACCCAGAACCGACAGGCGGCCGTCAAGCGCCTGGCCAACGACGTCGATCTCCTGCTGGTCATCGGCTCGGCCAACAGCTCCAACGCCATCCGGCTCGTCGAGGTGGCGCGGACGGCCGGCACCAGGGCCCATCTCATCAACGACGTCGGTGACATCCGTCCGGAATGGCTCGAGAACGCGTCGCGAATCGGCATCACGGCGGGCGCCTCGACGCCGGAGGTGCTCGTCACGCAGACGGTTGAGGCGTTGCGCGGGCAGGGCGTCTCGGTGCGTGAGGTGCACGTGGTCGAGGAGGACGTCCGCTTCGCGCTGCCGCAGGAGCTCGCGCGCATGGCCGAGGAGCGCGGTCTGACCCTGCCGGCGCGCACGGCCATGCGTCAGACCATCTAGTCGGATGAGGGCAGGCCGTTAGGCCCGAGCGCTCGTATCAGCCGAGCAGGTCGTCGACAGCAAGTGTGAGATCAGGGAAGGCGAGCGGCGCGAGTCTCGAGCCGCGCGCGAGCCGAACGATCTCCCGGTAAAGCGCGCCGCTCGGCTCACGGAACACTTCGACGTACTCGGTCGTGAGGTCGAGCAGCCAGGCCTCAATTATTCCTGCCCGGGCGTACAGCGGGATCTTCACCCGCCGGTCGAGCCGCAAAGTGGAATCGGCCACCTCGATGAGCAGCAGGACGTCGGGCGCGCCCGGGTGAGCACTCGAGTAGAAGTCGGCGCGGGGGCGCAGCAATGTGATGTCGGGTTGCAGCTCCGACATCTCGTCAGGAAACGTGACCGGGTTCTGTATTCGAACAATCGCCCGGCCCGCCAGCTTCCCGAAGAAAAGGTGGCCGACCCGGTCCACCGCGCCCGCGTGGCGAGAGCCGGTCCGCTCGCGCACGACGATCGAACCGGCGATCAGCTCGATCCGCGGGTCATCGGCGAGAATGCCGGCCTCCCCCATGCGGCGATACTCCTCGACATTGAATCGTCGTCGCCTGACCGCGAGCCCCATCGTGACGCCATTCAATCAAGGCCGCGCCGGCCCGTCAACGTCCCCATGAGCGGACATCTGGCGACTCCCGGCCGCGTGCGATTCGGGGAATCGGCTACACTGCAGTCAGCCGATTCTTGCGAGGATGCCGATGAGCTTCGTCAGCCACGTCGAATGCACCATCTGCGGCGCCCACCACGACGTCAAGCGGTTGCTGACGGTGTGCGAGAAGTGCGGTCAGATGCTGGCGGTCCGCTACGATCTGCAGCGCGTGGCGGCCAGCGTCACGAAGAGCGTGCTTCGCGAGCGCTCGCCGGGGATGTACCGCTTCCGCGAGCTGACGCCGCTCGACGACGGCGAGCAGCCCGTGACACTGGGCGAGGGGGGCACGCCGCTGCTCGAGCTTCCGCGACTCGCCGCCCACTTCGAGATCCGGAAGCTCTGGGGGAAGGACGAGGGCCAGAATCCGACGGGATCGTTCAAGGCGCGCGGCCTCGGTATGGCGCTCACGCGCGCACGGACGCTCGGCGCCCGGGGATTCGTCATCCCGTCAGCCGGCAACGCGGGCGGCGCGGCGGCCGTGTACGCGGCTCGCTGCGGCCTGCCCTGCGTCGTTATCGTGCCACGCGGCACGCCGGCGGCGGCGGTCGCCGAGGCGCAGATTGCCGGCGCCCACGTCTTCACCATCGAGGGCTCGATCGCGACCGCCGGACGCGTCGTCGCGCGTGTCGCGCCGCTGCTCGGCTGGTTCGACCTCTCCACGCTGAAGGAGCCGTACCGCCTCGAAGGGAAGAAGACGATAGGACTCGAGCTTGCCGAGCAGCTCGACTGGCGGATGCCCGATGTCCTGCTCTATCCGACGGGCGGCGGCACCGGGCTCGTGGGCATCCCTAAGGGCTACGAAGAGCTCCGCGCGATGGGATGGCTCTCCGGCTCGCTCTCGCGCTTCTTCGCCGTCCAGGCCGACGGCTGCGCGCCCGTCGTGAAGGCGTTCGATGCAGGCGCCGAGACGACGACCGCCTGGGAGAATCCAACCACGCTCGCGGCGGGGCTCCGAGTGCCCTCGCCCTTCGCCGGGCGCCAGATGCTCCGGATCCTGCGCGAGACACGCGGCGGCGCGGTGGCGGTCAGCGAGACCGAGATCCAGGACGCGCAGCGCCTGGTGGCGCGCACCGAGGGCATCTGGACGGCGCCCGAGTCGGCAGCCCTGGTTGCGGCGCTCGCGCGGCTCAAGGACGGCGGTGAGGTCACCCGCGACACCGAGGTCATGCTGATCCTCACCGGCGCAGGGCTCAAGTACGAGCCGCCGCCGCTCCCGCCGCCGACCGATCTGGCCGGCTCTGAAGAGGAGGTCGTCGCCCAGGTTCGCCGGGCGGTCGGGGCTTAACGCGTTTGTCATTCGGTGGTAGCATGCGGGCCACCGCATCGCGTTCCAGGAGGCCTGCTGATGGCGATCGATATCGGGAAGATCCGGAACGTCGGCATCGTCGGTCACGGCGGCGTGGGCAAGACGTCGCTCGTCGAGGCCATGCTGTTTGCCGCCGGTGCCGTGACGCGCCTGGGCCGGGTCGACGACGGCTCGACCACCACTGACTTCGACCCCGACGAGATCAAGCGCAAGATCTCGATCAACACTTCGGTGGCCTACTGCGACTGGAAAGGTCACCGCATCAACTTCGTCGACACCCCCGGCTACGGAGATTTCATCGCCGACGCGCGGGCCGGGCTCCGGGTCGTCGAGGCGGCCGTCGTGGTGGTCGACGCGGTTGCCGGTGTCCAGGTGCAGACCGAGAAGGTCTGGAAGTTCGCGACGGAATACACGCTGCCGTGCGTCGTGGTGATCAACCGTCTCGACCGCGAGCGCGCCGACTTCTTCCGCACCGTCGATTCGCTCGGCCGGCGGCTCAAGGGGCGGCTGGTCGCGCTCCACATCCCGCTCGGTGAAGAGTCGGGCTTCCGGGGCTTCGTCGATCTCGTCAAGATGAAGGCGGTCACGTTCGCGGGCGGCAAGCCGGCCGAGGGCGATATTCCGGGCGAGGCCGGGGACCAGGCCAAGGAATACCGCGAGAAACTCGTGGAGGCGGCCGCCGAGACCGATGACGATCTGCTCGCCAAGTACTTAGAGGAAGGCACGCTCGGCGAAGCGGAGATGCTGAAGGCCCTCAAGGCCGGCATCGCGCAGGGCAAGCTCGTTCCAGTCATGTGCGCGGCCGCGACCAAGTCGATCGGGGTCCACGCGCTGCTCGACCTCATCGTCGATTCGCTTCCGTCGCCGGCCGCCCGCACGGAGGTCGCCGGCACCGATCTCAAGACCAAGCAGGCGGCGAACCGAACTGCCGACGCGAAGGCCCCGGTGACCGCGCTCGTTTTCAAGACGCTCAGCGACCCGCACATCGGCAAGCTCTCGCTTTTCCGCGTGATGAGCGGCACGCTCAAGGCGGACTCGACGCTCCTGAACCCAGCGCATGGCGCCCGGGAGCGGATGGGCCACGTCTCGTGGCTCCAGGGCAAGACCCAGAAGAACGTCGAGGCGCTCGGGCCGGGGGAGATCGGGGTCGCCCAGAAGCTCAAGGAGACGCAGACCGGCGACACGCTGACCGAAGAAGCGCAGCCGTTCGAGCTGCCGAAGATCACCTTCCCGGAAGCGGCCATCTCGTTCGCGATTCAGCCCAAGACGCGGGGTGACGAGGACAAGATCTCGAACGCGCTGGCGCGCATCGCCGAGGAGGACCCGACGGTCCACTACCACTTCGATCCCGAGACGAAGCAGCTCCTGGTCTCGGGCGTGGGCAGTATGCACGTCGAGATGGTGGTGGAGCGCATGAAGCGGAAGTACAACGTCGACGTGAGCCTCCTGCCGCCGCGCATCCCCTACAAGGAGACGGTCAAGGGGCGCGCCGAGGGGCAGGGGAAGTACAAGAAGCAGACCGGCGGGCGCGGCCAGTACGGCGACACGTGGCTCCGTGTCGAGCCGATGCCGCGGGGTGGCGGCTTCGAGTTCGTCGACGACATCTTCGGCGGCGCCGTGCCGCGTAACTTTATCCCCTCGGTCGAGAAGGGCGTCCGCGACTGCATGAAGAAGGGGATCCTCGCCGGCTACCCCGTCGTCGACATGAAGGTCACGCTCTACGACGGCTCCTATCACGACGTGGACTCGTCCGATATGGCGTTCCAGATCGCCGCGTCAATGGGCCTGCAGAAGGTGTTCATGGACGCCCGGCCGATCCTGCTCGAGCCCATCATGAACGTCGAGGTGACAACGCCCGCGGACCACGCCGGCGACGTCATCGGCGACCTGAACTCCCGCCGCGGCCGCATCGTGGGCATGGAGCCGGCGGGCGAGACGGCAGTGGTGCGCGCGGTGGCGCCGATGGCCGAGATGCTGACCTACGAGTCGAGCCTGCGCTCCATGACTGGCGGCCGCGGCGGCTACTCGATGGAGTTCTCCCACTACGAAGAGGTCCCCGCGTTCCTGGCCGAAAAGGTCATCAAGGAGGCGAAGACTGAGAAGGAGAGTGCCGAGAAGCACTAGTGCCGGCGGGGTCCTTGGTAGAATAGGCCCGCGATGATCTTCCAGCAGATCCTCAACGAGGAATCCGGCTGCCTGTCGTACCTCATCGGCTGTAGCGAGGCCGGGAAGGCGCTCGTCGTCGATCCCGGCCGCGACCGTGTTCCTGAGTACCTGCGTCTCGCCGCGAAGAAGGGCCTCACGATCAGCCACATCCTCGAGACGCACACGCACGCCGACCACATCTCCGGTAATCGCGATCTCGCCGAGGCGGTCCGGGCGCCGATCCTGGTGCACCGCACCTCGGGGGTGGTCTTCGAGCACGAGGAGGTGCAGGACGGCGACGAGATCGTGATCGGCACGGTGCGCTTCAAGGTCGCGCACACGCCCGGCCACACCCCGGACTCGATCTGCCTCCTGGTCACCGATCTCTCGCGCGGCGATTTGCCGTGGTTCGTGCTGACCGGCGACATGCTCTTCGTCGGCTCGGTCGGTCGCCCCGATCTCGGCGGCGCCCGGGCGGCAGAGGATGCGTGGGAGAGCCTGCAGCGCGTGCTCCTGCCGCTCGACGACAGCGTCGAGGTCTATCCGGCGCACGGTGCCGGCTCGGCGTGCGGGCGCGCCATGTCGTCCAAGTCGGGGTCGACGATCGGCTTCGAGCGCCGGTTCAACCCGGCCCTGCAGTTCCGAGAGCGGGCCGCGTTCGTCGACTTCCTGATGCGCGATCTGCCGCCCAAGCCGCCGTCGTTCGAGAAGATCGTCAGCAAGAACAAGGGGCTCGTCTCCCTGATGGCGGCCAAGCCCCGCCCGTATAGCGCGCGCGAGGCGTCGGAGGCGGTGCGCCGCGGCGAGATCGTCCTGGACCTGCGCGACCCTGCTACCTACGGCGAGGCGCACATTCCCGGCGCGATCAACGTGTGGATCGAGAGCCCGCAATTCGCCGAGCGGGTCGCCGGTATGGTGCCGGCGGGCGTGCCGCTGCTCCTGCTGGCGCAGGGGCCGTCGGACCTCGATCGCGCTGTTCCGGCCCTGTCGCGCGTCGGCGTCGACGAGGTCACCGGCTTTCTCCAGTGGGGCATGATCGAATGGCGCAGTGAGGGCTTCGCCGTCGAGTCGGTTCCGCAGATCACCGTCAACGAGCTGGCCGAGTGGCTCGAGCAGGGCCGCGAGGTCACGGTGATCGACGTCCGCGAGCACTCCGAGTGGCTCGACGGCCACATCAAGGGCGCCACGCACCTGCCGATGCTGGAGGCGGCGTCGCGGCACGCCGAGGTGCCGGCCGATCGACCGAAGGCCGTGCTTTGCGCGGGCGGCCTTCGCTCGAGCACGGCGATCAGCGCGCTCACGCGGCACGGCCTCACCGGCTTCTACAACGTGACCGGCGGCATGACGGCGTGGAAGCGCTCCGGCTATCCCGTCGTCCGTTCGTCAGCGGATCCCGGCTCAGCATCTCGCCCGTGACCGCCTGATGGCGAGCTCGTTCGCCCCGCAGTACGGGGCGCTCTTCGCGCGTCCGTGGGTGGTATGGGGCGCGGCCGTCCTCATGGCCACCCTGAACGTCTTTCTCTTCGCCTTCGATCGTCCGTGGACGGCCTCGGACGGGCTGCGCAACTGGGGCGACTGGGTCCTCACCGGCGCGGGGCTCGTGCGCCGGCCGGACCTCCTGCCACCCTGGCTTTACTCGGGATCGATCCTGAACATCGGTGTGATCGTCGGCGGCACGATGGCCGCGTTGCTCTCGCGGGAATTTGCGATTCGCGTGCCGCCCGCTCCCGAGCTCGCCAAGGGTGCCACCGGCGGGCTCCTGATGGGCGTCGGCGCGGTGCTGGCCTTTGGCTGCAACATCGGCGGCTTCTTCTCGGCGACCAGCGCGCTCTCGCTCTCCGGCCTCGGGATGATGCTCGGGCTCGGCGCCGGCGCATACCTCGGGCTGCGCTACCTGCTCTGGGAGGTGGCCCACCGCCCCGGCTGGTCGCGCGGCGGCGGGCGCATCTTCTTGCAGTCGCAGGCACCGGTGGCCGGACGCCAGCCCGTGGCCGGCGCCTTCGTCCTCGCGCTGATCGCCGCGGCGCTCTTCGTCTACACGCGCACAGGCTACGGCACGCAGGGCATCTTCCTGCTCTTCGGCGCGGGATTCGGCGTGATCTTCCAGCGCTCCCGCTTCTGCCTGGTGCGCGCGTTTCGCGAGCCGTTCTTGACGGGCGACGCCGAGCACACGCGAGCGGCGGCGCTGGCGCTGGTCGTGTCGACACTCGGCTTCGCCATCCTGAAAGCCACCGATCTCAAGGACAAGACCGAGTGGGTTTTCCCCGCCGCTGGCGTCGGCGCGCTCGCCGGCGGGCTCGCCTTCGGCATCGGCATGACGCTCGCGGGCGGCTGCGGCGCCGGCTCGCTCTGGCGGGCGGGCGAGGGACAGGTGAAACTCTGGGTGGCCGTTGCGTGCTTCGCGCTCGGCGCCTCGCTCGTGCGCCTCGCCGCGAGCCAGACGGGGCTCCTCGGGAAGCTGGGCGCCGCCGTGTTCTTGCCGGCATCGCTCGGCTGGGCCGGCGCCCTCGTGCTGATTGTCGCCGTCGCGCTCGGCTGGGCTATGCTCGCGACCTGGAACGAAGCCACCGGCCGGCTCAGCGCGGCCTAGTGACGCCCCGAACGCAGTCAGCGGAGGATGGAATGAAGGATTCCACGCGAAGGGAATTCCTCTGGACGTCCGGGCTCGGCCTGCTCGCGGCGGGCTGCGCGCCCACGGTCAAGGACTACGCCCAGAAGAGCGGACGCCGCGTCGTCGTGGTCGGCGGCGGCTGGGGCGGCGCCACCGCCGCCAAGTACGTGCGGCTGGCCGATCCGTCGATCGAGGTCGTGTTGCTCGAGCCGAACAAGCAGTTTGTCTCGTGCCCGTTTTCGAACCTCGTGCTGAGCGGCGTGCGCACGATCGACAGCATCACCTTCGGCTACGACCGGCTTCGCGCCCAGGGCGTCCGCGTGCTGCACGAGGCGGCGACGGCCATCGAGCCCGACGCCCGGCGGGTCCGCGTGGGCAACGACTCCCTCCCGTACGACCGGCTCATCGTGTCGCCGGGCGTCGAGTTCCAGTGGGAGCAGGTGGAAGGGCTCGCGGCAAACCAGGACCGGGTCCTGCACGCGTGGAAGGCCGGACCGCAGACCGTCGAGCTGGCCCGGCAGCTCCAGGCGATGCCGGACGGCGGCGTGTTCGTCCTGACGATTCCGCCGGCCGCCTATCGCTGCCCGCCCGGCCCCTACGAGCGCACGTGCCAGGTCGCCTGGTACCTGAAGAACAACAAGCCGAAGTCGAAGCTCATCGTGCTCGACGCCAACCCGAACATCATCTCGAAGACCGCGCTCTTCCGCGCGGCCTGGGCGAATTATCCGAACATCGACTACCGCGGCTCCAACAAGGTCGTGAAGGTCGACCCGGGCGCCCGCGAGGTGACGACCGAGCTCGGCGACAAGGTGAAGTACGACGTCCTGAACCTGATCCCGCCGCAGCGCGCGGGAACGATCGCGGTGTCGGCCGACCTGGTCGGCGCCGACAAGCGCTGGTGCGAGGTCAATCACCTGACGTACGAGTCCGTGAAGCACAAGAATATCCACGTCATCGGCGATTCGACGATCGGCCTGCCGGTGCCGAAGTCGGGCAATGTCGCCAACGCGATGGGCAAGATCTCCGCGATCGCAGTGGTCAGCCTGCTCAACGACAAGCCGGTGCCCCCGATGGCGCCCGGCAACACCTGCTACAGCTGGGTGAGCGACCGCGAGGCCATCGCGGTCGTCAACGCGTACAAGATCGAGGGCGGCAAGGTCGTGCAGATCGAGCAGAAGCTCACGCCCGGCCAGTCGGAGATGTGGGCGCAGAACGCGGTCGGATGGGCCAACAGCATCTGGCAGGACATGCTCGGCTAAAGGCCTTGCGCGGCTAGAAAGGGACAACGCGATGCCGATCGTTCTCATCAGCGTGCTCATCCTCGCTCTCGCCGGTCCGGCCGCGGCCGGACCGCTCGACGGCCCGGGCGCCTCCACCGCGGTGGTCTGCAGCGCGTGCCACGGCTTCGCCGGCCAGAGCCAATCGAATACGATGCCGATCCTGGCCGGCATGCCGCCCTGGTACTTCAAGAAGGCGATCCAGGACTTCGCAGCCGGCAAGCGGACGTCGCCGGAGATGGAGCCCTACGCCAAGCAGGTCGTCCAGTTCGGCCTCGACGACGTCGCCGCCTACTTCGCCGCGCAGAAGCGCACGACGACGCCGGTGACGTCCGATCCCGTGGCCATCGAGCGGGGGCGCCAGGCGTCCGCGCAGTGCACGCTCTGCCACGGCGCCTCGGGCAAAGGTGATCCGTCGAAGGGCGTTCCCGATCTGACGGGCCAGCCGCCGGGTTATCTCAAGAACCAGATGCTGCTCTTCAAGGCGGACAAGCGGAGCCCGGGCGACGCTCAGCTCAAGGTGGTCAAGACGCTGATGACGACCATTCCCGACGAGCAGCTCGCCGATCTGGCGGCGTACTGGTCGAGCGTCAGGTAGCCGCCATCGACCGTCCCGCGGCCAAAGCGCTGCCGTCGCCGGCTCGGCGGACGGCGTGACCCTCGCCTTCGCCGTCACACTCCTGGCGCTCGGGTTCGCCGGCGCCTTCGTGGCTGGGCTGCTCGGCGCCGGCGGCGCCTTCGTCATGATCCCGCTGCTCCTTTACGTTCCGCCCCTGCTCAGCGTCGGCCACCTCGACATCAAGGAGGTCGCCGGCGTCACGATGGCGCAGGTGCTCGTAGCCGCCTCGGCCGGGATGCTTGCCCACCGGCGTCACGGCGCGGTGAACAGCGGGATCGTGTGGGCCGGCGGCATCGCCATGGCCGTCGCGTCCTTCGTCGGCGCGCTCGCCTCCAAGTACGTCAGCGGGCGCGTTCTTCTGTTCGTCTTCGCGCTCATGGCCACGACGGCGGCCGCGCTCGCCTTCGTCGGCGCCGGGCGCGACGCGGGGCGCAGCGACGCGGACCTCACGTTCAGCCGCTTCCGCGTCGGCGCGGTTGCCGGCACGGTCGGGCTGGCCGCCGGTCTGGTGGGCGCAGGCGGCGGATTTCTTCTCGTACCGCTGCTGCTCGTCATCGCCGACACTCCGATTCGCGTGACGATTGGCAGCTCGCTGGCGATTGCCGCGCTGGCGGCGATCTCCGGCTTCACCGGCAAGCTCATGACCGGTCAGATTCCGCTGGCGCCGACGCTCGCCGTGGTGGCGGGCGCGATTCCGGGGGCCCGCTTCGGCGCCGCGATCAGCCGCCGCTTGCCGCCCTTCGGCCTCCGCGTCGCGCTGTTCGCGTTTGTCACGCTGACGGCCATCAAGGTGTGGGCGGATCTCCTAGGTTACTGAGAGTCGGGGAGGGGATGTGCGCTACGGGTTCGTGATCGATCAGCGCCGCTGCATTGGCTGTCATGCCTGCACGGTGGCGTGCAAGGAAGAGAACCGGGTTCCGCTGGGCGCCTTTCGCACCTGGGTGAAGTACGTCGAGCGCGGGACCTTCCCGCAGACGCGCCGATACTTCTCGGTGCTGCGGTGTAACCACTGCGACGACGCGCCCTGCGTGACGATCTGTCCGACGGTGGCGCTCTACCGGCGTCCCGACGGCATCGTCGACTTCGACGGCGCCCGGTGCATCGGCTGCAAGAGCTGCATGCAGGCGTGTCCGTACGACGCACTCTACATCGACCCGGACACGCGCACCGCCGCGAAGTGCAACTACTGTGCGCATCGCATCGAGGTAGGGCTCGAGCCGGCGTGCGTGATCGTGTGCCCGGAGCAGGCGATCATCGCGGGCGATCTGGATGACCCGAGGTCGACCATCGCCCGCATCGTTGATCGGGAGCCCGTGCAGGTGCGCAAGGCCGAGCAGGGAACCCGGCCCAAGGTGTTCTATCTGGGCGCCGATGCCTCGGCGCTCTCGCCCGAGCTGCAGGCGCCGGCGAGCCGTTACCTCTGGGCCGAGCGGCCGCGCGAAGAGGTCGATCTGGTGACCATGGTCGCCGAGGCCCAGCAGCGCACTGCGCCCGGATCTCACACCCTGAGCCGGCCCGTATACGATGTGCCCCACCAGGTGCGGCCGTGGGGCTGGAAGGTCTCCGCGTACCTGTGGACGAAGTCGATCGCCGCGGGCACCCTGCTGGTCGGAGCACTCGCAGGGTCTGCCGGATGGGGAAGCCTCCTCGGCGTTGCCGCTCCCGCGCTCAGCCTGATTTTTCTGGCGCTTACGACCGCACTCCTGATCCTCGACCTCAAGCGCGCCGACCGCTTCGCCTACATCCTGCTCAAGCCGAACTGGCGCTCGTGGCTCGTCCGCGGCGCGTGGATCCTCTTGGCGTTCGGCGTGGTCGGCGTCCTGTGGCTGATCGGCGGGCTGACCGATCGCGTCGACCTCGTCCGCGCGACGTTCATACCGGCCGCCCTGCTGGCGCTCGCGACCGCGGGCTACAGCGCGCTACTCTTCGGCCAGGCCGAAGGGCGCGACTTCTGGCAGAGCCCGCTGGTGCTGCCGCACCTGATCGTGGCCGCGCTGGTTGCTGGCAGCGCCACCCTTTCGCTCGCCACCCTCGTCTGGCCCACCGGCGTGATGGTGGCCGGTCTCTACGTTTCCCATCCGGGCGATACGCTCGGGGCCTTGATGGTGCTCTCGCTCGCCGCCAACGCCGGGCTCCTCGCGGTCGAGCTCGGCACCCGCCACCCCGTGCGCGACGTGGCGAAGGCGGCCCGGCTCATCACGCGCGGCGGCTACCGGGCTCGCTTCTGGGGCGGCGTGGTGCTCGCGGGGATCGTCTTGCCGATTGCGTTCGTGATGGCCGACTTCGCGCTCACGCTGTGGCCGCTGAGCCACCTCGCGGCGGTCCTTGCGCTGGCCGGGCTCTGGCTGTGGGAAGACCTGTGGGTGCGGGCCGGCCAGTCCGTGCCGCTGAGCTGAACGTCCATGATCCAGAGGCGCGCCTCGGCCGGCGGGGCCCCAGCCCCGCGACGGCCTGCAGCGCGCACATCCGCACGGAGAGAGGCATGACCGATCGTCTGACCGAGCCGCTGCACCCGGTCGCCCGTGAATTGCGCCCGCCCGAGGGCGGGCTTCGATCGTATCCGCCCGTCGAGCGGTGGGACGGCTGGGAAGAATACGACCCGGTCGCCTGGCCGCAGAAGGTCAAGCGCCGCTACTCGCTGATCCCGACGATCTGCTTCAACTGCGAGGCCGCCTGCGGTCTCCTGGCGTACGTCGACCAGGCAACCCTCAAGATCCAGAAGTTCGAGGGGAATCCGGTTCACCCGGGAAGCCGCGGCCGTAACTGCGCCAAGGGGCCCGCCACACTGAATCAGGTGACCGATCCGGAGCGGATTCTCTATCCGTTGCGTCGGGTGGGGCAGCGCGGCGGCGGCAAGTGGGAGCGCATCTCGTGGGATCAGGCGCTCGACGACATCGCCGGGCGCATCCGCGCGGCGCTCGTCGAAGGCCGGCAGAAGGAGGTCATGTATCACCTCGGGCGGCCGGGCCACGAGCTCGTCTACCTGCAGCGCGTCTTCCACGCCTGGGGGATCGACGGCCACAACAGCCACACGAACGTCTGCTCGGCGAGCGCGCGCGCGGGCTACGCGTTCTGGCACGGGATGGACCGCCCCTCGCCCGACCACGCGAATGCCCGCTTCATCCTGCTCCTGTCCTCGCACCTCGAGACCGGCCACTACTTCAACCCGCACGCCCAGCGCATCATGGAGGCGAAGGCGCGCGGCGCGAAGGTTGCGGTGCTCGACACGCGCCTGAGCAACACCGCGTCGATGGCCGATTGGTGGCTCGCGCCGTGGCCCGGCTCGGAGTCGGCCGTGCTCCTGGCGATCGCCCACGTGCTGGTGCGGGAAAAGCTCTATGACCGCGACTTCGTGCGGCGCTGGGTGAACTGGGACGAGTACCTGCGCGCGGAGCGGTCCGAGCTGCCGGTCACGTTCGAGGCGTTCGAGCAGGCGCTCGACGAGCTGTACGCGCAATTCACACCGGAGTTCGCCGAGGCCGAGAGCGGTGTCGCCGCCGCAACCATAGTTGAAATTGCCCGGGAGATCGGGCGGGCCGGCTCCGCGCTGGCGACCCACGTCTGGCGCAACACCGCCGCCGGCAATCTCGGCGGCTGGCAGGTCGCGCGCGCGCTCGAGCTCGTGGTGGTGCTCATGGGAGCGGTCGGCACGCCCGGCGGCACCGCGCCGAACGCCTGGAACAAGGCGATCCCGACGCCGCCGATGATGCCGCCACCCGGGAAGATCTGGAGCGAGCTCTTGATGCCGCGCGAGTACCCGCTCGCGTTCTTCGAGATGAGCTTCCTGCTCCCGCACTTCCTGAAAGAAGGGCGCGGCAAGCTCGCGATGTACTTCACGCGGGTCTACAACCCCGTGTGGACGAACCCCGACGGGATGTCGTGGATCGAGATGCTGACCGACGAGAAGAAGGTCGAGCGGCACGCCTGCCTGACGCCGATCTGGAGCGAGACCGCGTGGTTCGCCGACTACGTCCTGCCGATGGGCCACGCCTCGGAGCGTCACGACCTCATGTCGCAGGAGACGCACGCGGCGCGCTGGATCGGCTTCCGCCAGCCCGTGCTCCGCGTGGCGCTCGAGAAGGCGGGCCGGCGCTTCGACCTCACCTGGCAGGCGCACGAGGCCGCCGGGATTGGCCAGGTGTGGGAGGAGGACGAGTTCTGGATCGAGCTTTCGTGGCGGATCGATCCCGACGGCGCGCTCGGCGTGCGGAAATACTTCGAGTCGCCGTACCGCGCGGGCGAAAAGCTCCGCATCGAGGAGTTGTACCGCTGGATCTTCGAGAACAGCGTGCCCGGGCTTCCCGAGGCGGCGGCCCGCGAGCGGGTCAGCCCCCTCGAGTACATGCGGAAGTACGGCGCGTTCCTGGTCGAGGACCAGGTGTACCGCACCCACGAGCAGGCGCTCACCGCCAAGGATCTCGACGGGGCGACGGTCGACCCGGTCTCCCACGTCGTGCAGAAGGGTGGTCAGGCGATCGGCGTCGAGATCGACGGCCGGCGATATGGCGGGTTCCCGACGCCGTCGCGCAAGCTCGAGTTCTTCTCGGGAACGCTCAAGGCGTGGAAGTGGCCCGAGCAGGCGGTGCCCAACTACATCCGCAGCCATGTCCACTGGTCGAATCTCGATCGCGCGAATGGCGAAATGGTGCTCCTGCCCACGTTCAGGCTGCCGACGCTCATTCACACGCGCTCGGGCAACGCCAAGTGGCTCTACGAGATCTCCCACACGAATCCGGTCTGGATGCATCCGACCGACGCAGCGCGCACGGGCGTCTCGACCGGCGATCTGCTCAAGGTCGCCACGCGCATCGGGCACTTCGTCGACCGGGTCTGGGTCACCGAGGCGGTCCGGCCGGGCGTGATCGCGTGCTCGCACCACCTCGGACGGTGGCGTCTGCACGAGGACGCGGGCGGCGAGCGCTGGTCCACGTCGCTCGTCGATCTCACCCAGCCCGAACCGGGGAAATGGCGCATGCGGCAGGTTCACGGACCTCGGCCGTTCGCCAGCGATGATCCCGATTCCGGGCGCGTCTGGTGGGAAGACGCGGGCGTCCACCAGAACCTCACGTTTCCGGTCCAGCCCGACCCGGTCAGCGGCCAGCACTGCTGGCACCAGAAGGTGACCGTGTC
Organism: Candidatus Methylomirabilota bacterium; assembly: GCA_046727415.1. Taxonomy (GTDB): domain Bacteria; phylum Methylomirabilota; class Methylomirabilia; order Rokubacteriales; family CSP1-6; genus AR31. Next base: position 62,423 of record JBKPCO010000020.1, read on the forward strand.
GCGACCAGCTCCCGACGATCGTTACGGCGACGTGGTTGTGGATACGAACCGCTCGTTCGAGGTCTATCGCGAATGGCTGGCCCTCGCGCGCCCGGCGCCCGGCCCGGGCAACCTGCGGCGTCCCCTGTGGCTGCCGCGGGCGTTCAAGCCGGACGCGTCCGCCTACCGGCTGGACGGCGCCTGAGAGCCGCCAGGAGTTGTTGCTGGCGGCCTTCGGGCGCATAGTATTTTCTCGGAGTCTTCGCGAGTCCCGGAGAGAGGGAGAGAGGCGCATGACTGACGATTGCCAGGTGACCCGGCGGACGGCACTGGGCGCGCTCGGCGCTCTCGGCGTCGTCGCCGCCGGAGGGTTCGTGATGGGCACGCCTGCGACCGCGCGCGCCCAGGTGCTCGGGCTGAACGAGAGTGTCCAGGACACGATGAAACGGCTCTTCGGCGACCGTCCCATCAAGGACGGTGAGGCCCTCGTCAAGGTCGACTTCCCGCCGATCGCCGAGAACGGCTCGGTGGTGCCGATCTCGGTCACCGTGGACTCGCCGATGACGCCGGCGAGCTACGTGAAGAACATCTACATCGTCGCCGACAAGAATCGCATTCCGTTCGTCACCCGCGTGACGCTGGCGCCGGAGGCGGGCCGCGCGTTCATGGGCGCGAACATCCGCCTCGGCGAGACGGGCGACCTTCGCGCGATCGTGGAGCAGAGCGACGGCACCCTGCTCGCGGTCAAGCGCGAGGTCAAGGTGACCGTCGGCGGGTGCGGAGGCTAGCGATGGCTGACAGCGACAAGGTCCGTCTCCGCTTGCCGTCGACCATCAAGTCCGGCGACATCGTCCAGGTGCGTGCGCTCGTGCTCCATCCGATGGAGCGGGTCGAGCGCGACGCGCAGGGCCGAATCATCCAGAAGAACTATAACTACGTCAACAAGGTGATCGTGACGTACCTCGGCAAGACCATCCTCACCTTCGACACCTCGCAGGGCGTGGCCGAGAACCCCTTCTTCTCCTTCACGTTCCGGGCAACCGCTCCCGGTCCGCTCAAGGTCGAGTTCCTCGACACCACGGGCGGTCGATTCGAACGTACGGCCGACATCAAGTTTTCGTGAGCCGCCGGCCAGCACGGCGGGCGGCGCGCTGGGCCGCTCTCGTCGCGCTCTGCGCCGCGTGCGCCGGGCCGACCGCCAATGCGCCCGACACCGCGAGCGTCCCGGCGTGGACGTCGCGCGCCACACCCGAGGCGCGGGGCGAGTTCCAGGTGCAGCCCGACGGCAAGCGCATGGCGGTCCGGTATCGCGGCTGGTCGACGCGCGATTTCAACTTCCGGACCTACGCCTACGACGACAAGCGCCCTGAGCCGGCCGTGCAGACCGTGACGATGCCGGCCGGCGTGACGGGCAACCCGCGGCTGGGCCACGCGCTGTTTCTCAGCCGCGCCAAGGGGCCGTGCACCGGTTGCCATCTGATTCCGGGCGACGACGTGTGGCCCGCCGGCAACGTCGGTCCAGACCAGTCCACCATCGGTGACCGGAAGCTGACCGATCAGTACCTCTATCAGGTCATCTGGGATCCGCGGGTGTTCTTCCCCAACACGTCCATGCCGCCGTGGGGCACGGTCGGCGTCCTGAGCCCCGAAGAGGTCGTGCACCTCGTGGCCTATCTGCAGACGCTCAAGGGCCCGGTGCCGCCGGAGAAGGATCCCGATCGCAGTCCGTTCACACGGCGCAAGCCGGCGGGATTCGGTGACAACCTCGATCCGACGAACAACCCCGCGATGCTCCTGGCGGACAGCGCAGAGGCCCTGTGGACCGCCAAGGGGCCGGCCGGCAAGGCGTGCGCTGATTGCCACGAGGGCGGAGCGGCGAGCGCCATGAAGGGCGTCGCGACGCGTTATCCGAAGTTCGTCAAGGCGTACCGGCGAGTCATGAGCATCGAGGATTTCCTGACGGTCCACGGGCCCGAGACCACCGGCCGCCCGCTCCTGGCCGAGTCCAACGACAACCTCAATCTGAGCATGCTCATCCGGCGCGCCTCGAACGGGATGCCGATGAGCGTCGACACCGAGAGCCCCGAGGCGCGCGCGGCGATCGCGCGCGGCAAGGCCACGTTTGGCAGGCGCGTGGGCGAGCGCAATCACGCGTGTGCCGACTGCCACACGGTGGAGCGCGGCGCCAACAAGTTCCTGGGCGGGCGGCTGCTGGCGGACGTCACCACGGGCCTGACCCGGCACTTTCCCCTCTGGCGCACGGACCGGAGCGAAGTGTGGGACATGCGCAAGCGCTTCCAGTGGTGCATGACCCCGCTCGGCATGAACATGCTCGCGGCGGACTCCGTGGAGTACGCCGAGCTGGAGCTCTATCTCGCGACCTTCGACAACGGCAAGCCGCTGAGCGTGCCCGGCATTCGCCATTGACG
>JBKPCO010000021.1:0-110780 GCA_046727415.1 Candidatus Methylomirabilota bacterium
TTTGCTGGGAATGCAGGCGAAGTAGGGGCACTCGCCGCCCACGAGGCGCTGCTCCACGAGCGCCACGCGCTTGCCGCCGGCTGTCAGCAGCGATGCGGCGTATTCGCCAGCCGAGCCACCGCCAAGAAGCACGACGTCGTAAATGTCCATGCCGTCCAGGTTCGGCCCTTCCGAGGCGTCGTCCTTTGGTGTCACACCAATTCCTTAGAGAGACTTGAGGTACTCAACAACATCGGCGGCCTCTGCTCCCGTGAGCCCGAGAGCCTTGACGGAGTCATCGTGTTGACCGCGTCGAAAAGGGTTGCGATACGCTCGACCCGTCCGCCTCCCGGCGAATCTCGGCCCGGTGCCGGGCGCTCTTGCTGCCGGCAGGTCGAGGGACTGGGGAAGTGACGGGTTCACTCGTGGTATCGGGCACGTCCAGATTGTGATTGGCGTGCTCATCATCGTCACGGGTGTAGTGCTCGCGATTGTCGGGTTCTATCTCTGAGAACTTCATCGAGGCTCTGGCGCGCACGCAAGACTGAGGCTGAGAAGCGAGGATGACGGAAAGCCTCATCAGCCCGCATGGGCACCTTCTATGAGGCCCTCTGCTGTCAAGCCCCAGTTTCGAGTGATACGCCACTAACGAGACCGGAGTGATGTGATCCTGGCAGTTTGCTTCGACATTCGTCCGGGCCGAAAGGCCTCGGACGACCTTCTATCCGTGCCGACCGCGTGGGTCGGTCACCCCATCCTGCGTTCGCTCTGCGGCGAATCTCGGCAAACTCATGGGGAAGCGCGCCCCGTCTCAGTGGCGGCCTTGGCGTCAGGCCCGGTGCCATTTTCGGGCGGCTCCCACCAGGTTGCACCGTCACTCGGTCCTTCCTCCGGATCCGACCGGGAATTCCGTTAGGCCTTCTTCAGCCTGGCGCCCACCGGCACCACGCCGAATTCGAGGAAGCGCCACAGCTCGATCAATAACTTCCGGGCGAGGGCCACGATCCCCACCTTCCGGGCTCGGGGACCACCGCGGCCGAATCGCGCCTGATACCAGCAGCTCAGGCGGCTCTGGGGCTGATACCGCAACCAGCACCAGGCCGTCTCGATGACGACCGCCCGGATGTGCCGACTCCCCGCCTTGCTGATCCCTTGTTCTCGGCTCCCGTCGCCACTCTGGTACGGCGTCGGCGTGAGCCCCGCGGCCGCCCCGACCTCCTTGCGGTTGCGGAACCGGCGCCACCCGAAGCACTCGTTCACATAGACCCACGCGCCGGTGGGCCCGACCGCGCGCAGGCGGAGCAGCTGCCGGACTTTGTCGATGGCCTCGCCGCGCCCGTCGGCAATCGCGCGCTGGCGTTCGCGTTCCAGCTCGAGAATCCGCGTACGCAGGAATTGCGCGTGCTCCCATTCTCGCTCCAATCGGGCCCGCAGCGCCGCGGGCACGGGCGAGCCGTCCCACAGGCGTACGGTCTTCGCCGCGGCCGCGATGTCGGTGCCGGGCAGCAGCCAGAGGCCTTGGTTCGCGAGCAGGCCGTTCATCCGGTTCGCCACCCGAGTGCGTTCCTGCTTCAAGGTCCGGAGCTCGCGATGCAGCTGGCGTGGATCCTCCGCCTCCACCGTGGGCACTCGCCCCACGCTCCACACGTCGCGCTCGCCCGCGTGGAACCGCAGCCGCATCCCGAGCAGCTGCGGGCATCCAGTCCATCCGACTTCGCGCGCCGGAGCCGTCGATTTACTTCGATGCTCGACGAGTCCACGACCACGTTTTCGATCCCGCCGGCGGTCAAGTACCGGTGCCGCCAGAACCCGTCGCGGCCCGCCTCGTAGCAGCTCTGCACCGGGGTGGCGGCTTGCACGCCGAACCATTGCTTGGCGGCCGCGATCTCCCGAGTGAGCCGTGCGAGATCGCGCGCTGGCATCGTTCGTACTCGCGGCGTTGCCCCAAGCTCGGTCGTGAACCCGAGCCTCCACGCATCGCTCCCCAGCTCGAAGGCGAGGTACAGGCACGGCGTATACTCGGCGCAGCGGGTTGCTCTGGTCATCGTCGGCTCCTTTCTTCCTCGCTTTGGGTGAAACAAGGTTGAAGGAGCTTAACCAGCAGCGGCCCGCTCTGCTTCCTTCGTTGCACCTCATAGGATCTCGGTGGAGGATGGCTGGCGGGGAGTCTAGCCGAAGGCCACGACGGGCACCAGCGCAGTCCCGATCGTTCCGCCCTTTGACTCTCGCTGCCCGTTCAGCTCAGTAACGATCCAACCCCTCGACGGCCGCCTCGTGGCGCTCCGGTTGAACGTGCCCGTAGGTGTCGGCCGTCTGGCTGATGCTCGCGTGGCCAAGCCGCTGTTGGACCCACCGCAGGTCAGCGCCGTCGCTCAGCAGCCAGGTGGCGAAGGTGTGTCGGGTGGCGTGATGGCGGCGGTACGGGAGCTTCGCCTTGGCCAGAAGCGGAAGCGGCTGCTAGACCTCCTCGAGGAATTGCGAGTAGCTGGCGACTCGTCCCAGCGCCCCGCAGACCCGGCTCTCAAACAAACCTACACGGCAATTCCCAGTCAGGCGCGTAGTTCGGGCTCCTGACCGGCCCGAGACACAGGCCCGGCACCCTCTCGCCGTCTAGGAGCCGCAAAACGCACCTAGACACCTTCCTCACGGATTCCAGCTAGATAGACCGTGCCCGTCCAAAACGATTCCCTCTCGTACCGAATCGGGCTCGCCAGAGAGGACTAGCGAGATCAAGAGGTTAGTGATAATCGATGCGCGCAGTATCGACAAGGCTATCGACATTTACACTCCTCCGGACGTCGCTGGAGTCCCTCACCTGCGCCCTGCCAGACATCGCCAGGGCGACGCTGGCGCTTCCAAACGACGCGTTCCCGCAGATGACACACCGGAACGCCTACCTCTAGTCACTTCCGCCTCGACCTCGCTTCAAGCGATTCGAGCGCTGAACGGCGGAGTGGGGCCGATAATCCACGCGTCCTTGAATCCAAACTCGTTAACAGGTTTCGGATGCACGACGCGATAGGCCTTAACGAGGTCACGTCCGACCAGGGCTCCGAAGTGATGTGCATCCAGAACGACAATGGCTCCCTTCGCGGCTCTCTTCTTAAACAGGGCGGAGCGGACCCATTCGACCGCCTTCTCTCGGTCGCCAGTTTCGGTGAAAGTGCCGACGGTGTTGAGAGGTTGCCAGACCGTGTCTTCGGCCGGCATGGTCACGACCTGAACTATTAATCGCTCACCGTCGATCAAGATTATCTGGTCCTCGCCGTCCTCGTCTCGAGCACCGCTCACTAGCTGAACGTCGCGGCCTTCCGCTTTGAGGACAGCTACGAGACCGCTCACCGCGTAAGGCTCGTTCTTCCTGCCGCTGACCAGGCCCTTCGACAGTTTGGCCGTGAAGGCGCCTTCCGGGTCAGCCTCAGACAAGGCCTGGCCCCCTGACGGCGGTCGGTAGTCCACCCTACTCCCACCTGGATGGCCTGGCGGGGTCGCTACGAGAATTCCAACGGGGTTGACCTTGAGATCTAGGCAATCGGAACCAACCTTCAGGACAGGGCTGCACATCTGACACTTTGAGGCCCCCTCGTCGAGGAGCTTGCCGCATGTCGGACACGTCATTCCGATACCTCCACCTTGGTTCCGCCTCGTGTGCTCTAAACGCGAGCCAGGCGCTGCAGAACGCGACGGTAGCGACAACGCCCGTGGAATAGAACGACCGAGGTCCACCCGTCTGTTTGGGTCAGCGCACACAACTCACGGATGCGCTTGACCTCGGACTTGGGGATGTCTGTTCCCTCGTCGCCATACCCGATGGTGCCGATCTTGACCCGGACCTTCCCCTCGCGCTTCCGGAAGATACCCACGACTCGCTGCTCGTAGCGAACCAGGTCCGCTTGATTTCCAGCGGTGATCTCGATGGCGATGGTGAACTGGCCCAAGGCTTTCCGACGCTGCCGATAGATGATCCCCCGTTCGCCGGATCTTGGCGGCGCTCGAGCGCAGCCACCTGTAGCCTCCTCATCAGAGGATCGGCAGACCCCACTGGTTTTTCGACCTTCGCGAATGCCGAAGCAATGGTCGGCGATGGCGATCATGGTGTCGTAGAGTTCCTTCTGGTCGACCCCCGACAGAGCGTACTCGTTCCGATCGACATGGACCAGCAGCGAGACCAGGGCCGCCGTTGTGGAAGGGGTGGTCACAGTGTTCTGGGCCCCCGTTTGTGACAGGGTACGGTGTGACAGGGTACGCGCGACGATCGTCGTTCCTGTTCGATCCTAGGCGTCCTGGACGGGCGTCTGCTAACCTGTCCGTCCGGTAATCGAAGGTTCCTACCCGAAGGTTCCTACCTGATCACCGCCGTCACGGCCCGTCTAAAGTTGAAAACCCGCCAAGGCCTTCCGCCTGACGTCGCAGGGATTCACCGCGGACGCGTAAGACCGGTCCGCCGCCCGTCGCTCGTTGACAGAGTCGGATCGGGCCGCCTAGCATCCGGTAGCCGATTCGAAGGGAAACGTTCGGTCACCGGAGGGTGGAACGACGATGCGCACGATGATCCAGGGCGGCTGGGTGGTCGCCTACGCGGGAAGCGGGCACGAGCTCATTCCCAACGGCTGCGTGGTCTTCGAGGACGATCGCGTCGTTCACGTCGGCGCGACATTCGACGGGCCGGTCGATCGGCGGATCGACGCCGCCGGCAAGCTCGTGTCGCCGGGCCTGATCAACTGTCACCTTCACGCCGCCACCAACGCGGGCCAGGCGGTCTTCCTGGACGGGCTCAAAGCCGATTACTTCGGCAGCAACTTCGTTGGCTACGTCGCGCCCCGGCGGGGCGCCGCGGTGCCCCGCGCCGGAGACGGTGCCGACGTGGCGGGAACCTACGGGCTCTGGTCGGCGCTGCGCGCCGGCGCCACCACCATCATGGACGTCGGCACAATGCCCGGCGGCCCGGCCGCGTTCACGAAGCTCGTGGGAGAGCTCGGCGTCCGCGCCTACGTCGGCCCCGCGTTTCGCTCGGCCAGCTACGCCTTCGACGGCAGCCGGATCGTCTGGGAATGGGACGAAGCCGCGGGCTTCGCGGGGCTCGAGCGCGCGGTCGCCTTCATCAAGGAGCACGACGGCGCCTACGGCGGGCGCGTCAAGGCGATGCTCTATCCGGGTCAGCTCGACACCTGCACGCCCGAGCTACTCCGTCAGGCGCGGCGCTGGGCCGACGACCTCGGCGTGCCGATGCAGCTGCACGCCGCGATGAACCAGCGCGAGTTCCATCAGATTCTGGAGCGACATGGCCAGACCCCGATCCAGCTCCTGCACTCGATCGGCTTTCTCAAGCCGCGCACCGGCCTGGGCCACTGCGTGTTCCACAACGATCACTCCTGGTGCCACTACCCGTACGCCGACGATCTGAAGCTGCTCGCCGACAGCGGCGTCACCGTCGTCCACGCGCCCTACAAGTACGCCAAGATGGGCGTGAAGTTCGAGTCGTTCGAGCGCTATCGCGCTCTCGGCATCAACCTCGCGCTCGGCACGGACACCTACCCGCAAGATCTGATCCACGAGATGCGCTGGGCTGCGCTCATGTGCCGGCTCGCGGACGGAAGCTTCCGGGTCGGTCGGCCGCAGGACGTTTTCGACGCGGCGACGCTCGGCGGCGCGCGCCATCTCGGGCGCGACGATCTCGGGCGGCTGGCGCCGGGCGCCAAGGCCGACATCATCGTGGTCGACCTGCGCCACCTCCACTATGGCGCGGTGCACGATCCGATCAAGGCGCTGGTCGATTGCGGCAGCGGACGCGACGTCGAGACCGTCATCGTCGACGGCCAGGCGCTTGTGGAGAGCGGCCGAGCCATGCGTCTCGACGAGCAGGCGCTGCTACGCGACGTTCAGACGGAAGGCGAGCGCCTGTGGCGCTTGATCCCCCAGTGGCACTGGACCGGCAAGCCCCTCGACGAGATCGTGCCGCCGAGCTACCCGGTGCGCGGCGAGCATGCCTGAGGGCCTACCAGCAGCGGAGTGAGTCGCGCAGGATTCCGGTGATCTCGGCGGCCCCGACCGTCCGCGGCGCTCCGCTCAGAAGCCGCGGCTGCTTCAGCGTGCCCTCCAGCAGCGCCGGAATGTCCCGCTCGCCGTAGCCGAGCTCACCGAGCCCGTTGGGAACGCCGACGTCGCGCATGAGCGCGAGCAGCGCGTTGGGCAGCGCCTCGCGCGCCTCGCGCTCGGAGAGGCCGGCGGTAGGGACTCCCATCAGCTCCGCGGCGCGCAGGTGCCGCTCCGGTGACGTGGCGTAAGTGAACCGGAATGTCGCCGGCGCGGTCACGACGACCGAGATGCCGTGCGGGACGAGCGCGTGGGTGGTGCGATACCCACTCGGCACGTAGTCGCGGACCAGGCCGGCGATCGGATAGGCGAGCGCGTGCGGGATGTGCACGCCCGCGTTGCCGAAGCCCACGCCCGCATAGTTGGCGGCCAGCGCCAGGTGCACGCGCGCCTCGAGGTCGAGCCCGCTCAGCACGCCGCGGCGCAAGTACTTGCCGACGTACTCGATGGCCTTCTCGCACCAGATGTCGCTCGCCGGGTTGGCGCCGATGTAGGCCGGACGATCGGGCGGGTGGTGCTTGGCGCGCGCGTTGTACGGGCGCGTCGTGTAGGATTCGATCGCGTGCGTCAGGATGTCGCACCCGGCCGCGGCGGTCACTTCCGGCGGCGCGGTGAGCGTATTGAGCGGGTCGACGATCCCGAGGGCCGGGCGCAGGAGACGGTGCGAGACGCCGGCCTTCACGTGGTGAGCGAGGACGTGGGTCACGGCCACCGCGGTCGTCTCGCTGCCGGTTCCCGCCGTCGTCGGGACGGCGATCAGCGGCTTGAGCGGGCCCGGCACCGGGCGGCCCTTGCCGACCGGCTGATTGATGTAGTCCAGGAGCGGCGCCGGATAGGTCGTCAAGAGGTTGACCGCCTTGCACGTATCGAGCGCGCTGCCGCCGCCGACGGCGATGAGCCCGTCGAGCTCGCGCTGGCGCGCGTACTCGGCGGCTTCCTCCATCGACCGGTCGGTCGGCTCGATCTCGACGCCGTCGTAGACGTCGGCCTTGATGCCCTCTTCCTCGAGGAGCAGGCGGATGCGGTCGGGAAGCCCGAGCTCGCCGATGTGACGGTCGGTCACGATCAGGACGCGCTTGAGGCCGAGCCGGCGGACGTCGTACGCGATCTCGTCCGTGGCGCCGAGCCCGAACTTGATCGGCGAGGCCTCCATCACGAACACCGTCTCGGTCGGTAACGTCACGCCCTTCATAGAGCCCTATTATAATCGCGGGCAGTGAGTCGATCGCCAATCGCCGCCCCGGAGCCCTCGCCGGGCACGAAGTTCGGGGCGCTTCACCATCGTGACTACCGGCATTACTTCCTCCTGGTGCTCCTCAGCGGGATCGCCGACAACATCGAGCACGTCATCAGCTACTGGGTCATCTTCCAGGCGTTCCACTCGCCGACGCTCGCCGGCTTCGCGGTCATCAGCCACTGGGTGCCGTTCCTCCTGTTTTCGGTCCACGCCGGCGCGCTCGCCGATCGCTTCGACTGCCGCAAGCTCATCCAGATCTCGCAGGGGTTGTTCGCGCTCGCGTCGCTGTCGTGGGCCGTGCTGTTCCTCACCGGAACGTTGCGCGTCTGGCACGCGGCGGTAATCCTGTTGATCCACGGCGGCGCAGGGGTGATCGGCGGAACGGCCTCGCAGCTGATCATTCACGACATCGTCGGCCCGGAACGTTTGCCGAGCGCCATCCGCCTGAACGCCACGGCCCGGTATCTGGCGATCCTCTTCGGCCCCGCGGTCGGCGGCGGGCTCATGCTTTTGCTCGGCCCGGGCGGCGGGCTCCTCGCCAACATCGTCCTGTATGCGCCGTTCACGCTCTTCCTGCTGCGCATCCCCTACACCGGCCACCTGCGCGACTCAGGGAGCCGACGCGCGCCCCGCCTCGGTCTCGCCGACTTTCCCCGTCTACTCGCCGAGGCCCGCGCCGACACCCGCATCGTCATGATGATCGTGCTGGGCGGGGCCACGTCGTTCTTCGTGGGCAACGCGTTCCAGGCTCAGATGCCGGAGTACGCTCACCACCTCGGGACCGACGACGCGGGCACCCGGTACAGCCTGCTGCTCGCCGCCAACGCGGTCGGGGCCATCACCGGCGCCGTGCTGCTCGAGAGCGCCGCGTTCATCCGGCTGAGCCCGCGGACGGCCATCGCCTGCGCGGGGGTCTGGGGCGTGCTGATGGCGCTCTTTCCGGTGACCGCGAGCTATCCGACGGCGGTGGTCATCCTGGTGCTGGCGGGCATCTTCAACATCGCGTTCACGTCGATGGCACAGACCATCATCCAGCTCCTGGCGCCGCCGCACCTCCGCGGCAGCATGGTGGGCCTTTTCAACACCTCGATGCTGGGTCTGCGCGTGGGAAGCGGAGTGACGGTCGGTGTGCTCGGCGCCGTGATCGGCGTGCAGTGGTCGCTGACGCTCAGCGCGTCCGCGGTGGTGCTGGTCGCCTTCGGCCTGCTCGTCGTCGACCTTCGAGCGCGGCCGCGGCCCGGCCTCTCGGCCTAGCCGATCCTCGCGCAGCCGGGCTGCTCAAACAGGTCCAGATGCCAGACGCCGCCCGAAGACTGCGCGCGAAGGCGTACCGGATGTACGGTGAGCGCGCGGTCGGGCGGCAACGAAGCAGATGGGCCTGTTTCAGCAGCCTGGCCGTTACTTGCCGATCGTCGCCCTGATGCTCTTGAGATGCTCGTCGATGTGATTGAGCAGGACGCCGTGAACGATCTGCTCGCCGCTCATCGGGGGCATGCCCGTGAGGACAACCCCGCTCTTGGCGAGGTCGGCGTCGCTGAACCCGCGGAGCATCGCGGCCGCCGCCGCGGCGCTCTTCTTGTGCAGCGCGACGGTCTCCGCCTTGGTGGCGTTGGCGTGCTCCTTCGCGTGCTTCGCGTTCATGTCGTGGAGCATGTCCATCGTGAAATGGGTGGCCTGCCCGGCCGCGACGGTCTTGATGATCCCGGCGATCGCCTCGTGGGCCCCGGCGAGGTGGTGCGCCACCACGCCGACCGTCCACTTCTCCGACGCCGTGGTCTTCTTCCAGTCGGCGTCGGTCAGCCGCTCGAGCACCGCCGTCGCTTCCTGCACCTTCTCATCGAACTGTTTCGCCAGCGCTTCGGCCTTGGCTGCCATGGGGCCCTCCTTGTTGACGATGGTTGGCGGGTCGGCGTCGTCGATTTGATGATAGCCTGCCGTTCAAGATGGGTGGCATGCAAGTCTACGCGTTCGACCTGATGCCGTGGCCGCACCTCGCGGAGCCTTCGTACTACCCGGACTCGAACCGGCTCTTCGATCCCGCGCTCGGCCGGCAAGTCTACGACGAGCACTTCCGGCAGATGGAGCTCTACGAGGAGTGCGGCTACGACGCGATCTGCATCAACGAGCACCACGCCAAGCCCTACGGACTCATGCCCTCGCCCAACCTGATCGCCGCGGTGCTGACGCAGCGAACCCAGCGGATCAAGATTGGAATCTTCGGCAACCTGCCGGCGCTCCACGCCAATCCGGTCCGGCTGGCCGAAGAGGTCGCAATGCTCGACGTCATGTCGGGCGGGCGCATCATCTCGGGCTTCGTGCGCGGCGTGCCCCAGGAGTTCCTCGCCTACAGCGTGCCGCTCGCCGACGCGCGGCCCCGCCTGACCGAGGCGTGGGATCTGATCGTGAAAGCGTGGACGGAGCGCCAGCCCTTCCAGTGGCGCGGCAAGTACTTCGACTACGATCGCGTCTCCATCTGGCCGCGGCCGCTCCAGGAGCCGCACCCGCCGATCATCTTGCCCGCCGACAGCGACGAGGGGCTCGAGATCGCCGCCAGCCGCCGCGTGCCGACCGGCTCCGCCTACCGGTCGAATCGGCGGGTTCGCGCCGTCTTCGATCGTTACCGCGAGTTGGCGAGGAAGCACGGCTGGACGCCCGGGCCCGAACACTGCCACCTCGTGCGTCATGTCTACGTCGCCGAGACGAACGCGCGCGCCCGCGAGGAAGCCGAGCCGCATGTCGATTACTTCTGGAAGAAGCTCCTGAGTTATCACCGCGGCTCCATGGCGCTCATGGGCCAGTCGGCGCCACCGCGGCCGGCACAAATCGAGAAGGCCGAGGACGTCCCGCTCTACGAGCTCGATTTCGACCTCTGCCAGCGCGAGGGCCTGACGATCATCGGCGACCCCGACCACGTCGTCCGCGAGATCCAGGGCCAGGCCCGCGAGCTGGGAGTTGGCGTCCTCGTGGGGCTCTTCCAGTTCGGCTCCCTGCCCCACGCGCTCGCCCAGAAGAACATCCGGCTCTTCGGCGAAAGGGTCCTGTCCGCCCTCAAGCGCGCCTGAAGCAGGAGCGCCACCCGTCGATGCGGGCGGCGCCTTCCATCGGCAATCCCGATTTGCAAAAAAGAAAATTACCTATAGGCTCCGCTCGGACCGCCAGGAATTTCGGCGCTCCACAAGGAGACCGACACGTTCATGAGAGGGCGAACGCACTGTCTATTGGTATTTCTCGGTCTGGCACTCATCGCGGCGAGCGGGCTCACGTCGATCGCCGACGCCCAGGGCGGCAAGCTCCGCTTCGGCGTGGGGCCGCTGCAGCCAACGCCGTCGGAGACGAAGAAGGCCTATGAGCCGTTCTTCGCGTACCTGGCTAAGGAGCTCGGTCGTGACTTCGGCCTGACCGCCACGACGGACTGGGCCGGCATCTCCGTGGCGCTCGCCAACAAGCAGGTGGACCTCGCATGGATGGGTCCGTGGGGCTACGTCCTCGCCAATGACGATTCCGGCGCCCGTGCCATCGCGACCGCAAAGTACGACGGCAAGCCGATCTATCACGCGATCGTGGCGTGTAAGCCCGGCCTCGTGAAGAGCTGGCCGGACGGCGCCAAGGGTAAGCGGGTCTCGTTCGCCGACGTCGGCTCGACCTCGGCTGGCTCATCCCGACCTCGTGGTTCAAGCGCCGGAACCTCGACCCCAAGCAGCTGTTCGACTACTCGGACGGCGCCACGCACGCGGCCAACGAGATCGGTGTCGCCAGCGGCCAGGTCGACTGCGCGACCGACTTCGACCGTAACCGTAACGCCATGATCGAGAGCGGCAAGCTCGAGCGGAACGCAACCGAGGTCGTGTGGACCTCCGATCCCCTGCCGAACGACGCCATCGCCGTCCCGAAGGACTTCGACGCCGCGCTTGCGGACCGGATCCAGAAGACGCTGCTCGGCATCAGCGAGGCTCAGGCCAAGACGATTCTGCCGAACCACTACACGGGCTTCGTGGCGGCCACCCACGAAAACTACCGGATGATCGAGGATGCCGGGATTCTCGTCGGGCGCCTGAAGAAGAAGTAGATGGCGACGGTCGCACGACGGGCCGGCGAGTACTCCGAGCCCGTCGTGGCGTGGTGGTCGGGCCGCCGGCTCCGCTTCGTGGTGGTCCTGGTGCTCCTCGGCGCGTTCTACTCAGCGAGCTGGCACCTCGCCAGAGTGGATCCGGGCCGGCTCCTCACCGGCCTGCCGAAGATGGCGGGCTGGGCGGCGAAAGCGTGGCCGCCCGCCACCGACGAGCTGCCGGTCCTGCTGCTCCGCACGGCCGAGACGATCGCGATGGCGGCGATCGGCACGACGGCGGCCGCCTTGCTGGCGCTCCCGCTCTGCGTGATAGCGGCGCGCAACGTGACGCCGAGTTTGGCGCTCTACTATCCGGCTCGCTGGTTCCTCAACGCGCTGCGCGGCGTTGACTCGTTCGTGTTCGCGCTGCTCTTCGTCGCTGCTGTAGGTCTCGGGCCGTTCGCCGGCGTCCTCGGCATCGCGTTTCACACCTGGGGCAGTACTGCGAAGCTCTGGGCCGAGGCGATCGAGAATATCCCGCCGGGGCCCCTCGAACCCGCGGCAGCGACGGGCGCGTCGCGCGTCAAGGTGATCGCGTTCGCGCTCCTGCCGGATGTCGCGCCCAGCATGGTATCGGTCGGCCTCTTCTGGTGGGAGTTCAACGTCCGGGCCTCGACCGTCCTCGGCGTGGTGGGCGCCGGCGGCATCGGCCAGGAGCTCAAGAACTCGATGGACCTCTTGCTCTTCCCGCGTCTTCTGACCATCATTCTGTTGATCCTGGTAACAGTCACCGTTATCGACCACACGAGCGAATGGCTGCGACGGAAGCTCGAATGATCCCGGCGTCCCGGCCCCTCGAGCCGGTCGCCCGCGTCGAGCGGCTGACCAAGCGCTTCCCGCCCGCTATCACCGCGCTCGCCGACGTGTCGTTCACCGTCCGGCCCGGCGAGTTCGTGGCCGTGCTCGGGCCCAGCGGCGCCGGCAAGACGACGCTCTTCCGGTGCCTCACTGGTCTCACGCGGCCGGACGCCGGCACGGTCAGCGTCGTGGGGCGCGACATCTGGCAGAGCCCGCGCGAGCTTCGATCGGCCCGCCGCCAGCTCGCGCTGATCTTTCAGCAGTTCAATCTGATCCGCCGGCTGTCGGCGCTCGAAAACGTGCTGGTCGGCCGCCTGGCCGACGTGCCGACGTGGCGCGTGATCCTGCGCCGCTTCAAGCGGAGCGATCGGCAGCTGGCGCTCGGGTGCCTGGACACCGTCGGTCTCGTCGACCGCGCCGGGACGCGGGCCGACGAGCTCTCGGGCGGTCAGCAACAGCGGGTCGCCATCGCGCGCGCCCTGGCGCAGGATGCGAAGATCATCCTGGCCGACGAGCCGGTGGCGAGTCTCGATCCCGAGTCCTCGGCCACCGTGCTGGCGTCGCTCCGCTCGGCCGTCTCGACCGGCGTGACGGTGATCGCAAGCCTTCACCAGGTGCACCTGGCCCGCGCGTATGCCGACCGCATCGTGGCGCTTCGCGACGGGCGCCTTGTCGAGGACGCGGCGGCCTCGCGGCTCGACGCGCGCACGATCGAGCAGATCTATGAGAAGAACGGGGAGCGGAGCGAGGCGTGAATGCCCGGTGGGATGCGGGCGACCTCGGGTGCGGCGACCTCGTGCTCGAGCTCCGGCAGCGCCTGGAAGCGATGCGGCCCGGTCAGGTGCTGACCCTCACCGCACACGATCCGGGAGCCCGCGCCGACATTCCGGCGTGGTGCCGCATGACCGGTCACAAATTGATCGCAGCGCAGCATCCCGTCTACCAGATCCGTCGAAAGGAGAAGTGAGCCATGGCGAACCGATTCTGTGTCAGCCTCACGCACGCGAAGGACAACCAGGACAAGGCGACGGTGGCCTTCGTGGTCGCCAACGCAGCGGTCGGCTCGGGTAAGGAGACGCTCGTGTTCCTGAGCGTCGAGGGCGTCCGCCTCGCGCAGAAGGGCTACGCGGACGACATCCGCGAGGAGGGGTTCGCGCCGCTGCGCGAGCTGATGGACAACTTCGCGAAGGCCGGCGGGTCCATCTACGTCTGCTCGCCGTGCTTCAAGAAGCGCAAGCTCGACGAGAACAATCTGGTGGCCGGCGCCGCCATCGTCGGCGGCGCGAAGCTCGTCGAGTTCCTCTCGGAGGGGAGCCCCTCCGTCAGCTACTGAGAACCCGATGGAGCCCGTTGACCGTCATCCGCTCGAGGCCGACGTCAGGTTCGACGGCGGCGATCTGGACTGCGGCAACGGGCTCCTGCTCCTCATCCGGCAGCACATCGATCCGCTGGAGCGGGGCCAGCTCCTGGAGTTCCGCTCCACGGAGATCTCGGTCGAGGAGGACTTCCCGGCCTGGTGTCGGATGACCGGCAATGAGCTCGTCTCGCTCGTGCGGCGTGGCAAGGAGCGGAGTTTCCTCGTCTGCAAGGGCACGCTCGCCGAGCGCCAGCCGATTCGGCGGCCGCCGGCCTCGGCGCTCGCGCCGCCCTCCCACCGGCCGACCGAGGTCACCGTGCCCGCGGCGCTGCCCCACCCCGCGCCGGCGCCGGCGGTCCCCGCGCTGGCGGTGATGGGCGTGGGGAGCTGGCCGCGCCCGCGCTGGATGCTTCAGGCCATCCACGAGCATCTCGAAGGGCGCCTGGGCGAAGCCGAGTTCGAGGCGACCGGCGACGACGCCGTGCGTCTGGCCGTTGACGCCCAGCTTCGGGCCGGCGTCAACGTCGTCACTGACGGTGAGCAGCGTCGCGACAACTACGCGAGCTTCGTGGGTGGGCGTCTCGACAACTGCCAGCTCATTCCGCTCACCGACCTGCTGCCGCTCGTCGACGATCCGGAGAAGCTCGAGAAGGAGATGCGCTCGCTGGACGTGCCGGCGTCCGAAGTCCGCCATCCCGCCCTCTTCGGTCCGCTCGGCCGAAGCCGTCCGCTGGCCGGCCATGAGCACGCGTTCGTGCGCACCCTCACGGACCGGCCGGTGAAGGTCGCGCTTCCCGGCCCCTATCTGCTCACGCGGCTCATGTGGCTGGAATGCGTCTCGGATCGCGTGTACAAGTCACGCGAGCAATTGGCCGAGGACATCGTGCGGGTGCTGCGGGAGGAGCTCCACTTCCTGCTCGCGGCCGGCGTGGCGCTGGTCCAGCTCGACGAGCCGGTGCTCTCGGAAGTGGTGTTCACCGGCGCCAAGAACACCCGCAGCTTCATGTGCGGCGCGCTCAGCGAAAAGGGCGACGCCCTCGGCGAGCTCGCGTTCGCCGAGCGGCTTGTCAACCAGGTCGTCGCCGGTCTGCCGCGCGCCCGCCTCGGGCTCCACATCTGCCGCGGAAACTGGACGCGAAACGAAGAGGCCGCGCTGGCCGGCGACTACCGGCCGTTGCTGTCGCTCCTCTCGCGGGTCGATGTCGGCACGCTCTTCCTCGAGCTGTGCACAGCCCGGGCCGGCGAGCTCGACGTGCTGGCCGACCTTCCCCGAGACGTGCGAATCGGCGTCGGCGTCGTCAACCAGAAGCACGAGCGGATCGAGCCCAGGGAGGAGATCGCCGCCCGCGCGCGGCGAGCGGTGGAGCTCTTCGGCGCCGAGCGCGTGCTGCTGACGCCCGACTGCGGCTTCGCGACGTTCGCCGACAATCCCGTCGCGTCGGCGAGGGTCGCCGAGGACAAGCTTCGGGCGATCGTCGAGGCCGCCGAGCTCGTCCGCCGAGGTTAGTCGTGGGCCGGTTCGACCGTTCGGGCCCGATTGCCTCTCCCGTCGACTGCCACTACGATGCCGGCAGCAGAACCACTGCACCGAAGGGAGCGATCAATGGCCACGCCGTCTTCGAAGGAAGCGCTCGTTGCCGAACTCGATCGCGTCGTCCGTGACACCCTGGCCTACTTCGACGGCGCAGGGCGCGCGACCGCCGCGCGGGTTGACCGGTGGCACGCGCGCGACGTGCTCATGCACTTCATCTATTTCCACGACGCGACCGCCTGGGGCCTGCAGTCCGCGGCGCTCGGCGGTCCGCCCTGGCCATTGCCAACCGACGCCGACGGAATCAACGAGGTGTGCCGGCGGCTCCACGAGCGCGAGAGCTTCGACGAGCTCTTGACCCAGCTCCGCCAGGCGCACGCCCGGCTCGGGCATGCCGCGCGCAACGCCTCCGACATCGACAAGCCGTGCTTTCGACGCCCCAACGGCGAGCTGGTGACCGGCCGGCAGCGGCTCGAGGTGCTCGCCCGGCACTGGGCCGAGCACGTGCGGGAGCTTCAGGCGGCGGCGAAGTCCTCGGCGTGAACCGCCTGCTCACGAGCCTCGTCGCCGTCGCTCCGGCGGCCGCCGACCACGGCGGCCCTCTCCGCGATGCGCCCATGAGCCCGCTGATGGCGGCGATCGTGTTCGCCGGGCTCACGCTGCTGGTCGGCGCGGTCGTCCTGGTGGTGGTCCGCGTGCTGACGAAGCGTGCTAGGATCAAGGCACCATGACCCACAAGGGAATGAAATTCGGAATCTTCCTGGCCCCGTTTCATCGCATCGGCGAGAACCCCACGCTGGCCCTCTCCCGCGACATGGAGCTGATCGAATGGCTCGACTACCTCGGCTACGACGAGGTCTGGATCGGCGAGCATCATTCGGCGGGATGGGAGCTGATCGCGTCGCCTGAAATCTTCATCGCCGCCGCGGCCGAGCGCACGCGTCACATCATGCTCGGCTCGGGCGTGACGAGCCTGCCCTATCACCACCCGCTGCTGGTGGCGCAACGGTTCGTGCAGCTCGACCACATGACGCGCGGCCGCTCGATGCTCGGCTGCGGGCCGGGCGCGCTCGTGTCCGACGCCTACATGCTCGGGATCGAGCCGGTCACCCAGCGCCCGCGGATGGACGAGGCGCTGGACGCCATCATGCTCCTCCTGAAGTGCGAGGAGCCGGTGACGATGAAGACCGACTGGTTCGAGCTGCGACAGGCGCGTCTGCACCTGGCGCCGTACACCGAGCCGTGCTTCCCCATCGCGGTCGCGAGCGTCATGACCCCGTCCGGTGTGGTCGCCGCCGGCCGCCACGGCCTCGGGGTGCTCTCGCTCGGCGCGGGGCTGCCCGGCGGACCGGAGGCGCTCGCCAATCAGTGGAAGATCGCCGAGGAGACGGCGGCCAAGCACGGCAAGCGGATGGACCGGAAAGAATGGCGGCTCGTCGTCAACGTGCACGTGGCCGAGGACGACGAGGAAGCGCTGCGTCAGGTCAAGCGCTCCGAGCGGCACGAGACGGTCACCTATTTCGAGGAGACGCTCGGCCGGCCGCCCGGCCGCTCCGACGATCCGCTCACCGAGGGCGTTAAGATGGGCACCACGCTCGTCGGCTCGGTCGACACGGTGGTGCGCGGCATCGAGCATCTGTGGCGGCTGAGCGACGGCGGCTTCGGCGGCGTGCTCTTCCGCGCCCACGAGTGGGCGACGCGGGAGCAGACGCTGCGGTCCTACGAGCTCTTCGCCCGCTACGTCATGCCGCGGTTCCAGGGCTCCATCGAGACGACGCGCGGGTCGAACGAGTGGGCGCGCGGCAACCGGAAGGACATCTTCAGCCCGAACGTCGAAGCGATCCGGCGCGCCTTCACGGAGCGGGGCCGCCAGGCGCCGGCCGAGTTCAAGCAGCGCACGTCGGGCGCGCGCGACGAGGACGCGTAGCAACGCGAGCGCGCCGCACGCGGCGCGCTAGCGCACCTTGTTCTCAATCGGCGGGACGGTCTTGATGTAGCGCGCGATCGCGAGCGCGTCGGCGTCCGTGAGGTCCTTGAAGCCGGCCGACGTGCCCGTGATGACCACCCGCATCAGCGAGAACGCTCCCTCTCCCGAGGGCTTCACGCCGGTCTTCAGGAACCGCGCGACCTGAGCCTCGCTCCAGCGGCCGATACCAGTCTCGTAGTGCGAGGTGATGTTGGAGGGCATGCTGCCCTCGGGTCCGAGACCTCCCGCCATGAATTTCGCATCGTCCGGCGAGCCGTCAAACCGCCGCGGCGTGTGGCAGTCGGCGCAATGCGCCGCGCCGCCGGCGAGATACCGTCCACGCTCCAGGCCCTCGCGCGGCGCCACCTTCGGAGAGGCCGGAACGGTCAAGGGCGGCACCGGAATCCTCAGGGATCGCGGCGGAACAGTCGACTTGATCGGCTTCACGCTCTTCAGATACGCGACCAGCGCGTCGATCTCGTCGTCCGCGATGTTCGCGAGGTACTTGTACGGGTGGACGGGGAACAGCCGCGAGCCGTCCGGACGCTCCCCGCGGCGGATCGCGTTTGCCACCTGCGCGTCGGTCCAATTCCCGATGCCCGTCTCTCCATCGGGCGTGATGTTGCGCGAGTAGACCGTGCCGACCAGCAGCTCGAATTTCTGACCGCCGGCATTCAGTCCGACCGCGTCCGGCGGCGTATGGCAGCCGCAGCCGCCGGCGGTCGCGAATACGTACTTGCCGCGAGCGAGAATCTCGGGACTCGGGTCGGCTGCGGGCGCGGACGCCGGCCAGAGACCCAGCGCGAAGGCCGCCACGAGCAGGCCGGCGCGGCGGACGGTCATCGAGCGCGAACGGCGTGTGCCTGGAGCGCGGGAAGCACCTTGCCGCCGAAGCGGTGCACCTGCTCCATGAACATCTCGTGCGGCATGGCGCCGCGGTTCATGTTCACGAGCACGGTGCCGGCGCCGGCGTGATCGGCGGCCGAGATGATCCGCTCGATCACCTCGTCGGCGGTGCCCCAGGGCATGTGCTCGGCCTCGCGCTCGACGTCGGCCATGGTCATGTCGCGATAGCGCTCGCGCGAGCCGGACACCGCGGGCAGATTCTCCGGGCGCAGGTAGTCGAACGACGACGAGCTCAGATAGCCGGCGTCACGCTGCAGGCTCGTCTCCGTGATGTTGCCGTGACTGAAGAGAGTCCGGTTGAAGTAGAGCGTGTACGGACCGGCCTCCCGCACCGCCTGGGCCTTGCTGTCGGCGACGTAGGCGCTGGCCTGGATGATCAGATGGTCCGGCGTCAGGCGGTGGCCGTGCTGACCCAGGCAGCGCGTGTAGTAGTCGATGATGTCCTCGCGCAGTCCGCGCAGCGGAGCCAGCCCTGGCGTGATCGGGATGTTGTGACGCCCCGCCCACTCGATCGTCTCCTTGCTGCCGGTGACCGGCACCCAGACCGGCGGGTGCGGCTGCTGGACTGGTCTAGGCCAGATGGCGACGTCGCGATACGACCAGAACTGGCCCGCGTAGGAGAAGACCTCCTCCGTCCACGCCCGGTAGATGATCTCCCAGGCCTCCTCGAAGCGGGCCCGCGAATCGGCGAGCGGCACGCCGTAGACGTTGTGCTCGCGTGGGATCCCTCGGGCAAAGCCGGAGACGATGCGTCCGTTCGACATGCAGTCGAGCATCGCCAGCTCCTCGGCCAACCGAAGCGGATCGTGGAGGGGCAGCAGGTTGCCGTACATGAGGAGCTTGAGCCGCTGCGTCCTTTGCGCGGCCGCGGCGGCCAGCAGATTGGGCGAGTTCATGAGCCCGTAGGGCGAGGTGTGGTGCTCGTTGAACCCCACGCCGTCGTAGCCCAGCCGGTCCATCGCTTCCCACGCCGCCAGATGCTCGGCATAGGTCCGCACGGCCACCTCGGGCTTGAAATGGCGCCGGGGCAAGGGCCACGGAAGCTCCTTGCCGTTCTTGAGATGATCGAGGTGCTCGCTGTACGGCAAGAGGTCGAACACGAAGACTTTCATGGCCGCCAAGTATGCTACAAGAGGAGCGCTGACTGAAAGGAGACCGCCATGGCCACGGACGCCGGGTACACCCTCGACCAGTTCCTCGCCGATACGCGCGCGACCATCAAGGCCAAGGGCGTGCCGTCTGGGCTCGCCGAGATCCGCGATCACCTGGAGAAGCTCTTGCGCAACCCGGAGCTGCTCAAGAAGCACCTGGGCGATCCGGTCCCCTACCGCGAGCGCACGACGATCGGCCACGATCCCGAGACCGACGTGCACGTGCTCGTCCACGGCCGGGAGAAGGGCGGCAAGTCCGTCCCGCACGATCATGGCCCGTGCTGGGTGATCTACGGCAACTACAAGAACCCGACGCGCATGCGCCGGTGGCGGCGGCTCGACGACGGCAGCAAGCCCGGCTACGCGGACATCGAGATCTCGCGGGATTTCATGAACGAGCCCGGCAAGGCCTCCGCGTTCGCCGTCGGCGACATCCATTCGATCGAGTACGGCGACGACACGTTCTTCATCCGGGTCACCGGCGGTGACGTCGAGCAGCAGAAGACGCTCCGCTTCGATCCCGACAAGAAGGCCGTCCAGGTCGCCGACCGCGCCCAGGGACAGCGATAACGCGAGCGTTCCGGATCTGAGATGTGCGCGCTGCAGGCCGTCGCGGGGCTGGGGCCCCGCCGGCCGAGGCGCGCCTATGAATAGAGAGAGGATTCGAGAATGTCCTACGACCTGGTGATCAAGAACGGAACCGTCGTCGATGGAACGGGGCTTCCGCGGTATCGGGCCGACGTCGGCGTTCGGCACGGGCGCATCGTCACGATCGGACGCATTCGCGAGCGCGCCCGCGAGGTGCTCGACGCCGAGGGCCAGGTGGTCGCGCCCGGCTTCATCGATGGCCACACGCACATGGACGCGCAGATCTTTTGGGATCCGCTCGGGACCTCGTCGTGCTGGCACGGCATCACCAGCGTCGTGATGGGCAATTGCGGCTTCACGCTCGCGCCGTGCGCCAAGGAGAACAAGCACCTCGTCGTCCGCAACCTCCAGCGGGCCGAGGACATTCCGCCCGCCGCCATGGAAGCGGGCATCCAGTGGCGCTGGACCACCTATCCGGAGTTCCTCGACTGCCTCGACGCCTTGCCCAAGGGGATCAACTACGCGGGCTACGTCGGCCACTCGGCCGTCCGCACCTACGTGATGGGCGAGCGCGCCTTCGAGCAGGCGGCCAGCGAGGACGATCTCAACGCAATGGCGCGCGAGGTGCGCGACGCCATCCGCGCCGGCGCGATCGGATTCACGACCTCGCGTTCGCCAGCCCACGAGACGCCGGATGGACGCCGCGTCGCCAGCCGCGTGGCCACGTGGGACGAGGTGCGGCGGCTCGTCGGCGTGATGGGCGAGCTGAACGCCGGCCTGTTCGAGATCGCCGGCGAAGGCGTGGACCGGGCCCCGAACGATCCGGGGCTGCGCGACTACCACGTCCGGCTGCGCGACCTCGCCGTCGAGTCGGGCCGGCCCGTGACGTTCGGGGTCTTCAGCCGCCGCGACGTGCCCGACGTGTGGCGGAAGTATCTCGCCCTGCTCGACGAGACCGCCGCGGCCGGCGGGCGCATGTTCGCTCAAGTGCACAGCCGCTCGCTCTCCACGCTGCTCTCCTTCAAGACGCAGACGCCCTTCGACTACCTCCCCGTGTGGAAGGAGCTGCGCGCGCTGCCGCTCGCCGAGCAGCAGCGGCGGCTCCACGACCCCGAGCTACGCCGTCGGCTCATCGCGGCGTCGGGTGGGAACGACGGGCGCCGGCCAGTCGGGGCCGAGCCAAAGCTCGCTGACTACGACCGGCTCCTCGTGTTCGATACCGTGGAGGGACCGCATCGCACGGTCTCCGAGGTCGCCCGCGAGCGCGGCCAGCATCCGGCGGAGACCATGATCGACCTCGCGCTGGCGAAGGATCTCGACTTCTTCTTCCTCCAGCCGGTCGCCAACGAGGACCAGGACTACGCCCTCGAGCTGATGCGCCATCCGCGGGCCGTGGTCACCTTCTCCGATTCGGGCGCACACGTCTCGCAGCTCATGGACTCGTCGCTCCAGACTCACCTGCTCTATCACTGGGTGCGGCGCAAGCAGGCCTTCACCCTCGAGCAGGCGGTGCGGATGCTGACGCTGGTCCCGGCGACCTTGTGGGGCTTCGCCGACCGCGGGCTCGTTCGCGAGGGGATGGCCGCCGACTTCGTGGTCTTCGATCCGGACACCATCGCCGCCGAGATGCCGGAAATCGTGGACGACCTGCCCGCCGGCGCGCGCCGCCTCGTGCAGCGCACGCGCGGCATCGCCGCAACGATCGTCAACGGCGAGGTCCTGCTGCGCGACGGCAAGCACACCGGCGCGCTCCCGGGCAGGCTGCTGCGCGGGCCGGCCGCCCGAAGGGCCTGAGCCGGGCGATGCTCGTCGTCGACGCCCAGATCCATCTCTGGGGCGCCGACACTCCCGAGCGTCCGTGGCCGCCCGGCGGGGCCCAGCGCGCCCAGAAGCCCTACCCGGTCACGAAGGACATGGCGCTGGCCGGCATGAAGGAAGCCGGCGTCGACCGCGCCGTCATCGTGCCACCCTCGTGGGAGGGTGAGCGCAACGACCTGGCCCTGGAGGCGGCGCGCCTGCATCCCGATCGCTTCGCCGTGATGGGCCGCCTCGCGCTCGAGAAGCCCGAGAGCCGCGCCCTCGTCGCGGGCTGGAGAAAAGCGCCGGGCATGCTCGGCATGCGCTTCACGTTCAACACCGCCGAGCAGCGGCCGTGGCTGACGGACGGCACCGCCGACTGGCTGTGGCCGGCCGCGGAGCGCGCCGGCGTTCCGGTGATGATGTCGGTCTGGGGCCAGCTGCCGGCCGTCGATCGCGTCGCCGAGCGACATCCCGGGCTCAAGATCGTCATCGACCACATGGGGATCCGCAGCGGCTCAAAAGGGGACGAGGCCTTCGCGGGGATCCCGGAGCTCTGCGGGCTGGCGCGGAGGCCGAACATCGCCGTCAAGGCGTCGGCGCTCCCCTGCTATGCGGTCACGCCCTATCCGTTCCCCGACGTGCACCCGCACATCCGGCGCGTGTACGACGCGTTCGGGCCGAGCCGGATGTTCTGGGGCACGGACTGGACGCGGCTGCCGTGTCCGTGGCGTCAGGCGGTGACGCTCTTCACGGAGGAGCTACCGTGGCTCTCGGCCCAGGACAAGGAGTGGATCATGGGCCGAGGCCTCTCGGAGTGGCTCGGCTGGCCCGCCTAGCGGGAGAGGGCCTGCTTCTCTCCGGCGAAGACGGGGTTCTCCGTCCGATCGACCAGCGCTTCCGGCCCGTCAGTGGGTAGCATCTCCGCGTAGTTCTGGGCGCCGTCGATGTCGCCAGCCCACACCTCGCGCGGCAGCTCGTAGAGCACCTCGATGCCGTGACCGTCGGGATCCGCGATGTACACGCTGTGCGTCATGCCGTGGTTCACGCGGCGGAGGAAGGGCACGCCCTTTTCTTGCAGGAAGGCGACCTGCTTGAGCCACGACTCGCGGTCCGGCCACGCGATCGCGACGTGATTCAGCCCGACCCGGTTCGGCATCAGGTTCCACGCCTCGGCCTCGCCGGCCTGGCTTCCCGGCACCTCGGCCAGCGCCAGATCGTGATGGGTCACGTCGCCGTGAGCGTCGAGCCCGCTATAGAAGCGCATTTTCGGACGCTGGCGCCCGGGAATGGGCTTGAGCTCGGCCACACATCGAAAGCCGATGATGTCCGTCCAGAACTTGTGCGACACCTCGAGGTTCCGGACGTTGAGAACCATGTGATTGATACCGCGCGGCGGCAGCGGAGCGTTGGCCATGGCGCCCTCCCTGAACGGCATTCTACGGTACGGGCCCCGGCTTGTACACGGCACGTCACGCGGCGCGACCTTCCACCGAAACGCCGACGCCCTCGCGCCGCAGCCACCTCGGTACGGCCCTCAGGAGAAGCCGGCCCAGAGTGAGGCCAGAGTGGCCGCGGTGAATGCCACCGCCGTCCAGGCCAGCGGCCACAACCTGCTCACAGCTCACGCGTCGGGCGGAATAAACGCCGGTAGACGTCGAGACGCTCGAGGGTGAGCCCGTCGAGCTCGCCCGTCGCCGGGAGCTTCTCCGTTATCTGATACTTCTCCAGCGCTGCCCGCGTTTTGGGGCCGCAGATCCCGTCGATCGGACCGGGATCGAAACCGAGATCGCGAAGCGCGCGCTGCGCCTCGAGAACGAATGGCTGTCGGGCCGAAGCGTTCTGCGTTCCTGGGCGGGTGCGGTCGCAGTCGGCGGACACGCTCGATGTTCTCCTCAAAGGATCTCGAAGGAGCCCGGCTTCGCGACGTCGCTGCCGACCAGCGCCGCCGCACAATGACGGCAATAGGCGACCGACTCGAGGGTGATCGCGCAGACCGAGCAACAGGCGCCTCCGCATTCGAGACAACCGAAGTGGTGAGCCGCGGGGTCTACTCCACAGCGACAAGGACTGCTGAGCTCCTCGAGCGCGCCGAAGCGGCCGACGTCCATCACGAACCTCCTTGGTGTGGTGTTACCCGTGGTCTGCGAAGCGCATGCCAGCGCCATGCTCGCGACGGGACCTGAATTTACGGGCGACCAGTCCGGCGATCGGCGTGCGCAGGCGGACAGATGCGTAAAAACTTCTACATGCCGCGCGGCAAATTCTACTCGGCGGTCGCACAAGGCTTCGCGGCCGTGGGCCGATGGCCGGTTGGAGCGCCAGCGAGAATTTCTTTCGCTCTGTCGTGTACTGGTTACGCGCCCGTTCCGGCGGCGCTTGTCTCTAAACCAATGAAATCACGTGAGAATGCCTGGCCATGGCCGTGGCATTTCGCTTGCTCGCCGTGTCGCTGGGCCGGGATGGTCGTGCCGAGGCCACGTCGCAACACGAAGGAGGTCACCATGCATCGGGTTCTCGCAGCGGTTCTCGCGGTCCTGTTGACGGGTGCGCTCGGTGTCGGCGGTGCGCTCGCGCAGATGCCGAAGGGCGATTCGCCCCAGCCGAGGTCAATGGAACAGCAGAAGTCGATGGAGATGAACGCCGACAAGCGCGTTGAGGGCACGATCACGAGCGTGCAAGGGAGCACCGTGACCCTCGACGACGGAACGACGCTGTCGATCCCGAGCTCGGTCAAGGTGTCCCGGGCCCAGTTGAAGCCGGGCGCGATGATCGTCGCCGAATACCAGGAGCGGGGCGGTCAAAAGGTCGCAACGTCGGTGCAAATCAAGGGATAGGGGCGTCGCCCCAGGAGGATCGAGCATGAGAAAGGCCCTGACGACATTCTTCGCGCTCGCGCTCCTCACGAGCGCCGCGGTAGCTTGCAACGACTCGGGCCAGAGCGGGAAGCTCGGCGAGAGACCGAACCGCGAGCAGCCCCCCGCGGCCTCTCCGCCGACCGACACGGGCAGCGGTCCGGCCGCCAGCAGCCCGACCGCCCCGACGCCACCGCCCACCAGGTAAATCTTGCGTCCTCGCGGCGGGGCCCCGGCCCCCGCCGCGAGGATTCTGGCCGGCGGAAGCTCTTCACAGGCTGGCCCGCGCATGTGACAATCGCCCCGACGTAGGAAGCGCGGTCCCCGCCGAACCCGTCGGTTCCTGCGGACTCTCGCTCGAAGGAGTGTGTGCAGCCCTCAGTGCGTCGAGTCAGCGTCGTCCTGTGTATGCTCGTCCTGTCCGCCATCGCGACCACCCTCGGCGGGAGCAGCCGCAGCCGGACGGTCACGCCGCTTTCGCTGATCTCGCTGGTCGTGCCGACCAACGCCCGAGCACTCGGAACGACCGAAGAAGCCGTTCGCGGGATCGCCGCGATCATCTCGTCGCATCTGGGGCTCGGGGTCCCTGACCATCTGACGGTGCACGTCTACGGTGGACGCCTGGCCTTTGAGCAGGGCCTCATCCGGGACGGCCGGGTCTCGCCGCTCCTCGCCGCGGAGATGAGTGACTTTGCGATCGGCGTGGTCACGCGCGGGCAGGTGCTCCTGTACGACCGGCCTCGAGACCGGAGCGATCGCGAGTGGCTCCGTCTCATCGCCCACGAGCTGGCCCATGTGGCGCAGATCCAGCTCGCCGGCGGGGAAGGACGCGGCGAGCAGTGGCTCGCCGAGGGGATGGCCGAATGGGTCGCCTACTCCACGCTCGAGCGCCTCGGCCTCGATTCGATGGGACGCCGGCGCATGGCGGCGACGTCGGGCCTTCATCTCCACGCAACGCGGCTCGAGAGTGGGCTCGATCTCGAGGCCCGCGGCACTCCGCGAGGCTTCACGGACTGGCACACGCGCGAGGGCGCCCTCGGGACCTATCAGCTCGCGTTCCTGATGACCGACTACCTGATCGAACAGCGGGGATTCGATCGAATGAAAGCGTACTTCGCATCGTTCAGGAATTCGACGGACCGCCGCGGGAACTTCGATCGCGCCTTCGGAGAGACGATCCTCGACTTCGAGGCCGACGTGCTCGCCTACCTGAGAACCCTGTCGGCCCTCTGAGCTATCTCGGGGCAGGCGGCCCCGTCTCGTCGCCTTCGCCGCGAAGCTTGCGGTAGAAGGAAGCCAAGCTGATCCCCAGCAGGCGGGCCGCCTTGCGCTTGTCGGACTGAGTCGCCGCGAGCACGTCGAGTACGTGCTGGCGCTCGAACCGCCGCACGGCTCCCCGAAGGTCCCGGGGCGTCGTCCCGCTGGCGGCCCCCTGATCCGACGACAGTTCGCGCATCGAGACCAGGTCGCCGCCGAGGACCATGGCTCGCTCGAGGACGTTCTCGAGCTCGCGCACGTTGCCCTCCCACGGGCGGCCGACGAGCGCCCACAGCGCGTCCCTCTCGACGCCGAGACAGCGCGTACCGAGCTTGGCGTTGAGCTGTTCCACTAGATGGTCGACGAGCAACGGAATGTCGGCGCGCCGCTCGCGGAGCGGCGGCACCCTAAGGTGCACGACGTTGAGCCGGCAGAAGAGATCCTCGCGGAAGCGTCCGGCCGCGACCTCATGCTCGAGGTCGCGGTTCGTGCTCGCGATGATCCGGGCGTCCACGGGGATCGCCTTGGTTGCTCCCACCGGCAGGATGCACTTGTCCTCGATAGCCCGGAGCAGCTTGACCTGCAGTTGCAGGGGCATCTCGCCGATCTCGTCCAGGAACAGCGTGCCCTGGCTCGCCGTCACGAAGAGACCGGGATTCGCCTGCACGGGGGTCGTGAACGCACCACGGACGTGACCGAAGAGCTGGCCCTCGAGCAAGGTCTCCGGAATCGCGTCGCAGTTGACGGCCACGAAGCCGCCATCGTGGCGCGCGCTGGCCGCGTGCACGGCGCGGGCGACCAGCTCCTTGCCGACGCCGCTCTCGCCCGTTACCAGCACGTTGCTCGACGTGCAGGCGGCCTGCGCGATCTGCTCGCGCACGGCCCGGATCGCATCGCTCTCTCCCACCAGCGCGTGGCCGGCCGCGGGCGGCTGCACCGCCCGCCGGACGAGCCCGTCCTTCCAGACCGTGTCCCGGTACTGGATCAGTCGCTGCACACGCTCCTTGAGGTCGGCGACCGAGAACGGCTTTTCGAGGTAGTCGGACGCCCCGCGACGAAGCGCGGTGATGGCGGTCTCGAGCGCGGCGTAGGCGGTCATCACGATGACCGATGCCCGTGGATTGAGCACCCGCGAGCGCTCGAGCAAGTCGAGCCCGTTGAGCCCGGGCATCACGAGATCGGTGACGATGACGTCGAAGTCCTGCTCCTTGAAGCGCGTGAGCGCCTCTTCGCCACTCGACGCCGTCGCGACGTTGTAACCCTCGGCGGCCAGGGACCACGTGAGGATGTCCTGGATTGCGGGCTCGTCGTCTACTACGAGGATCGACGCGGTTGCCACCGGGGCCACCTTCAGTCTCAACACCTCTCGCGAGGCGCGCTAGTGCTCCACTCGGGCGGACTCTAACACATTCGCGTCGTCCGTCACCAGCAATTCAAGGTGAAAAGAGGCATTTTGACCAGCCGCGACGAAGGGTTGCTAGATCCCAGACAGTGCAGGACTGCGCTGGGGCCGGCGCGTCAGGACGTCGTCAGGCCGCGCCGCACGAGCTCTCCGTCGAGATCGAGCTCGGTCGTCCTGATCGAAACGCCGCCGGGCACGGTCCAGAAGATCTCGAACTCGAGACCGTCAGGGTCCTTCGCGTAAAGGGAGAGACTCACGCCGTGGTTCGACGAGCCAACGAGCGCCCGCGCGTCGAGGAGGCGCTGGCGCGCTCGCACCAGATCGCTGAGCTCGCCGACTTCCCACGCGGAGTGGTACATGCGCGCCACGCTCTCGTCAGGCCGCGCGACGCCGGTCTGCTCGAAGAGACCGAGATGATGATCGTCGGCCGTGCCGGGAATGGTCAGGAACGCCGCGTTGGGATAGCGCCGCTTCACCTCGAAACCGACGACGTCGCAGTAGAAGCGCACGCTACGCTCGACGCTCGACACCCACAGCACGAGGTGCTGCAGCCGCTTGAGGCCGGTTCCAGTGGTCGTGGCGCTCATCTCGATTCCGACGGGTAGTCGACGCTGACCGTGATGGCCACGCAAGCGATGAGCGTGTCGGCTCCCGCGCGAAGACCGCCGCTGACGGCGCGCACGGTCACCTCGCCGTGCGGGAGCTCGCGACGGACGACGTCGAGCTTGACGGAGTCCGGATCGGGCACGCCCACCGTCACGTCGACCAGCATCTTCCCGCCGCGCTCGCGGACTTCCTGGAAGAGCGGCAGGCTCGAGTGCCGGATCGCGTCCGACACCGCGCGACAGGCCGCCTTGGTGGCGTCGCGCCCGTGCACGTCGACTCCCATCCCGAACTCGTGGACTTGCGGCTTTGGGCTCACCCCTCACCTCCGCGCGATCTTGGTCACCGCCACGTCGCCGGCATCGCTACTCGCTCGTGCCCATCCGCGTGGTCTCGACGAACTGCTCGGTCGCGTCGTCGATGGCCCGCCCGGAGCGGCCGCGCGCCCTCAGCACGTACAGCGTGCTCGGATCGACCGTCGCCTTGGGAGGCGGCGGCAGCTTCATCTCGTACTCGACGGCCCGGTTGTGGTCGGCCAGCATCAGCGACGGATCGTACACCGAGCTGAACTTCCAGAGGCTCCGGACGAAGTTGGTTTGCCCGCGCGCGAGCTGACCGGCGACGGTCGAGATGAGGCCCTTGAACGCGGCCCACCCGAGGTGCTTGGTGGCGAGCACCCGCTGGGTCTTGATGAGCTCCGCATAGAACTCGGGCAGCGACAGCTTGGTCGGCAGCACGGCGTGCTGGATGTCGTACAGGCGGTAGTCCCGCGTGCGCACCCGGCGCGCCTCCGTGTGCCAGGTCTCGGTGCCCGGGTAGGGCGTGTTGACCGAGATGTTCACGATCTCGGGAATCTCCAGGCACCACTGGCGGATCACCTCGAACCGCTCGCGGTCCCACTCGGGATCGGCGATCAGGTTGATGGCCACCGTGATGCCGAGCGAGCGCGCGAACTCGAGGGCCTCGAACGCCTTGCCCAGGGAGATCCGCTTGCGGAACTTGCGTAGCCCTTCCTCGTCGATGGCCTCGAGCCCGAGGAACATGTACTGCAGACCGAGGCGCGTCCAGAACTTGAAGACCTCGCGGTTGCGCAGGAGCACGTCGCCGCGGGTCTCGAGATAGTACTTCTTGCGGATCCCGCGGCGCGCGATGGCCTCGCCGATCTCGAAGCCGTGCTTGGCCTGCACGAAGGCGACGTCGTCGACGATGAACACGCCGGGCTCCTTGAAGGAGGCCAGATCGTCGACGGCCCGCTCCGGGCTGACCACACGGTAGCTCCGGCCGTAGAACGTCCACGCGCTGCAGAACGAGCAGTCCCAGGGGCAGCCGCGGGCGAACTCGATCGACGCGCACGGATCGAGGGTGCCGATGAAGTACCGCCGCCGGTGACGGAGGAGATCGCGCGCCGGCATGAGCGTGTCGAGGTTGTCGATCAGGCCCGGGGGCGGTCCCTCGCCGTCGAGGGTAACGACGCCCGGCACCTTGGCGATCGCGCGGCGATCGTGCTCGATGGCCTCGAAGAGCTCGACCACCGACGCCTCGCCCTCGCCCTTCAGGATGCAATCGATGGCGCCGCCGGCGTGCTCGAGGAATTCCTGCGCGATGAAAGACGCGCTGTGGCCGCCGACGAAGACGAACGTGCCCGCACGCCGGGCGCGCGTCTGCTTCGCGAGATCGACGATCTCCGGCACGTTAGCCAGGTAGTTGCAGGAGAAGGCGACCACGTCCGGCTGCCACTGATCGAGCAGCCGCCAGTAGTCCTTGTGCGTCTCGGCCTGCAGGTCGATGAGCTGCACCTGGTGGCCAGCGCGTCGAACGGCCGCGGCGACCAGCTCGAGCCCCAGGGGCTCGAGGCGAAGATAGATCTTCGTGTACATCAGGGGACCGGGATGAACGGCGAGGAATCGAATGGCTCGGGCCTCCGTTACACCTATTGTCCCTCGTTACACAAGGCGGAGCGGCTACGCGCGGACGGCGCCGGGCCGCCCGTCTTCGACCACGAACGTGGCCAGGGTGTCCGCTTCCGCGCTCGGCCGGGTGACAGTGCGCATCGTTCTGAGGTCGGCCCGCAGCCGGTCGCGCGTGATCTCCATACGCACGTAACCGCGTCGGGTGCCGTTGCCGAACCGGATATGGGGGTTATCGGCCAGCAGCGCGTCGACCTCGGACTGCGAGCGCCGGAACTGGGACGTGATCGACGTGCCGACGAACTCGGTGGCCACGACCGGCGAGCGGGGGTCGTCGAAGTCGGGCTTGAGGTCCGTCACCCAGAACGAGTGCACGTCGCCACCCAGCACGACCGGGTTCGTGGGCTTGCGCTGGCCGATGTACTCCAGCAGGCGCCGGCGGGCCGCCGGGTAGCCGTCCCAACCATCGGTCCAGAATTTCTGGCCCGGGCCGGGCTTCCGATCGAGCTGGGCCATCAGCGTCTGCTGGGCGATGACGTTCCAGCGCGCGCCGGAGCGACCCAGCTCGTCCATGAGCCAGCGCTCCTGCTGCTCGCCGAACATGGTGATGCGCGGATCGAGCCGCTCCGGACAATCCTCGACGATGTTCGCGCCGCCGCGACCCGGGGCGGCGCACGGCTGGTGCGACCGATACTGGCGGTCGTCGACCAGGACGAAGTCCGCGAGCCGGCCGAACCCGACGCGCGTATAGATCCGCATGCTCGGCCCCTGCGGCGCCATCCGGCTCGGGAGCGGCATGTGCTCATAGTAGGCCCGGTACGCAGCGGCGCGCCGCCGCAGAAACCAGTCGGGCGGGTCGAGGTGCTCCGAGCGGTCGTTGGCGTAGTCGTTCTGGACCTCGTGGTCGTCCCAGGTGCAGAGCCACGGATGGCTCGCGTGCGCGGCCTGGAGGTCAGGGTCGCTCTTGTACAGCGCGTGACGGACGCGGTATTCGTCGAGCGTCGTCGGCTCGCCAGCGCCGTGGGCCCGGACGTGATTCGAGCCCCAGGAGGATTCGTAGATGTAGTCGCCGACGTGGATGATCAGATCGAGATCGTCCTTGAGCATGTGTCGATACGCGACGAAATAGCCCTGCTCGAATTGCTGGCAGGAGGCGAAGGCGAAGCGGAGGCGGTCGCTGTCGGCGCCGGCGGCCGGCGCGGTCCGCGTGCGACCGATCCCGCTCACCTCGCCGCCAGCGCGGAACCGGTACCAGTACCAGCGCGCGGGCTCGAGCTGATCGACTTCGACGCGGATCGCGTGCGCCCCCGCGGGGGTCGCGGTCGCGACGCCCCGCTGGATCACCTGGCTCATGCGATCGTCGGCGGCCACCTCCCACTCGACGGGGATCGCGTCGGGTGGCATGCCGCCGCCGGGCGCGGAAGGCGTTGGAGCCAGGCGCGTCCAGAGCACCACGCCGTTTGGGAGGGGATAGCCGGAGGCGACACCGAGCGTGAACGGCGGCCCGGCAAGCTTCGGCTGAGCGCCCGCGCGCCGGATGAGAGCTGGAGCGAGGTGCGAGCCGCCCAGCGCAAGCGCACCGGCTAGGAACCGGCGGCGGCCGATACGCCAGGCCGTCGATTCCGTCCCGGACGACCGAAGCGACATCACGACGAGCGCAGAATAGACGTCCGGCGGCCGGAGAACAAGAAACTCGTTCAGCGAGACGACGGGGCGTCCGGAATGGACGCCCCGTCATGCGGTCAGCTGGTCACGCGAGGTCAGCTGCGCACGTAGACCGTCTTCATGGCGCGGTCGCCATGCGGGCCCTGCATCGTCGTATCGATCGTCAGCGTCCGGCCGTCCGGCGAGAGCGTCCAGACGGACTGCCGGGTCATGGTGCGGTCACCCGCATCGCTCTTCATCGTGTGCACGCGCGTGAGGACCAGCCGATCGCCGTCGAAGGCGGCGCGGGTCAAGGTCTCACCGCGGTAGCCACGGTGCGTCTGATCGGTCCCATCCGCGACGTACGTGTTGGTCTCGGAGCGCTCCCGGCTCCCCATGGCGATGATCCGGGTGACCTTCAGCGCGGCGCCGTGCTGCTCGACGACGAGCCTGACGTCGGGCCGCTGCGCCGGTTGAGCCTGCGGGTCGGGTTGGCTCCGGCCCTCGTGCTTGGGAAACTGGCTCTGGGAGCGATCGAGCGTATAGGAGCCGGTGAATTGCGGCTCGGCTTGGGCGGCGACCGCGCCGAGCCCGAGCAGCAGCACTCCCAATGTAGCAATCGTGCATTTGAAGCTTCTCATGAGCCCCTCCTTGGGGACGTTCTTGCTCAGTTCGACGGCGCCGGCCTCCCCCCTGTTTACGCGGGGGCACCCGGTATTCTGTTGCGCGCCGAGAGGCGCCCGTGGCGGGTCGTGGACCGCCGTCCGAACTAGGAGCGATCGGCGCGCCGATCGACGCGGGGGCTATTCGTAGCGGCTGATGTGCAGGTGTACGCCGTGACTGGACGTGGGCTCGACGGTGACCTCGCCGGTGCCGCGCAGGATCGCCGTGCCGGCGCGATCGAAGGCGGCGATCAACCCCCGGAAATCCTCCGCGACCATCGACAGCGCGACCAGCCCTTCGGTGCCGCCCACCTCCTCGGTGGGCACGACCAGCAAGGCACCGCGGCCGACGGCCAGCATGGTGCGCGGGCCACCGTTCATCGCCACCTCGTCGAGGCCGAAGAGTGACCGGAGGAGATCGCTCGAGCGTTTGACGTCGGACGCGCCGATCACGAGCCGCTTGAGCCTCACCGGGGCCGGCGGCTCCGCCGCGGCGCTGGACGGTGTCGCCAGCTCCACCAGCACGCCGCCGCATGCCCTGGGGTGCACAAACGCGATCTGTCCGGCCAGACCCGAACGCGGGCTCTGATCGATCAGCTCGACGCGCATCTCCTTGAGCGACGTCAGCGTCTTGGCGATGTCGGGCGTGTCGAAGCAGAGGTGGTGGAGTCCCTCACCCCGACGGGCCAGGAAGCGTCCGACTCCGGACGACGAATCGAGTGGCTCGAGAAGCTCGATCTCGGTCTCGCCGGCGCCGAGTAGCGCGGCGCGCACCTGCTGATCCGGGATCGTCGCCTCTTTGAGGAGCGGCAGCCCCAGCGTGTCACGGTAGAACCGATAGGCGTCCGCCAGCCGATTCACGACGATGCCGACGTGGTGGATTCGTCGCATCACGCTCAATCCCCCTCAGCGTACGAAGAGCGCACCACACGAGACTTCAACGGGACGATGGCGATGATAGCCGGGCGGCTGCGTACCCAGGCCGCGGGTGGGGTCACGCTCGAGCGTGATCACCCGATCACCCTACCCGAGCCGCTCGGTCTTCGCAATGTTTTGCGATTCCCGGCACGCGGCGGCGAGACTGCTAGCCGGCGGCGGCGCTGAAGAGCCGCTGGAACTGCTCCCACGCCATCGGGGGCAC
This sequence comes from Candidatus Methylomirabilota bacterium, assembly GCA_046727415.1. Classification (GTDB taxonomy): domain Bacteria; phylum Methylomirabilota; class Methylomirabilia; order Rokubacteriales; family CSP1-6; genus AR31. The sequence goes on from JBKPCO010000021.1 coordinate 32,980, forward strand.
CCCGCCGATCTTCGCGTTCTCCTCGACGTGGGCGGCCGACTTCATGCCGACGAGCGCCGTGCCGATGCCCGGCGTCGAGCGCACGAACTGGAGCGCCCGCTGTGCGTCACTCGCGAGCCCGGGGATGTACTCGGTGATCAGCGGCGGCAGGTTGCGCGTGAGCTGGCCCTGGTGGACGGAGGCGGAGGCCATCACGGTGACGCCGAGTTGACGGGCCGCCTCGAGCACCGGCACGGTGCGGTCCTTCACGCGCTGGTTGGCTCGCGTGAACGCTTCTGGCATTCCCAGGTTGTAGGGCAGCTGGATGACCTCGAAGTGATGGTCCTGGCCGCCCACCTCGCGCGCGATCGCGACGAGCTCGGCAAGGGACAGGTAGTCGGCCGCGGTCGGATCGGCGCGGAAACCGGTCCACGTCGCGGCGCCGTAACGCGCGATGCCGGCGTCCGCGACCGCCGCCTCGAGCGCTTCGAAGGCGGCGCGCACGCGGCGCTCGAACTCCACCCGGTCCACCTCGGCGAGCTGGGTCTCCGGGTTGTGGAGATAGTAGATGTCGAGCGTCTCGAGCCCGAGGTTGGCGCGGCTGCGATCGATCTGGTCGCGGAGGTAGCGGGGGGTCATGCAGTGGGCGCCCCGGACCACGTCGCCCGGCTGGATGATCCCGGTCTCGAGGTACGTCGACGAGAAGTAGCCGCGCGGATCGCGCGGCACGGCTCCGTCGAACGGAATGAACCCACCCTTGGTGGCCACGACCACCTCGTCCCGGCCCACCACGCCCCGGCCGATCGCGGTGGCGAGCGCGGTCCGGATCGCGCGCTCGCTGCGCTGATGGCGATAGTTCACCGCGGTGTCGATCACGTTCACGCCGAGCTCCAGCGCGCGGAGCGCAGCGTCCTGGTACAGGACGTCGGTCGCACCGTCCTCGGGGCCGAGGTACGTGCCGAGCCCCAGCGTAGAGAGCAGCGGACCGCGGGCGAGCGCGCGAAAATTGCCCTCGGCCAGCTCCCTCTTGAAGCGCTCGGTGTAGCGTCTCGTGGCCTCGGCGGTCGCGCGGCCGGCGGTCAGCTTCGCCATCGCGTCAGCGCCGTCTGGTGCGGGTCACCGCGCGACGCGGAACGAGAAGCGCCCGCTGACGACGTGACCGTCGGTGGAGAGCACCCGCCACTCGACGCGCCAGGCGCCGGGGTCGAGAGACGGCACCGCGGCGGTGAGGCGATCCGCGGGCCCGTCCGCCAGCATCGTGACAGGCCGCGCACCGCCGCGCTCGTCGACCAGGCGGATCGTGGAGAGCTTTTTCTCGATGCGGTTGTTGAAGCGCAGGGAGATTTCCGACGGCGGAGCGGCGAGCTGCGCGTCGGCCGCGGGCGTCGATTCCAGGAGCAGCGAGTGCGCGCGGGCGCTAGGGGCGAGCGTCAGCAGGAGGATGCCGGCGGCCATGACGACGGCCCGCTTCAACGCCAGTCGTCGAGGACGAGATCGTCGGGATCCTCGTAGTCCTCCTGCTTGCCCCGCTGCATCCGGATCATCGTGAAGTCGATCTGGTATCCGCATTGGACGAGGATGTTGTACGCCGTCCAGTAGCGAGCATACACGGGCAGGATCACTCGCTGCACCCCGAGCTCCTGCCCGAGGCTCTCGAGGGCGCTGACGAACTGCTCGAGGTGCTCCGGCTTGCGGTGCGGCGGGTCGATCGCCAGGAACTTCACGTAGAGGGCGCCGGTCGGCGCCTCGCTCACACCCGGCGCGTGGCAGATCGCGAAGCCGATGAGATCGCGGCCGCGCTCCAGCAGGACCGTGTCGCCCAGGGCGAGGCCGTCGACGATCTCGATCTCTTTCGCGAGGTCCATCCCCCGGCAGACCGCGTTGGTGATGCGATGTATCCGCGCCAGCGCCGCCTTCTTCTTGGCCTCCTCGAGCGTCGAGAACCGGCGCGTCGCCAGCGGCGCCTTGCCGGGCTTGGGCGCAGCCGGCGCGCGGGCCGCCCCGCGATCGATCGTCCGGCTCATGATGGCGGTCAGCTGCTTGGGCCGGTAGCCGAACTTGTGGTAGAGGTACAGGTGCTTGGGGCTCGTCGGGTACGTGACGCAGCCGTGCAGCGTCGCCTTGTTCTCGTCGAAGAACTCCTGGGCCGCCCGGATGAGCTGCTGGCCGATCGTCTGGTTGTGATAGTTCGTCAGCACCGCCACCGGTCCCAGCACGCCGACCGTGCCCCACGTTACCGCCAGCGCGGCGCCCACGATCTTCGCGCCGTCCTCCTCGGCCACGAAGCAGCCCCACGGCTCCATGAGCCAGCGGTGGTGCACGTACTGCGCGCCGCCGAAGGCCTGCCGAGGTCGCGTGCCGAGCTGGCGCTCCAGGAAGTCGCCGAAGGTCTGCTCCATCACGTCGCGGATCTTCGACAGGTCGCCCTTGCGGACGCGACGAATCTGAACTTTGGGTAGTCGCCCCTGCGGATCGAGGCCCGCGCGATCGACGGTGGCCCTCACCGGGAGAGGCCCGCGATGTCTTCCAGCAGCGTGATCACTCCAGAGTGATCGAGGCCTCCGCGCCCCTTCACCCGCAGGGCGCTGAACAGCTCCTGGACCACCGCGGTCGTGGGCAGCGGCACGCCGAGGGCGCGCGCCGACTCCATGATGAGCCCCAGATCCTTGAAGTGCAGGTCGATCTTGAAGCCGGGATTGTAGGTGTCGGCGAGGTAGTTCGGCTTCTTCTGATCGAGGCACTTCGAGCCGGCCAGGCCGCCGGCGAGCGCGGTCAGCGTCAGGTCGCGATCGAGTCCCGCCTTCTTCGCGAGCGTCAAGGCCTCGGCGAGCGCCGTCAGGTTCACGGCGACGATGATCTGATTCGCGAGCTTCGTGAAGCCGCCGAAGCCGAGCGGGCCGAGGTGCGTGATGGTCTTGCCCATCGCCTGGAAGATCGGCAGGACGGCGTCGAAGACAGCCTTGTCGCCGCCGACCATGATCGACAGCGCGCCGTCGATCGCGCCCTTCTCGCCGCCGGACACCGGCGCGTCGAGCATCCTCACGGATTTCGCGGCGAGCGCCTCGCCCACCTTCTTGGAGACGATCGGCGAGATGGTCGACATATCCACGAACAGGAGGCCGGGGCGCGCGCCCTCGATGATGCCATCGCGGCCGAGCGCCACCAGCTCGACGTCCGGCGAGTTGGGCAGCATCGTGATGAGCACGTCCGACTGCGCCGCGACGTCGCGCGGAGAGCTGCCGACCTTGGCGCCGGCGCGCACGATCTCGTCGACCGGCCCTCGACTCCTACTGTGCACAACGAGGGGGTAGCCGGCCTTCAATAGGTTCTGAGCCATCGGGCGCCCCATGATGCCGAGTCCAATAAATCCAATCACTTGCGCCATGGACCCCCCGATCTCGAGCGAGTGAGCTAAAGAGCTAATAATTAACACGGCCGCGCGGAAGGGGTCAAGGGAGCGGCGCGTACGGATGCGAGAACGGCAGGATCAGATCGGGCCCTTCGGGGCCCGATCTGCTTGAAACTCTAAGCCTTCTTGCCCCAGAGATCCCTGGCGAGCCAGTCGAGCCCGAGGCCCTTCAGGGTCTGGGGCAAGGGCTTGCCGCTCTTCCTGTCGAAACCGACCTCGCTGTACCAGGTGTCGAGCATCTGCTCCCACTGCGCTCGGATGGCCTGCCCCTTCGCAGGACCGTCAACCGGCGTCGAGCCGTAGCGCGCCGAGGGATATTCGAGCGCGCCGGTGTGGCCGCAGCGGAGCGCGGTCGCGCGGTTGATGGCGGCGGTGCGCTTCCCGAACCGCAGCGCTTCGTCGACCGTGAAATTCCAGCCGGTCGCCGCCGAGAGGGCGCGGCAGATGTACTCGAGCCGCACGCGCGACGTGAAGATGCAGATGCCGAGCGAATCCTCGAAGCTCCGGCGTCCGCGCAGCCCGGCGACGTACTTGGCCACCTGCTCGCCGTCGAACGGGTTGATCCGCGCCGGCTGCCCGATCTCGGTGGGGTGCACAGGGTTACCCGTCTCCATCGTGGCGGTCGACGACGTGCACGTGTCGAGCATCTCTTCCCACCGCGCGCGGTGGTCGTGGCCGCGCGGCGTGGCACCCTTCTCGATGTAGACCGCGCACTCCTTGGCGGCCCCGCCGAGCTTCTCGGCGGCGCGCTTGACGCCGTCGGCGAGGAAGTCGCCGAAGCCTTCGCGGCGGCTCACCATCCAGAGGAGCCGCTGCGCGCCCTTGATGTCGCCCCACTTGAGCTCGAAGCCGAGCTGCTCGCGAGTGATGTAGCCCTTCTCCTGACACTCCATCACCCAGCCACAGAGCCAGCCCCACTCGTTGACGTCGACGCAGGCCTTGTCGCACTCGGTGTTGAGCCAGGCGACGCCGTCGCGGTCCGCCGCGCCGATCGCCCAGCCGCAGCCGGACCAGCCCTCGTACTCGGGCTCGTCGACGATCTGCCCCTTCTGCGCGCCCTGGCGGATGACCGACATGTGGCAGTGGTGCATGCCGCAGGCGTTGCACTGATGGCCGCGGTGGTCGAAGTTCTCGCGGAGCTTCGGCGCCTCCCAGACGCTCATGTCGGCGCCTTCGACGTTCGACGTCAGGTTGGTGGTGTAGTTCTTGATGGGCAGGGCGCCCATCTTCGAGAGGTTCACGACGCCGGGCAGCGTGCCGTACTCGTAGAGCGAGCGCGCCGACGGGTCGGTTTGTAAATCGTGCGACATGTCCTGGGCCGCCTGCATCAGGCCGCGCGGATCGGCGGCGTGGAGCGCCTTCGTGCCCTTCACGATCGCGACCGCCTTGAGCCGCTTCTTGCCCATGACGGCGCCGCAGCCGTTCTTGGAAGCGACGTGGCCGAAGTCGCCCTGAATGGCCGCGAAGCGCACGAGGTTCTCGCCGGCCGGGCCGATCGAGTAGACCGAGAGCTGGTGGCCGGCCAGGCCGGTTTCCTTGTAGAGCGCGTTCTGAGTCTCCCACGTGTCCAGCCCGAGGAGCGACTTGGCGTCGCGCAGCTCGACGACGTCGTCGTTGATGTAGAGATAGACCCAGTCCTTCGACTGCCCCTGGATGATGATCGCGTCGTAGCCGCAATACTTGAGGTTCGTGCCGAAGAAGCCGTTGGCCTGGGTCGAAGTGGGGCCGTTGGTGCCGGGCCCGATGGTGCAGACGGTGAGACCGCCCGTGCCCCACACCGGCAGACCGGCCAGAGGCCCTGTTCCCAGGACGAGCCGGTTCTCGGGATGGTCCCACGCCACGTTGCCCTTACCGCCCTTCGTCGCCGTCTCGCGATAGAGGATCATCGCGCCGACACCGACGCCGCCGAGCAATTCACGCTGGGCCTCGGGAGACCACGGCTCGGCCCGGCACGTGCGGCGCGAGAGATCGACGCGCAGCAAGTTGCCGGCGAAGCCGCCCGGGCGCGGGGTCGTCGCGGTCTTCGACTTGGGACGCTTGGGCGCGGTCGCGGTTGCGGGACTCATACGGCTACTGGAGTCTCCCCGGGCGCCTTCGACGGACGCCCCAGAATGGTTTCGGGCAGCAAGGCACTCGTCGTCTTGGTCGCGATGAAGGCCGGCTTGATGTCGAACGGGTTCGCCTTGAGATGCGCTTTCCAGCGTCCGAGCCCGACGCCGGACTGGACGAGGCCCTTGAGCATGCCGACGTCGTTGGTGGTCCAGATATCGCTCGAGGGGCCGAGGATGATCGCGCCGATGAGCCGCTCGCCCCGCCAGAGAAGCTTGCGATACGCGGGCCGGTCGGCCTTGACGCCCGATGCCGTCTCCGCCTTGGCGTCGTCCCAGGCGCCGAACGACGCCACGTCGAGATGGCAGACCTCGACGATGTTGATGATGAGGCTGCCTCGATACGACACGGCCTTGCCGGCCATGTTGGCGCCGACCACGCGGCCGTGCTCCTGCGCGGTCGGCTCGATCGCGTGCACCGCGTTCGCGCCCGAGATCAGATCGCGCCCCTCGGCCACGTCACCGGCGGCGTACACGTTCGGCACGCTCGAGCGCAGATGATCGTCGACGACGATCCCCTGATTCACCCGCACGCCCGAGTCTTTGAGCCAGTCGAGATTCGTCCGGATCCCGGTGGCCATGATCACGACGTCGGCCACCAGGTCGCCGCCGGTGGTGAAGCTGAGCTTCTGCCGGCCCTTCACGTCCGCGATCTTCGTGAGCCGCACGCCGGTGCGCACCTTGACGCCGTGCCGCGTGAGCCACGCCTCGACGAGCCCGGCGCCGGTGTCGTCGATCATCCGCGGCAGGATGCGCGGCGCCACCTCGATGATCGTCAGCGTGGCGCCAAGGGCCAGGATGGAATTCAGGATGGTGAACGCGATGAAGCCCGCGCCGACCATGACGACGTGACTGCCCGGGCGAATCTGCGCGACGACGCCCCGGGCCTGCTCGAGGGTCCAGAAGGAGTGGACGCCCGGGCCGTCGGCGCCCGGGACCGGCGCCCGCACCGCCGAGGAGCCGGTGGCGATCAGGCAATCGTCGTACTCGACCTTGGTGCCGTCGTCCAGCGTGCACACGTTCGCCTTCGTGTCGAGCGCCGTCACGCGCTTGCCCACGTGCGCCGTCACGCCCCAGCCGGCCAGCACCTTCGGGGTCGCGGTGAATACGTGCGACTCGGCGATCGAGCGGTCGAGGTAGTACGGCAGAACCATGCGCGAGTACGGCCACTCGGCGCTCACCAGCGTGATCGTCGACCGCTCGGTCTCCTCCTCGCGGATCGTCCGGATCGCGTTCATCCCCGCGGTACCGCCGCCGATGATCAGGTGTCGGGCCGCCATCAGCGCGCTCCGGTGAGGACCCGCACGGTCCGCTCAGCCGCGAAGTCGCCGAGCCAATCGCCGGTCGCGACGTCCTCGTAGGTGATGGCGGCCGTCGGGCACGCCTCCGCGCACGCCGGGGCGCCGCCGCACAGGTTGCACTTGAAGGCCTTGCGCGTCGACGGGTCGTAGAACATCGTTCCGTAGGGGCAGGCGATCGTGCAGAGCTTGCAGCCGACGCAGCGGTCGTCGAGCACGTCCTTGGCGCCGACGGCGCTGATGGTGATCGCGCCGACCGGGCACGCCGTCATGCACCACCCTTCGGCGCACTGCGTACACGTGTACGGCGCGTATGACGTATGGCCCTCGAATGGAGAGACGCGGATGACCGACTTCGCGGGCTGGTAGTCGCCCGTCTGCATGTAGGAGCACGCCAGCTCGCAGCGCAGGCACCCCGTGCACTTCTCCGGGTGAATTCTGAGAACGCTCACCGCTTCTTCCTTTCGCCGCGCCGGTGCACGCCGCGCTCCAGCCGGCCGATGAACTCGTCGAGCGGGATCGCCGCCATTGTCATGCCGGCGACGCCGCCGCGCGCGCCGAGCTCGACGGACACACGCGAGATGGTGGCGTTATCCGGCGCCTCGATGATGGTGACGAAATCGTAGGGGCCCAGGACCGCGTACTGCGCGACGACGCGTGCGCCCATGCGCTGCACGTCGGCGTTGACCTTCCGGATCCATCCCGGGCGACCGCGCAACACCTTGCGTCCCGATTCGGACAGCGTGCTCAGCATCACGTACGTCGACACGGCGAGCCTCCTCGGCCGTTCGCGCGCTAACTCAGCGAACGCGCCGACGCAGCGGTCGGCAGTATATCAAACGGGCGCTTCGCGGTTTGATGCTCTCAGGAACATATACACCGACGAGAAATCCTTCCGGCCGAAACCGTGCGAGGACGCGAGCCGGAGCGCCTGCTGCGCCGCCGGCGCCACGACCACCGGCACCCGCAGCTCGCGCGCGGCGTTGACGGCGAGCCCGAGATCCTTCGCCATCAGGTCGGTCGTGAAGCCCGGCGCGTAGTCGCGGCTCGACGGGGCCTTGCCGACGAGGCCCGGGACCGGATGCATGTGCTCCATCACCCAGGTGTTGCCCGACGACTTGGAGATGACGTCGGTCAGGACTTTCGGATCGACCCCGAAGCCCTCGGCGATCCGGAATGCCTCACTGACCGCCACGGCGGCGACGCCGGCGATCAGGTTGTTGCAGAGCTTGGCGACCTCGCCCGATCCCACCGGGCCAACGTGGATGATGTTGGCGCCCATCGCCGCCAGCACCGGGCGGGCCTCCTCGAAGTCGCGCGCGTCGCCCCCCACCATGATGGCCAGTGTCCCGTCTTCCGCGCGCGGAACGCCGCCGGAGACCGGCGCGTCGAGGAAACGCGCGCCGCGCGCCGTCGCCGCCTCGGCGATCCGGCGCGAGACGCTCGGGTCGATCGTCGACATGTCGACGCACAGGCGGCCGCGGGCAACGCTCTCGAGGACCCCGCCGGCACCGAGGTACACCGACTCGGCGTGCGACGACGAGGGCAGGATGGTGATCACCAGCTCGGCGTCGCGGGCGGCGGCCGCCGCCGAGGCGGCGCGCGCGGCCCCGGCCCGGACGGCGCCGTCCAGCGCGGCCTCGGCCACGTCGTATGCGCTCACGGCGTGCCCCTTCTTCACGAGGTTCGCCAGCATCGGCCGCCCCATGGCTCCGGTTCCGATGAATCCGATCTTCATGGACGGATCCTCCTTGCTCGCGGGCTATGATCGCGGGGTGCCGCAAGCCCGTCAAGCGTCCTGGACCGCGGGCGGTCTCATCCTCATCGGGCTGGCCGCGATGCTGTGGGGCACGAGCGGATCGGTGATGGTCGTGCTCGGCGACCGCGCGGCAGCCAGCGCGCTCCTGGTCGGTCTCGCGCGGCTCTGGATCGCCGCCCTCCTCCTGCTGGGGGCGGCCCTGGTCACCGGCGTGTCGCTGGCTGTCGCCCCACGCGATCGCTGGCGCTGCCTCGCGATGGGCGCGTGCATGGCCGGCTATCAGGCTGCTTATTTCCCGGCGGTCACGCTCGGAGGCATCGTGATCGTGGCGCTCGTCGCGATCTGCTCGGCGCCGCTCGTCATCGCCGCGCTCGCCCCGTGGCTCCTGGGTGAGCGCCAGTCGCGACCGGTACACGCAGCGCTCGGTCTCGGGGTGCTCGGCACCGCGCTCCTGGTAGCGGCCCCGGGCGCCGTGCTGCCACCGCGCTTCGCCGGCGGCGCGCTGCTCGCTCTGGTCGCCGGTCTCGCCTACGCGCTCTATGTGCTGGCGGCCAAGGCGAGCCTCGCGCGGTCCTCGCCGCTGCCCCTGGCCGCGCTCACGTTCACGGTCGCGGCCGTTCTCCTGACGCCCGTCCTCTTCTGGATTCCCGCGCCCGGGCCGCAGCTCGCGGCGGGCTGGCCCTGGCTTCTCTATCTCGGCGGAATTGCGACGGCGGGCGCCTACGCGATGTACACCGTCGGGCTTCGCCACGTGCCGGCCTCGGTGGCCGGAGTCACGACGCTCCTCGAGCCGCTCACCGCCACGATTCTCGGCGTGGCGCTGTTCGGCGAGCGGCTGGGCGCCGGCGGCTGGCTCGGCTCCCTGCTGCTGCTCATCGCGCTCGGCCTTCTGGCCGTCTACCGGCGCTGATCGATGGCCGCACTCGCTCGACCGGTGCCTGCCGTTAGAGCGGCCGGATCGGGCGCGACACCGCTCGGCTGAAGGTACAGTTCGGGACGACCGCCGAGTGCTTGCCGGGCCCGCCGGCGACGATGACCAACACGTCCTCCGGCGATGGCACCTGCGGCAGCAGCGCGTCGTCGTCGGTGATCGCGTGCATCCAGCGCGGCCAGTCCTGGATACCCCACATGCCGCCGAGCTTGAGCGTACGAAGCGGAAGCCGCGCGTGCTCGAAGATGAATCGCTGGATGTCCTCGCGGCCGAGCCCGTCCTTCGCGATCGTCTGCGCGTGCTCGGGACCAAGGACGATCAGGAGCTGACTCTGCGAGAAGTACCAGCCGACATTCGAGCCGAGCGACACCGACGTGTCGGCCACCGTCGCGAGAATGCCGGCGGCGGTCGTCGACACGTGATCGTTCACGTTGTGCGGCGGCTCGCCGCCGAACACCGTCACCATGCTGTTCTCGTGCAGGGGGCCCCAGGGCGCGTCCCGACGCTCGGCGATACAGTAGGAGAACTTCGCGGGGCTTCCCTGGGTCGCCATGTCGTGCCGGCCCGGCCAGGCGCCGCCGACGTTGAGCAAGATGAGGCGGATCGCCCGGCCGATCGTCGCGTTGGCGCGGAAGCCCGGGCCGAAGCAGCCGCTGCCGCCGTGCACGCCGAGCTCGTCCGCGATCGGGCCGTGCACGATCAGGAGCGGCGCGACCGAATGCGTCGTCGCCTGGACGCCGTACAGATTGAACGCGGGATCGAGCATCGCCTCGACCGCGGCCACGACGAGCGGGAAGGCCACCGGCTCACAGCCCGCCATGACGGCGTTGACGGCGAGCTTCTCGAGCGTCACCCGTCGCCAGAGTGGAGGCATCACGCCGAGCAAACGGTCGGGCTGGGTGCCGCCGAGCATCGCTCGCACCCGCTCCTCGGTCGGCGGGACGATCGGCAGCCCGTCGCACCACTCGCGCTCGCAGAACGCGGCGAGAATGGCTTCGGGGGTATCGGGAATTGTAATTGTTGTAGCGGGGGCCTCGAGGCCGGCTTGGATCGAGGGTGGCCTGACAAAGGCGCGTGCCGGCTCCGACACGCCTGGGCTGCGGGTCGCGTCGGATTTGCGCAGCAGGGCTACCAGCTGGTCGACGGCTTGGCGCGCGCGGCGCGTGACGCCTTCGCTACGTTCGCCCCCGAGCGGATGCTCGAGCACGAGAAGCGGGAGCCCGGCGACGCCGAGGGCGCCGATCTCGCTCAGCGCGAGCCCCTGGAAGACGGTGGTGGTGATGACCCCGGCGGGCGTGCCCGCCTTCGCCAGCTCGATGGCGTCGTGGAGACTCCACGACGTGCACGACCCTCAGTCGGCCGAGCCCGCGAAGACGACGTCGCAGTCCTTGGCGAGTCCGGCGACGATCTCCGGCGCGGCCGGCGTCGCCGCGTTCGCCTTGCGGCGGCGAATGATCGACTTGACGCCGTGCTCGGCGGAGAGCAGCGCGCCGATCTCGTCGGCGAGCCGATCGAAGTTCGCCTTCCTGTTGTCGAGAAAGCCGACGGTCAGGCCGGCCAGCGACGGGGGCAGCGGCGGCGCGCTCGCCGTGTCGCCGCCGGCGATGCCGACCGGGCTGAGGACGCGAATCAAAGTCATGAGGGTCTCCGTGTGATCCCTGTGGATCGGGCGAGGAGGCGCCCGAGGTTTTCGTGCAACTCGGCGAGGACCGAGCGCTTGATGGAGACGGACACCGACTCCACCGGCTCGCGACTACCAACGCGGTGAATCACCAGCGTGCCGTCGAACTGCTCGGCGCGCTCGTCGGTGGCCGCCAGCCCTCTCAGTGTCAGAACTTCCCAGCTCTCCGCCATGGGGGCTATCTTAGCTCAATGGTCATTGCGCTCGACGTCGGTACGTCGTCTGTCCGCGCCGGGTTCTACGACGGAGCCGGCCGGGCGATCGCGGGGCGCTCGCACCAGGTGGCCCACGCGCCGACCGTCACGCCGGATGGCGGCGTCGAGTACGATGCGACACGTCTGCTGGACGGGGTCGTCGCGTGCCTCGACGCGATTCACCCCAATCGGCCTCCCGAGGAGACCCGGGCGGTCGGCGTGGCGACATTCTGGCATGGACTCCTGGGCTTCGACGCCGGCGGACATCCGATCACACCCGTCTACATGTGGGCCGACACCCGGAGCGAGGGCGAAGCCCAGCTCCTCCGCGCCGCGCTGGACGACGAGGCGTTACACGCGCGCACCGGCTGCCATCTACACTCCTCGTACTGGCCGGCCAAGCTGCGCTGGCTCGCGCGCGAGCGCCCCGCCGAGGTCCAGCGCGTCTCACGATGGGGTTCGTTCGGCGAGTTCCTCGAGCTCTCGCTGTTCGGTGACGCCACGACGAGCGTGTCGATGGCCTCCGGTACCGGGCTCCTGGATCAGACCAGGGTTCGCTGGGATCCCGAGGCGCTGGCGGCCGCCGAGCTCGAGGATCGCCATCTCTTCCCGATCGCCGCTCGCACCGAAGCGCGCCATGGACTGCGCGCACCATGGGCAGGTCGATGGCCGGCGCTCAGAACCGCGAGCTGGTTTCCCGCAATCGGCGACGGTGCGGCAAGCAACATCGGCTCCGACTGCGTCGATCCCGCGCGCGTAGCCCTCAACGTGGGTACGTCCGCGGCGCTCAGAGTCGTCATTCGCGACAGTCCCACGCCGCCCCGCGGTCTCTGGCGCTACCGCGTGGACCGCAACCGGTCCGTCATCGGGGGCGCGACGTCGGAGGGCGGCAACGTTTTCGCCTGGTGCCGGCGGGTATTGCGTCTCGGCGACGACGACGAGGTCGAAGCCGCGCTCGCGACGCTGGCGCCCGACGCGCACGGCCTCACGGTGCTGCCCCATCTGGCTGGCGAGCGATCGCCCGGGTGGCGCGACGGGCGGCACGGAACGATCAGCGGGCTCCGCATCGACACAACCGCGGTCGAGATCACGCGCGCGGCCCTCGAGGCTGTGGCGCTGCGGCTGGCGGTGGTCTATGGCCTCCTGGTCCCGTTCGCGTCCGCCGATCACACCGTGGTCGCCTCCGGCGGCGCGCTGGGCCGCTCGCGGACGTGGACCCAGATCATCGCCGACGCCGTCGGCCACCCCGTGACGTGGTCGGCGGAGACGGAGGCGACGAGCCGCGGCGCCGCACTGCTCGCGCTCGAGGCGCTCGGCGTTTTGCCCGATCTCGCCGCCGCCCGGCAGACGCTGGGGGAAACGTTCACGCCCGACCGTGCTCATCACGCGCGCTTCCGCGATGCGATCGAGCGGCAGCGTCGCTTCGACGAGAGGGTATGATCTAACCATGGCATCGGACGCCAACCTGACCGTATGCGCAGACCCAGCCACGCTTGCCGAGACAGCAGCCCACCTGATCGTCGACGCCGCCACCGACGCGGTGAGAACGCGCGGGCGCTTCCTGTTCTGCCTGGCCGGCGGGGAAACCCCGCGCGAGACGTACAAGCACCTTGCACTCCCGGCGTTCAGCGAGCGTGTGCGCTGGGACCGGACGTGGATCTTCTTCGGTGACGAGCGCGCCGTGCCGCCGGATCATCCCGAATCGAACTACCGGATGGCCTACGAGACCTTGCTGTCGAAGGTACCCGTTCCCGAGAATCAGGTCTTTCGCATGCGCGGCGAGCAGAGCGATGCCGACGGCGCGGCCGCCGCGTACGCGGCCGAGCTCGCCGCGGCCACCGGCACGAAGCGCGGTGAGCTCCCGCGATTCGACGTCGTGCTGCTCGGCCTCGGCATCGACGGTCACACCGCGTCCTTGTTTCCGGGCTCTCCGGTGCTTCGCGAGGTCTTCCGCACCGTCGCCGCCGTTCACGTCGCCGCGGCGCAGATCCCGCAGCGGCTGACGCTCACCTTCCCGGTCCTGAACGCCGCGGCGCGCGTCGTGTTCCTCGTGACCGGCCCCGAAAAGGCAAAGATCGTGCGGACCGTTCTGTCCGATCACGGCGGGCTGCCGGCGGCGCTCGTCCGGCCGATGGACGGCGAGCTCATCTGGCTCACCGATCGCGCGGCGGCGGCGCTCCACCCGGTGAGCCAGGCGCGCTAGCGATGGCGACCTTGACCGACGAGCCCTTCACACTGGTCATCTTCGGCGCCTCGGGCGACCTGACGCGGCGCAAGCTCGTGCCCGCGCTCTGGAGCCTCTACGCCGGCCGGACACTGCCCGAGCCGTTCACCATCATCGGCAGCGCGCGGAGCGAGGTCGGGCCGGACGAGTTTCGTGTGCGCATGCGCGACGCCGTGCGCGAGTTCGCGCGCACGAAGCCGCCTTCGGCAAACGTCTGGGACCGCTTCGCCTCGTCCTTGTCCTATGTGGCCGGCGACCCCACCGATCCGGCCCTCTACGCCCGACTCGAAGGCACCCTGAAGAGCGTGGAGGGCGCCCGGCCCGGGCCTGCGAACCGGCTCTTCTATTTCGCGACGCCACCGAGTCTGTACGACGCCATCGTCACCAACCTCGGCGCCTCCGGGCTCGCGGATCCGCGCGGGGGCTGGACACGCATCATCGTCGAGAAGCCGTTCGGGCACGACTACGAAAGCGCCCGCGCGCTCAACAGCCATCTGGGCAGCGTGTTTCGCGAGGACCAGATCTATCGGATCGACCACTACCTCGGGAAGGAGACCGTCCAGAATCTGCTGGTGCTGCGATTCGCCAACGAGATCTTCGAGCCCCTGTGGAACCGTAACCACGTGGCGGAGGTCCAGATCACCGTCGCCGAGTCGATCGGCGTCGAGACCCGCGGCGCGTATTACGAGGAGGCGGGCGCGCTCCGCGACATGATGCAGAATCACCTGCTCCAGCTCCTGTGCCTCATCGCGATGGAGCCGCCCGTCACCTTCGACGCCAACCCGGTGCGCGACGAGAAGAACAAGGTGATGCAGGCCATCCGCCCGATCGACGCGCGCAAGATCGACGAGGTGGCGCTCCGCGGTCAGTACGGCCCGGGCTTCGCCGGGGGCAAGCCGGTCCCGGGATACCGGCAGGAGAAGGGCGTCGCGCCCGACTCGCGGACGGAGACGTACGCGGCGCTGCGGCTCACCGTCGACAACTGGCGGTGGGCGGGCGTGCCCTTCTATCTCCGGACGGGCAAGCGCATGGCCAAGCGCGTGAGCGAGATCGCGATCCGCTTCCACCGCACGCCGCACATGATCTTCCGCGGCGATTCGCCGGGGCTCGAGCCGAACGAGCTCGTGATCCGCATCCAGCCCGACGAGGGGATGGCGCTGACGGTTGCGGCAAAGACGCCCGGGCCCGATCTCAACCTCGGCCCGGTGGGTCTGGACTTTCGCTACGGTGAGGTGTTCGGCGCCGAGCCGCCCGAGGCGTACGAGCGGCTCCTGCTCGACGCGGTGCACGGCGACTCGACGCTCTACGCGCGCGCCGACTGGGTCGAAAAGGCCTGGGCGCTCCTCGGTCCCGTGCTCGACGCCTGGGCGCAGTCGTCGGCGCCGCCGCATCTCTACGAAGCGGGATCGTGGGGACCGGCCGAAGCCGACCCGTTTATTTCCCGGGACGGGGGCGCCTGGAGACAGCCATAGTCAACAATTCGTAGGCGCGCCTCGGCCGGCGGGGCCCAGCCCCGCGACGGCCTGCGGCGCGCACATCGGCCGGGGGCCGGGCCCCCGGCCGGGTCCAGAGGCGCCCGAGGAGCTCGGGCGTTAGCGGGGTGTCGTGGTGATGGCGTGCTGCATTGCGCGGCTCGCCGTCAGCTCGACAACCGTGTACCACCAGCCGTCGATCACGCGAACCTCCAGCGAGCTGCTGGCCTTCTCGTAGATCTGCGTGACGCCATGGTCGGAGACGGCAGTACTGCTGACATGGCGCCAGCCGTTGGCCTCGAGCGTGGTCCGCATGGCCGCGCTGAGGCTGTCGACTTCCAGGCGCCCCCGATACACGAGGCGGGCCGCCTTGACCGTCGGCGACTCGATGATCGTCGACTTGTCGGGCTGGTACGAGAGCCCCTTCGGAACCGGAATGTCTTCGAACTCACTCCGCGCCTGCTTGGGTGGGGCGGAGGCGCATCCGGCGGCGAACGCGAGGACGAGAAGCGCTGTGGTGATTGATTTAATGCTCATGATCGGAGCCTAGCAGGCCGGTCGCGGGGTCACAAAAGAAATTGTCGTCCACGCACGACCGGTGGGGGCTCAGCCCAGGACGGAATACCCCCCGTCCACGGGGATGGCGGTGCCGGTGACGAAGTCGGAGGCAGGGCTGGCCAGGAACACCGCGACCCCCGCCATGTCCTCCATCGTGCCCCAGCGTCCGGCGGGCGTGCGTCGGAGCACGTTGTCGTGCAGGTCCGTGACCTGCCGGCGGGCGGCTCGCGTCAGGTCCGTGTCGATCCAGCCGGGGAGCACCGCGTTGACCTGGATGTTGTCCTTTGCCCACGCCGTGGCGAGCGATTTGGTCAACTGCACCAGCCCCCCCTTGCTCGGGCCGTAGGCCGGGGAAAACGAGACGCCGAAGATGGACATCATCGAGCCGATGTTGATGATCTTGCCGCCGCCGACCGCCTTCATGGGCGCGTAGGCGGCCCGGGAGCACAGAAACGCGCTGGTGAGGTTCGTGTCGAGCACGTGGTGCCAGTCAGCGAGAGTGTAGTCCTGGGGCTGCTTGCGAACGTTGGTCCCCGCGTTGTTGACGAGGATATCGAGGCGGCCGCACCGATCCTGCGTCGAGCGGATCAGCGCATTGACCGACGCCTCGTCGGCGACGTCGACCGCGATGGCGAGCGGCTGTCCGCCGAGCTTCTCGAGCTCGCGAACAGCGGCGTCGGATTTCGCCTGATTCCGCCCCGCCACGACGACGCGCGCTCCCGCACTTGCCAGGCCTCGAGCCATGCCGAGGCCGATGCCTCCATTGCCGCCGGTCACGATCGCGACTTTGCCCGTGAGATCGAACATCGTCCCTCCCGGGCTCGATCTTACCCGAAGTCGTGGGACGGCACGTGATGGCCGAGCGCCGGAAGACCGCGCGCCCGCGCCGCGCGCACCGAGATGACGCCGTCCTGCCGCTGCGCGATTCCTTCCACGAGGAGGTACGGCTCGGCCACGAGCGCGAGGCGATGGCGGGCGAAGATCGGCGGCGTCACGATCACGTTGGCGATTCCCGTCTCGTCCTCGAGCGAGAGGAAGACGAAGCCCTTCGCGGTGCCCGGCCGCTGGCGGACGATGACGCTGCCGGCCACCTGGACTCGGGCGCCGTCGTGCACGCCCGCGAGCTCACGCGCGCTCAGCACGCCGGCGTGGCGGAGCGCCGCCCGCCGCAGCGCCATCGGGTGGCGGCCGAGCGTGACGCTGGTCCCGGCGTAGTCGGCGGCCAGGCGCTCGACCTCCGTCATCTCGCTCAAGGGGCTGAGCTCACGCGGCGGGTCCTCGAACAGCGGACCAGCCGACGACGCCGCCACCGTCCAGAGATTGGCGCGGCGGGTCCCGCCGAAGGGCGCGAGGGCGCCGATCGCCGCGAGGGTTTCGAGCTCGTCGCGCTCGAGTCGCGCGCGCCGGGCCAGATCATGGACGGAGTCGAACGGCCGCGCGCGCCGGGCCGCCACCAGCGCGCGGCCGGCCGCCTCGCGAAGCCCCCGGACGTACCGTAATCCCAGCCGTACCGTGAGTCCGGTGTCGTCGGGCTCGATCACACACAGCCACTCCGAGCGCGTGACGTCGATGGGGCGGATGCGCAAACCATGGCGCTGCGCGTCCTTCACGATGGTGGCCGGATGATAGAAGCCCATCGGCTGGTTGTTGAGGAGCGCGGCGTAGAACGCAGCCGGATGGTGCACGCGCAGGTACGCGCTCGCGTAGGCGAGCAGCGCGAAGCTAGAGGCGTGGGAGTTGTGGACGACGAGGTCGTTGGCGAGGAAGTTGTGGTCGCCTTCGATGTGAAGATCGTATGTTTCCCGCGTGCCGACCGGATCGATCGACAGGACACGATCCCAGTACAGATCCGATTCGGCCACCCGAGCCAGCTCGGGAGAGTCGAAGTATCGAGCGAGCCTGGCCGCAACCCAGCGGCGATATCCTCGCTTGGATTCATTCGGCGACACGAGCTCCCGGAGCGCGACGCCGGCCCCATGGCCCACGTCGGCCCAGGTGGCCCCTCGATGGTGACGCTCGCGATCGATCACGGCTTTCACCGTCACCGGAACCACGACGCGTGATGCGCGCCGCTGAACGCCCTTCGTCGCCAAGTTTCTCACCCGTTGCCACTTGTCATGATCGAGAAACCGCCGAGCAATTCGCCGATCGAACCGCCGGAGGTTCTCCTGTCCGGTGATCGTGACGACGAAACTCGTGACGTGCCGACCCCGGTACGGACGCGAACGCGAGTACACCCGCGACACGATCCCGAGACGGAGGAGGAGATGCTGGATATCTTCGGCCAAGCGGCGCGAGGCCGTGTCATAGGACGCATGCCCAGCCCCTGAAATCGAGCCGTCGCCTTCCCAGAGTCGCGCCAGGAGCAGCGCGAGATCCACAGGACAGAGCTCGAAGACCTCCTCGGGTAGCCGCTTCGCTCGCGCGTTGGCGTCCCAGATGCCGAGCCGGCGAGCCCATTGCACGGCCCCGATCGGTTTCGATGCGTCATGACGCCGGACATGCACGCTGTAGCAGCTTCCATGCCGGGCGATGGTGGCTCGTGTGTTGTCGAATTGCTGGACGGCGTCCACGAACTCGTCTCGATGCTGTGAGCTGGTCGTATAGAAATAGAACGTCGTGGGATGACACAGATTGCCTTCGGCGATGAGATCCGCCAGCACGATCAGCTGATGCCGGTGCCAGCGCCGGCGGCCTGACGCGGGAAGCCGACGAGCCGCCGCAATGTAATCTCCAACCTGGAGACTCGCCAGGCCTCGCCAACCGTGCATCGTGAGTAGAGGATGCTCGGCGGTCGCCATAATCTCCCGGCCAAGAGCGGTGCGAAGGCGATAGACCATCCGGGGCCCGCTCGATGTCGCCGCGAGCACGCGGCGCTTGCGCAACCGCATGCTGGCGTCGGATGCCAGCGTCTTCTCGACGCGCACTCGCCCGCTTACGATGTCTTCGATCGTCACCCAGCCCCCGGTATCGGCGTCGAGCACGCGCGTCTCACCAACGACACATTCAGGAAAGCCATACAGCGCGAAGGCGGTGATCGCGTGAACGATCTCCTCGGCGGCAGCGCCGTGGATCCCCTGCCGCGCCATCCCCGCCCGCAGCTTCGTCTCGACCTCGGCCATGAGACGCTCGCTCCGCTTGAAGCCGAACGCCCGGCGGAGCTCCTCGGCCTCCGTGGCCGTGAAGCCGGCCGTCACCATCGCCATGCGTAACAATTGCTCCTGGAACAGCGGCACGCCGAGGGTCCGGCGCAGGATCGGCTCGAGACTCGGATGGGGATACGTCACGGGCTCGCGGCCGCGGCGTCGCCGGATGTAGGGATGCACCATGTCGCCCACGATCGGCCCGGGGCGAATGATCGCGACTTGCACGACGAGGTCATAGAACCGCTCGGGCCTCACGCGCGGGAGCGTCGCCATCTGGGCGCGGCTCTCGACCTGAAACACGCCGATCGTGTCGGCCTCCTGCAGGCTCTGGTACACGGCCGGATCGTCCGGCGGGAGTCGCGCCAGGTCGACGTCGCCGCCGGTCTCCCGCACGAGCGCCAGCGAGTCCTGGATCACGGACATCATGCCGAGCCCGAGCAGATCGACCTTGACGATGCCGAGCCCCGCGCAGTCGTCCTTGTCCCACTGGACAACGACCCGGCCCGGCATGGTCGCGGGCTCGAGCGGCACCACGTCGTCGAGCCGGCCGGCGGCGATCACCATCCCGCCGGAGTGCTGGCCCAGATGCCGCGGCAGATCCTGGATTCGAGTCCAGAGCATGGCGAAGCGCCGGATGCGCGGCGCTGTCGGATCGCAACCGGCCTCGGGCAGATGCTTCGTCAGGAGCTCCTGGGGATCCTGATAGCCCCAGTTCGCGACGAGCTTCGCGAGCCGGTCGCGCATGTCGCGCGGAAGCCCGAGCGCCTGCCCGACCTCGCGCGCCGCGCTGCGACCGCGATACGTGATGACGTTGGCGGTCATCCCGGCGCCGAGCCGACCGTAGCGGCGATAGACATGCTGGATGACGGCTTCGCGCCGGTCGCCGCTCGGCAGATCGAGATCGATGTCGGGCCACTCGTCGCGCGCCTCGCTCAGGAACCGCTCGAACAGGAGCTCCATGCCGACCGGATCGACCGCGGTGATCCCGAGGGCGTAGCAGACCGCGCTGTTGGCCGCCGAGCCGCGGCCTTGAACGAGGATATCGTGGGTCCGGCAATGCTCGACGATGTCCCAGACGATCAGGAAATAGCCTGCGAGGTCGAGACGGCCGATGAGGTCGAGCTCGTGTGCGACCTGACGGCGCGCCCGGGCCGCCAGCGGCCCCATACCGTAGCGCGTTCGGACGCCGCGCTCGGTCAGCTCGCGCAGATACCCGAGCGGCGTCTGGCCCGGTGGCAGCGGAAACTCGGGGAACCGGTAGCCGAGATCCTTCAGGGTGAACGCCAGCCGCATCGCCAGCTCACCGGTGGCGGAGATCGCGTCGGGCAGATCCCGGAACAGCTCGGTCATCTCGGCGCCGCGCTTCAGCGAGCGCTCGCCGTTCGCCAGCAGGCGGCGGCCCGCGCGATCGAGATCGGTCTTCTCGCGAATGCATGTGAAGACGTCGGCGAGCGGGCGACCCTCGGGGCGCGCGAAGAGCGGCTGGTTGGAAGCGACGAGCGCCACGGGGACCGCGCGCGCGAGCGCCACCAGCCCCTGGAGGATTTCTTCCTGGTCGCGGAGGAAATGACGCTGGATCTCGACGAAGCAGCTCGAGCGGCCGAACATCGCCACCAGGCGCGCCAGAACCAGCCGGGCGCCGTCGACGTCGCCACTCGCCAGGCGCCGCGCGAGCGGGCCGCGCGTGCCCCCGGTGAGACATACCAGCCCGGCGGCGTACGGCTCGAGGTCGTCGAGCGCGATCGCGGCGGCGCCCTTCGGAGCCCCGAGCTTCATCCGCGTGATCAGGCGGCACAGGTTCTGATAGCCCTCGCGGTCCTCGACGAGCAGCGGCAGGCGCGAGCCGTCGGCCAGTGTGATCTCGCTGCCGACGATCGGCTTCACGCCCGCGTTCGCGGCCGCCCGGGTGAGCCGCGCCGCGCCGTAGACGCCGTCGCGATCGACGAGGGCCACCGCCGGCATCTCGAGCCGCGCCGCCTCGGCGGCGAACGCCTCCGGGTGCTCGGCGCCCTCGAGGAACGAGAAGGCCGATTGCGCGTGGAGCTCGATGAACACGGTCAGTCGTAGACCGCGTCGAGGTACCAGTGGTCGGTCAGCCGGTCGCGCGCGATGCGGCAGAGCGCGCCATCGGACAGCACAACGTCCCACTCCTCGCGCGCCCACGCCTCGACATCCCACCACTCGCCCGACGCGCGCCACGGCCCCGCCCACGCGAGAACGCGCCGCGCGTCCACGCGCATCGGCCGCGCGCCCACCGCCTCGACGTCGACACGCCGCGCCGGCCGCATTCGGCGGACGGCGAGCCGATGGTCCCGGCTGTCGAGGCCAGGCACATCCGGCGACCGCCTGTCGAGCGGCTCGGGCTGCGAGAACCCCAGCATCGTGAACGCGTCGGAACGATACGAGTCGACGAGCGCGGGCGAGCCGACATTCTCGGTGCCGACGAGGGCGGCCAGACGCGCGAGCACGGACACGAGGTCGCGGGGCGCGGGCGCGAGCGGCTGCCAGAGTCCTCCCTGCCCGGGCTGAGTCCGGATTGGATGTGCGCTCACCGCCACGCGCGTCACGGCGGCGCCGGGGGGGTGCGCCTCGAGATCGAGGATCACCAGAGTGAGGATCGGCTTGACGTCGACCACCGGGTAGGCGAGCGACACGTCTCGCGCGTGGTGACCACCGGTGGCGAGGCCGAGTCGGACCTCGAGCGCGTCAGCGGCGAGCGCCGCCGACGCGAGCCGCTTGCAGAGACGCTCCAGCACGGTCTCGAGCACGCCCGCGAGCACGCCGAGCGAGTCGATCTCCCACTCGAGCCCCTGCGCTTCCTCCCAGAATGGCGGCGGAGTCCACGGTCGGAACGGATCGTGATCGAGGCCGAGCGCCAGATCGTGAGCGCGCAGGCCGGCGGGGCCGAGCCGCGTGGCGAGCCCCGCGCGCGGCAGTGCCGCCAGCTCGCCGAGGGTCCGCACGCCCCATCGGGCGAGGGTCTCGGCGAGATCCGGAGAGAGTGCGAGCGTCGCCAGCGCCGCGCCCGCGAGCGCCGCGCGTTCCCGCCCCTCGGGAACGACCGTCACCGGGGCTGACGCCCTCGCCGCCGTCACTCTCGCGGCGGTCCGGCTGGCCGCCAACCCGACGCGGGCCGCGAGGCCGACCGCTCGCGCCTGATGCACGAGGCGTCGCCCGATGGCGGGGGGATCGCCGATGAGACGCTCGAGACCGACCGTGTCGACGTAGACGAGCCCCGGGCCACCGTCCTCGATCCGTGGCGAAACGGCCAGCGCCGCTTCGAGCAGGGCCTGCCGCGCGGACAGAACGGACTCCTCGGTCAACGGTCGTGTCACCAGCATCGGGCAGCGGGCCCGCGCCTCCGCCTCCGTCATCCCCGGACGCACGCTCTGCGCGCGCGCCTCGGCGTTCGCCTCCACGATCATCGCGATCTTCGGCGCCGGTGAGCCGGCGCTCAGGCGATCGACCCGGACGTTGACGACGCCCAGCGGGCGCGCGCGCAGGGCAGGCTCGCCACGCTCGACCGCGGCCGCGTCGAAATACTCGACGAGCACGCAGGCGAAGCGGTTCACGCGGTCCACCAGAGCGGCGGCGAATCCTCCGACCCTTGGCCGCGAGAGCGAAGCACCCGGGTTCTCGTGCGCACGCGCGCCAGGCGTGTGGGGACCGACCCGGGGCCGGTCCACTCGATCCCTTCCCGCAAGGTCTCGAGGGCCAGCGCCGCGCTCGATCCCGTGAGCCGACGCCGCCCGACGATCAGCAGCGCCACGTCGGTCCGCCGGACCGCGAACTTCAGGCGGAAGGACAGAGCCGGCGGAAGGCGAGGCACGCGCTCGCCGAGATCGAGCGCGACCAGCGCGAACCCCGGGCAGCGAACGAGCATGTCGGCGGCGCGAAGCGCCACGCCTCGATCGCTTCCGCATCGGACCCACAGAAGCCGGCGCAGATCGATCCCCGCCCGCGCCGCCGACCGTGGGTCGAATGTCTCCTCGGCGTCGACGAGGGCCGCGGTCTCGCCCTGACTCACGACGTCGCTGAGGCAGGCCAGGAGATAGCTCGTACGACCGGAGGAGGGCTTCCCGACGATCTCGGTGATCTCGCCTCGGATCGGGGCCACGCTCTTGGCCATAATGGAAAGCTAATCATGTGACGAGTATCAGGCAAGACGAAGATGTGGGGGAAGTGAGTGGAGGCCCCACTAGATAGTGGGGTTCAGCCCAGGAAGACGCGATCGGCTAGAATGCGTGCCGAGGAGGCTTCTATGGAGCTCCGCACTGTGAAAGCCGTCGTGACCGGTGGCGCATCCGGGCTTGGACGAGCGACCGCCGAGCGGCTCGTCGACGCGGGCGCGTCGGTCACCCTGCTCGACCGCCCGGCGTCGCCGGGCGCCGAAGCCGCGAAGGCTATGGGAGAGCGCGCCATCTTCACTCCTGCCGATGTGACGCTCGCCGACGAGGTGAGCGCGGCGCTCCAGACCGCTCGCGACCGGCTGGGCGACGTCAACGTCCTTGTCAACTGCGCCGGCATCGGCACAGCCATGAAGACGTTCGGAAAGGCGGGTCCGGCCAAGCTTGAGGACTTCACCCGGGTCATTCAGGTGAACCTCGTCGGCACCTTCAACTGCATCCGGCTCGCCGCCGCTCTCATGGCCAAGAACACGCCCAGCGCCGAGGGCGAGCGCGGAGTCGTCATCAACACCGCATCGGTCGCGGCCTTCGACGGCCAGATCGGCCAGGCGGCCTACTCGGCCTCGAAGGGCGGCATCGTCGGCATGACGCTGCCCGTCGCGCGCGACCTCGCCGAGCTGGGCATTCGCGTCATGACCATCGCGCCCGGGATCTTCGAGACGCCGATGCTCGCCACCTTGCCCGATCCCGTTCGGGTGTCGCTCGGCAAACAGGTGCCTTTCCCCCAGCGGCTCGGCCGTCCCGCGGAATTCGCAGCGCTCGCGCTCCATATCATCGAGAACGCGATGCTGAACGGAGAGACGATCCGGCTCGACGGCGCGATCCGCATGCAGCCCCGCTGACGGCCGTCAGTGCCCGACGCCGAACGGCCACAGCGCGCGCGGCGGGCCGTCAAAAGCGTGGCCTCCCGCGTCGCCTTCAGAGGATGGTCGCGTCTCTCGGGTCGGATTGTCGTCATCGATCAGGGCAACGAGCGGCGGCTCATGGTCCACGGCGAGATCCTCTCGATCTATCCGCTCGACGCCGACTGGCGACCGGTCCGCCGCGAGTACTGGTGGAAGGCGCTCGAGGCCGTTCCGCTGCCGCCGAGGCCGGAGGTGCTGCTAGTCGGACTGGGCGGCGGAACGCAGGTGCACCTCCTGTACCGGCTCTCCGACCCGCGCTCCA
The DNA here is from genome assembly GCA_046727415.1 of Candidatus Methylomirabilota bacterium. Taxonomy (GTDB): domain Bacteria; phylum Methylomirabilota; class Methylomirabilia; order Rokubacteriales; family CSP1-6; genus AR31. Next base: position 57,093 of record JBKPCO010000021.1, read on the forward strand.
TCACGGTGATCGAGCGCGATCCAGTCATCGTGCGGGTGGCTCGCCAGTGGTTCGGGCTCGATCGCGTCGGCAAGCTCGAGATGGTGTGCGCCGACGCGGAGACCGCGGTCGCCGGCCTCGCGCGGATGGGGCGCCGGTTCGACTACGTGATGGAGGACGTCACGTACGCGGATCCGCCGGAGGTCGCGCTGCCGAAGCTCCTGGCGATGGTGCCGCTGGTCACGCCGCTGGGATCGCTCGTCGTCAATCGCCATCGGCGAGGAGACCCGCGGCCGCTCGCCCGCACGCTGCGCCTCTACTTCAGGGAGGTCCGGCTGCGCCGAGTGCGGAAGACCGGCGAGAACACGCTGATCTGCTGCTCGCGCCCGCTGCTCAGCTCCGCGGCAGACGCTTGAAGCGGAGGCGGTGGGGCCGCTCGGCGTCGGCGCCGAGTCGCCGGCGGCGGTCGGCCTCGTAGTCCGCGTAGTTCCCCTCGAACCACACCACGCGGCCCTCGTCCTCGAAGGCGAGCATGTGCGTCGCGATCCGGTCGAGGAACCACCGGTCGTGGCTGATCACGACGGCGCAGCCGGCGAACTCCAGGAGCGCGTCCTCCAGGGCGCGGAGCGTATCGACGTCGAGGTCGTTGGTCGGCTCGTCGAGCAGCAGGAGATTGCCGCCGCTCTTGAGCATCGTCGCCAGGTGCAGGCGATTGCGCTCGCCGCCCGACAGCTCCGACACGCGCTTCTGCTGGTCGGTGCCCTTGAAGTTGAACGACGCGACGTAGCTGCGCGACTGCACGGACCTCCCGCCGAACGTCAGCGTGTCGGCACCGCCGGAGATCGCCTCCCAGACGGTGCGTTGGCCGTCGAGGGCGTCACGGCTCTGGTCGACGTAGGCGAGCTTCACCGTCTCGCCGACGCGCAGGGCGCCAGCGTCGAGCTTCTCCTGACCGACGATCATCCGGACGAGTGTCGTCTTGCCGGCGCCGTTCGGGCCGATGACGCCGACGATCCCGCCACGCGGCAGCTTGAACGAGAGCCCCTCGATCAGCGTCCGGTCTCCGTATCCCTTGCGGACGTCGTCCGCCTCGACGACCACGTCGCCGAGCCGCGGCCCGGGCGGGATCGCGATCTCGAGCGCGGCGGCGCGCTTCTCGAAGGATTCGTTGAGCATGGCGTCGTACGCCTGCAGCCGCGCCTTGCTCTTGGCCTGCCGGGCGCGCGGCGCCATCTGCACCCACTCGAGCTCGCGAGCCAGCGTGCGCTGGCGCGAGAGGTCGGCCTTCTCCTCCTGGGCGAGCCGTTCGCGCTTCTGCTCGAGCCAGGAGGAGTAGTTGCCTTCCCACGGAATGCCGTGCCCGCGATCGAGCTCGAGGATCCAGCCCGCGACGTTGTCGAGGAAGTAGCGGTCGTGTGTGATCGCGACGACTGTCCCCGGGTATTCCTTCAGGTAGCGCTCGAGCCAGGCGACCGACTCGGCATCGAGGTGGTTGGTTGGCTCGTCGAGCAGCAGCATGTCCGGGCGCGAGAGGAGTAGGCGGCAGAGCGCGACGCGCCGCCGCTCGCCGCCCGAGATCTTGGTGACGTCCATGTCGCCCGGCGGCACCCGGAGCGCGTCCATCGCGAGCTCGACAGTACGGTCGAGATCCCAGGCGTTGGCGGCGTCGATGCTATCTTGTAAACGCGCCTGCTCGTCGAGCAGCTTCTCCATCTCGTCGGCGTCGATCGGCTGGCCGAGCTTCGCGCTGACCTCCTCGAAGCGCGTCAGCAGCGCGCGGGTCTCGGCCACGCCTTCCTCGACGTTGCCCAGGACGTCCTTCTTTGGATCGAGCTGCGGCTCTTGCGGCAGGTGGCCGATCTTGAGCCCGGCGGCCGGGAACGCCTCGCCGAGGAAGTCCTTGTCGACGCCCGCCATGATACGGAGCAGCGACGACTTGCCGGCACCGTTGGCGCCGAGCACGCCGATCTTGGCGCCGTGAAAGAACGAGAGATAGATGCCGCGCAGGATCTCCCGCTTCGGGGGAACGACCTTGCGCAGGTCCTTCATGACGAACGCGTATTCGCCGGGCATGGCTAGGCGCGCACTCCCTTCGCGGCGATCAGACGTCGGTGCTCGGGCATCATGCAGCGATCCTGGACGACGCGAATACCCGCCCGCGCGAGCTTCTCGGCGGCGGCGGCGTTGCGAATACCGAGCTGGAACCACACGACCTTCGGACGCCACGACAATGCCAGGATCTCCTCAGCGTGGCCGACGAGATATTCGGGCCGTCGGAAGACCTCGATGAGGTCGGCTTCCTCTGTCAGCGCGTCGAGCCGCGCCACCGTCATCGCGTCGTGGAGGCGCTGGCTGGCGAAGCGCGGATTCACCGGCAGGATCCGGTATCCGTGCTCGCGCAGATAGGCTGGAACGTAATGGGCGGCTTCGGACGGACCGGGCTTGGCCCCGAGCACCGCGACGGTCCGAGCCTCCTTCAGAATCGTGGTCAGGCCCGCATCGTCGTCGACGAGATTGGCACGCCAGTCGGTCATGGCGAATTCACCTTCTCACGGAGCCGCCAGCACGGCAACGATCTCGGCGCCCATGATCTCGGCCCGCCAGCGGCGCACGCCGTCGAGCGTCGCAAGCGTCGCTGGATCGCGCGGGCCGGCGAGAGCCACGGTGGTGATCAGCCGATTGGGCAAGAGCAGACCGGGCTCGAGGCCGAAGCGCGGCGCGGCGTCCTTGCGCCACTGGCGGAGCGCCTCGATCCGCCGCGCGACGATCCCGGGGATGCGCGGCCGTGGAAGGCGCTCGAAAGTTGGCAAGTCGGTCGCCGGCAGCGCCTGCGCCCGCACCACCGCAGCGAGAATCGCCCCGCCCCAGCGCGCGATCACCTTCGGCGTGCAGCCCGGAATTCCCTCGAGTCCCGAGAGATCGCTCGGCGGCGTCAGCGCCAGCCGCACCAGCGTCTCCTCGCCGAGGATTTTGAACGGCGGACGGTCCATGGTGCGCGCGAGGCTCTCCCGAAGCTCGTAGAGCTCCCGGAGAATCGCGAGGCCGCGGGACGGAAGATCGCGCGCGCCCTTGAGGCCCGCGAAGGCGTTGGGATCCGGGACCCGCTCGACCGCCGGCAGCGCGGCGAGGGCGGCACATTCCTCCTCGACCCAGGCGAGTCGGCCCACCCGGGCCAGCTCCTCGGTGAGCCGCTGCCTGAGCGCGAAAAGGTGCAGCACGTCGGCCTCCGCGTAGCGGCGCTGGGCTTCGGAGAGCGGCCGCCGCGACCAGTCGTCCCGCTGTTTCGAGGGCGGCAGCTCCACCCCGAGATAGGTCTGGAGCAGCACGTCGAGGCCGAGGGCCTTGGCGCCCAGGAAGCGCGCGGCGATCGAGGTGTCGAAGATCGCCGCGAAGCCGATCCCACGGCGCTTGAGCTGCACGAGATCGTTGTCGCCCGCGTGCAGCACGGTCGTCACCGAGGGCGCCGCGAACACCGACGCCAGCGGCGAGAGATCGCCGAGCGCCAGCGGATCGACCAGCCAGACGTCTTGGGACGGGACCGCGAGCTGGATGAGCGACAGGCGCTCCGGATAGTGGTGCAGGCTGTCGCCCTCGGTGTCGAGCGCGACCTCGCCGCCCGGCGCGCGCAGCCGCTGGGAGACCTCAGCGAGAGCGGGCGGCGTCTCGATCCAGCGGGACTCGGTCGTAGTGATCTTCTCTCCTCAATCCGGATCTCGAGCCCCGGACGCCTCGTCTCGGCCGAGGATGGGATCGAGCACCACGCGAAGCCGCTCGGAGGTGGCCGGCGCGCGCACCGACGCGGTGACGCCCAGGGCCTCGGCCCTCAAGAGGGTATCCGGGCCCATGTCGCGGGTCAACGCGATGACCCGCGCGCGCTTCGGCAGCCAGCGGCGGGCCTCCTCGACGGCGGCGAGCCCGGTCAGAACGAGCGTCACCGCCTCATCGCCGTCGACGACGCCGCTCGACGCGTCGACGCGCGTTGCGATCACGTGCGCCCGCGGAAAGAGGTCACGCAGCATGCCGGCGAGCGCCTCACGCGCCGACGCGTCGTCCTCGAGAATCAGAATCGTCGGCACCGATCCGAGTGTACCCGACGCGGGGGCGTCGCCGCGCCGTGGTAGGATGCGTGAGCGACGCGCGGAGGACGCGATGGCCAAGGACATTTCGATCGTTCACCATGCCGACCGCCGGACCGATGTGATGATGCCGTACGCGCCCGGGATCGTCGTCCGCCGAGGGCAGCTTGTGTTCTTGTCGGGCGTCACCGCGGCCGCGGTCTATCACAGCCACCCGCACCGCGAGGAAGAGTTCGATCTGCCGGCGACGATGCGCGAGCAGGCTGTGCTGGTAATGGAGAATCTCAAGAAGACGCTCGAGGCAGCCGGCTGTACCTTCGCCGATCTGGTCTCGGCGACGCGCTTCCTCACCGACGTCGCCGAACAGGATGATCTCAACCGCGTGTGGGCCGCGTACCTCGGCGGTCACCTGCCGACGACGACGACGGTCGAGGTCTCGCGCCTGGCGACGCACCCGCGGTGCAAGCTCGAGATCAGCGCGATCGCGGTGGCCGACGAGGCCCGGGGCTGATGGCGACCGTCGGTTTCATCGGGCTGGGCGCGATGGGTAGCCGCATGGCCAAGCGGCTGCTCGACTCCGGCCGCGGCGTCGTGGGCTACAACCGGACGCCCGAGAAGGCCCGGACGCTCGTCGCCGCCGGCCTCACGCTCGCGAAGTCGCCCCGCGCGGTGGCCGAGGCCACCGACACGGTCTTCAGCATGGTCACCGACAACGCCGCGCTCCGCGCGATCGGCCTGGGCCCCGACGGTGTCGTCGCCGGGCTCCGGCCGGGCGCCGTGTGGGTCGAGATGAGCACGGTCAGCCCCTCCGTCACACGCGAGCTGGGCCAAGCCGTCGCCGCCCGGGGCGCTGCGCTGATCGACGCGCCGGTTTCCGGCAGCGCGGTCACGGTCGAGGCCGGCCAGCTCTCGTTCATGGTCGGCGGTGACCCGGCGGCGCTTGAGAAAGTTCGGCCGCACGTCCTGGCGATCGGGCCGACCATCACTCACGTCGGCGAGCTCGGGCTCGCGGTGGCGATGAAGATCGCCACGAACCTGAACCTCGCCGTCCAGATGCTGGCGTTCTGCGAGGCGGTAGCGCTCGCGGAGAAGGCCGGGATCGAGCGCGAGCGCGCGGTCGAAGTGCTGCTGAAGTCGGTCATCGCCTCGCCGATGGTCAAGTATCGCGGACCGTTCGTGCTGGGGATGCCCGCCGAACCCCTCTTCGACGTGAACATGAGCAAGAAGGACCTCGGTCTCGCGCTCGAGATGGGGCGCGCGCTCGGCGTGGCGCTGCCGAGCGTCGCGCTCGTCGATCAGCTGATGACCGCCGCCGGGGGCCTTGGGCTGGCCCACTACGACTTCGCGGTCGTCTTCGACGTGATCGCGCGCATGAGCGGGCTGAGCCCCAGCGCCAAGAAGGGGTCGTAACCCGGGCTCAGCGCAGGGTGAGCGTGGCGCGGCCCGACGCCGTATCGACGCTCAGCGTGAACGCGTCGAGCACGTCGCGACCGAGTAACCCGTCGACGCCGCCCGTCGCGTCCTCGCCCGAGCCCTCGACGCGAGTCGCGCGCAAGGTCGGCGGCAGCGTGTGGGCGATCACCACCAGGGGCCCGATGCGGGCGCCGGCCACGTCCAGAATCGGGATGGTGACCAGCGTCGCGGTCGACACACCGGTGATCCCGATGACGTGAACCGTACGGCCGGTCTCGCGGCCGAGCCCGGCGCGCTCCAGCACCTCGGGCGCGATCACTGTGCGGTCGGCGCCGGTGTCCACGATCAGCGTGAGCGGCACACCGTTGAGACGGGCCTCGGCAGTGATGGGCGCTCCGGGCGTGACACGCAGTGCGGTCGGCTCGCTCGTGGCCGGCGGCGCCGGGCGGGCCTGCGGAGTGTTGATGAGCGTCGCCGCGTCGCGGAACGCCGATGGGATCGAGGCGAGGTCAGAGGTGTAGTAAACGACTCCCTCTGCGTCGGCCCATTTGTAGAGCTCGGCAAGGGCGGGCGTGGCCGCGAGGCCGCCGGCTACGAGGAGCAGCGCCAGTCCGGCGTGTCGCATAAGAGCCTCGTGTCCTATCGGACGACCTTCTTCGCGCGGAGCGCGCGAATGTCCTCGGCGGAATAGCCCCACTCGGCCAGCACCTCGTCGGTGTGTTCGCCCTGCATCGGCGCCGGCCGGCGCACGCCCGGACGCATCCGTGAGTATTTCACCGGCGTGCCGATCACCGGGATCTCGCCGAGCCGCGGGTGCGTGACGTGCTCGATCATCTGGCGCGCCGCGGTCTGCGCGTCGTTCATCACCTGGGCGACCGTGTTCACCGGCGTGGCGGGCACGCCGGCGTCCTCGAGCAGCTTCAGCAGCGGCTCGCGGTCGAACTTCCCGATCGCTGCGGCCACCGCCGCCTCCAGCTCTGCGCGGTGCCGCACGCGGCCGAGATTCTTCGCGAAACGCTCGTCGTCCCTCATGGCGCCGAGGTCGAGCGCCGCGACCAGCCGTTGCCAGAATCGGTCGTTGGCGCCGGCGATGAACACCCATTGGCCATCGCGGCAGCGGAAGTTCCGGTAGGGCGCGAGCGACGGATGGGAGGAGCCGAGCGCCTTCGGCTCGGCGCCGGTGAGCAGGAAACCCTCCGCGTGGTAGTTCAAGAGCGTCACGGCCGTCTCCAGAAGGGAGCCATCCACCCGCTGGCCCTGGCCGGTCTTCGCCCGATAGAGCAAAGCGTTGACGATACCGAAGGCGGAAAAGATCCCGGTCGTGAGATCGAGGAACGAGACGCCGGCGCGGACCGGCGGGCCGTCGGGCTCGCCGGTGATCGACATGATTCCGCTGAACGCCTGCATGAGAGCCTCGTAGCCCGCCCCGTCCTTCCGCGGACCGGTGCGCCCGAACGCAGAGATCGAGCAGTAGATGAGGCCCGGATTGATCGCGGACAGGGTGTCGTAGCCGAGGCCGAAGCCTTCCATCGTGCCCGTCCGGAAATTCTCGATGAGCACGTCGGCACGCTTGACCAGGTTTTTCAAGATATCGGCCCCTTCCGGGGTCTTGAGATCGAGCGTGAGGTCCCGCTTGTTGCGATTGATAACCAGGAACGCCGCTGACTCGCCCTCCTTGTGGGGCGGCCAGGTGCGGGATTCGTCCCCGGCCCCGGTGTCTTCCACTTTGATGACGTCGGCCCCCATGTCGGACAGGAGCATGCCGCAGAAGGGACCGGCGAGAACGCGCGAGAGATCGATGACCCGCACACCGTCGAGCGAAAGGGCTCCCGTGATCATGTGCGCTACTATAACGCTATGTCTCGACTCCGCGAGGCGGTGACACAGCGCATCCTCGTTCTGGACGGGGCCATGGGCACCATGATCCAGGGCGCCGGCCTCGTGGCCGCCGATTTCGGGGGCGCCCAGTACGAAGGGTGCAACGAGTACCTGAACCTCACCCGCCCCGATGTAATCCGCTCGATCCACGCCGCCTACTTCGAGGCCGGCGCCGACCTGGTCTCGACCAACACCTTCGGCTGCGCGCCGTACGTGCTCGGAGAGTACGGCCTGGCCGAGCGCGCCTACGAGGTTGCCCTGGCCGCTGGTCGGCTCGCGCGCGAGGTGGCCGGCGGGCGTTTCGTCATCGGCGCAATGGGGCCGTCGACGCGCTCGATCAGCGTCACCCGCAACGTCACCTTCGACGAGGTCCGCGCGGCCTACGCGCTGCAGGCGGCGGCGCTCATCGCCGGCGGCGTCGACGCGCTACTGCTCGAGACGGCGCAGGACACGCTGAACGTCAAGGCGGCGGCGCTCGGCGTGCGCGCCGCGATGCGGGAGGCCGGCGTCGACCTGCCGCTCATGATCAGCGGCACCATCGAGCCGATGGGCACGATGCTCGCCGGCCAGGGCGTCGAGGCGCTCTACGTGGCGCTCGAGCACCTCGATCTCTTCTCGATCGGGCTCAACTGCGCCACAGGGCCCGAGTTCATGACCGATCACCTGCGCTCGCTGGCGGCGATGTCGACCCGGTACGTGAGCGTCTACCCGAACGCGGGGCTCCCGGACGAGCGGGGGCAGTACGCGGAGACTCCGGCGAGCCTAGCCTTCAAGATAAAGCGCTTCGCCGACGAGGGCTGGGTGAACTTCGTCGGCGGCTGCTGCGGCACGACGCCGGCCCACATCCGGGCGCTGAAAGCGCTGGTCGACGGCCGCGCCCCGCGCGTTCCGGCGCGGCTGGAGCCCCAGGCGGTCAGTGGCATCGAGGTGTTCTATCCCGCCGACGACAACCGCCCGCTGTTCGTCGGCGAGCGCACCAATGTGATCGGCTCGCGGCGGTTCAAGGAGCTGATCGTCGCCGAGCAGTTCGAGGAGGCCGCCGAGATCGGCCGCGCGCAGGTGAAGAACAGCGCCCAGGTCCTGGACGTCTGCCTGGCCAATCCCGACCGGGACGAGGCCGCCGACGTGGACCGGTTCATGGCGCAGATCACCCGCAAGGTGAAGGTGCCGCTCATGATCGACTCGACGGACGCCCAGGTGATCGAGGCGGCGCTCCGCCACTGCCAGGGCAAGTCGATCGTGAACTCGATCAACCTCGAGGACGGCGAGGAACGGTTCGAGAAGGTGGTACCGCTCCTGCGCGCCTACGGCGGCGCCGTCGTCGTGGGCTGCATCGACGAGGACAAGCGCCAGGGCATGGCGGTCACGCGCCAGCGCAAGCTGGCGATCGCCGAGCGCTGCCATGACCTCCTCACCGGGAAGTACGGTCTACCGGCCCGCGATCTCATCTTCGACGCGCTCGTCTTTCCGGTCGGCACCGGCGACGCCAACTACATCGGCTCGGCGGTCGAGACCATCGAAGGTATCCGGGCGATCAAGGGCCGGTTTCCGGAGTGCAAGACGATCCTCGGGATCTCGAATGTCTCGTTCGGCTTGCCCCCGGCCGGCCGCGAGGTCCTCAACTCGGTTTTTCTCTACCACTGCACCAAGGCAGGCCTCGACTACGCGATCGTGAACACCGAGCGTCTGCAACGCTACCCGTCCATTCCGGAAGAGGAGCGGCGGCTGGCCGAGGATCTCATCTACTGGCGGGGCGATGACCCGGTGGCCGCCTTCGCCGCCTATTTTCGGGAGAGGCGAACGATGGCGCCGGCCGCCGCGACCCTCTCGCTCGACGAGCGGCTGGCCCGCTACATCGTCGAGGGCAGCCGCGACGGGCTGATCGACGACCTGAATGCGAAGCTCCAGGAAGCCGCGCCACTCGACATTGTCAACGGTCCCCTGATGCGGGGCATGGACGAGGTCGGACGGCTGTTCAACGACAACCAGCTCATCGTGGCCGAGGTCCTGCAGTCGGCCGAGGCCATGAAGGCCGCCGTGGCGCACCTCGAGCAGTTTATGGAAAAGGCCGCGTCGGCCACGCGGGGTACGATCGTGCTGGCCACGGTCAAGGGCGACGTCCACGACATCGGCAAGAACCTCGTGGACATCATCCTCTCGAACAACGGTTATCGCGTGATCAACCTGGGCATCAAGATCCCGCCCGAGGACTTGATCGCGGCGTACCACACCCACAAGCCCGACGCCTTCGGCCTGTCCGGCCTTCTGGTCAAGTCGGCGCAGCAGATGGTCGTGACCGCGCAAGACCTTCGCGCCGCTGCGATCGAGATTCCGCTCTTCGTCGGCGGGGCCGCGCTCACCCGGAAATTCGCGGCGATGCGGATCGCGGCCGAGTACGGCGGGCTCACGCTCTACGCGAAAGACGCGATGAATGGGCTCGACCTCGCCAACCAGCTCTTCTCGGCGCCGACGCGCGAGGCCCTCGTGGCGCGCATCCGGCGGGAGCAGGCGGAGCTGGCGGCTGTGCCCGTGCCGGTCCCCGAGACCGTGCCGGCCGCGCCGACACCAGCCGCACCGCGGCGGCTCGAGCGTGTGACGGTGCCCGTGCCCCCAGACCTCGAGCGTCATGTCTTGCGCGATGTGCCCCTCGGCCAGGTCTACCCGTATCTCAACGTTCAGATGCTCTACGGAAAGCATCTCGGCGTGCGGGGTCCGGTCGAGCGCTTGCTCGAGAGCGGCGATGCCAAGGTGCTGGAGGTCCACGAGATCGTCGAGGAGCTCAAGCGTGACGCCGTCGGTCGCGGGCTCCTCCACGCACACGGCGCCTACCGCTGGTATCGCGCCTGCGCTGCTGGCGACACGCTGACGCTGCTCGATGCCGCCGGGCGAGAAGCCGCGCGGTTCGACTTCCCGCGCCAGCCGGCCGGCGAGCGCCTGTGCCTGACCGACTACGTGCGGGAGGATGCGGACGACTACGTGGCGCTGTTCGCGGTCACATGTGGCGCCGGGGTCCGAGAGCTCGCTGCGGCCTGGAAGGACCGGGGCGAGTACGTTCGCTCGCACGCGCTCCAGGCGCTGGCCATCGAGTGCGCGGAGGCCTTCGCCGAGATGCTGCACTCTCGGCTGCGGACCTTGTGGGGCTTTCCGGATCCGCCCGAGCTACCGATCAGCGAGAAGCTGAAAGCCCACTACCGGGGGATCCGCGTGTCCTTCGGATACCCGGCCTGCCCGAACCTCGCCGATCAGGCCACGCTGTTCCGGCTCCTGGAGCCCCAGAGCTTCGGGCTGACTCTGACGGAGGGTTTCATGATGGATCCGGAGGCATCGGTGTCGGCCGTCGTGTTCCATCATCCCGCCGCGAAGTACTTCAAGGCCGACTGACCGGCACCCGTCCGAGAGACGCCACGGGCCCGAGTCGGAAACCGGCTCGGGCCCGCGTCAGACGAGGAGGAGTCGAAGGTTAGTCGAAGTCGATCTCGAGCCGAACAGTCGGCATGCCGAGCGAGCGCTCGTTATTCTTCACCGGGAACGGCCCGGACTGACCGTCCAGATAGTAGGCGTCGGCCCCACGCCAGGGCTTGCCGCGCCGGCCCGACGCATCGAGCGCGAAGGGCAGGCGGAAGGTCCCGGTGAACGTGAAGGCTCCGCCGTCGTAACCGTCGATCGTGCCCACACCCTTGGTGATGAACCCGAGCGGTGCCTGGCCCGACATCGCCGGCGAAAGATCGGCATCGCCGGTGAAGGTCCCGGTGATGATCACGAACTCGGGCGCATCCACCGTGTTGTTGTCCTGCACCACCACAGCGTAACTCCCGCTCAAGGTGCCCGTACCGGTCGCGAGGCTCAGGTCGTCGGAGCCCTTCACGTTCACGGTGCAATACTCGGCCTTGGGCGCGAGCTGCTTCACCCAGATCGGGCAGAGCGGGGTTCCGAACTTCGCAAATCCGGAAAGCTGAGCCACTGCCTGGCGGTTCATCGCCTTGCTGGAATCGCTCACGTAGCTCACGATGTTGCCGTTCGCGCTGGGGACTGTGACGGTCAGGTACATGTCCTCGGTGACTTCGTAGAGCACCGCATCGGCGTTCCTGGCCATGGCCGGCGCCGGTCCCCATGTGAGGACGCACAGCAGGGACATGAGCCCCGGGAGACTCCACGTCACTGCGCTTTTCCAACTTTTGCTCGCCATCGCACGTCTCCTCGTTTCCAGTACCGACGAAGTAGTTGCTATCGCGCTGTACGGGGTGCAAGCGAAATACCAACGCGGACCTCTCGCAAACTATCAATTTCATTGGACTTCCCGGACTTGCTCCCGGGGGACATTATCCGTAACTGGTTGATTTATTGTCGTTTTCGGTCCGGAAATCGATCTAGAGCCCAAAAAGTACTGATTTGTAGGGAGTTGAAGCCCAGAAGGCGGGGTGGCGAGAATTTGCCGATCGTGGCGAAATGGCTCGGAGTGCCTGGCCCCTCAGAGGTCGAGATCCGGCTCGGCGACGACGGCTCCGGGCCGAGCCGGCAGCTTGACGGTGAAGGTCGAGCCGCGACCGAGCTCGCTCTTGACCTCAATGGTGCCGCCGTGGCTCTGCACGATGCCCAGGCTCACGGAAAGCCCGAGCCCGGTGCCGCTCACGTCGGGCTTGGTCGTGAAGAAGGGCTCGAAGATCCGGTCGATGTGCTCCGGCGCGATCCCCGTCCCGGTATCGATCACCTCGACCTGCACCATGTCGCCGCTCGCGGCCGAGCGGATGGTGAGGGAGCCGCCGCTGTCTTTCATGACGTAGACGGCATTATTGATGAGGTTGAGGAACACCTGCTTGATCCGGGGCACGTCGATCTCAACCGGGGCGAGCCCCGGCGCGTACTGCTCCTCGAGCATGATCGAGTCCAGGGCACCCTGGCGACGCAACATGCCGAGCGTCTGCTCGAGGACGACATTGAGGTCGGTGATCTGGGGAATGAACTCGCGCTGCCGGCTGAAGTGCAGCAGGTCCCGCACGATGTCGCGGGCGCGACCGGCCTCCTCCTGGATCAGATCGAGCTCCTCGCGCATCGGCCGGCCGGGCGGGATCTGCTCGGCGAGGTACGACGCGAAGCCGAGGACGCTCGTCAGTGGATTGTTGATCTCGTGCGCGATGTTCGCCGCCAGCTCGCCGATCGCAGCCAGTTTGGTCGACTGGATGAGCTGCGCCTGCGTGCGCTTGAGCTCGGCCATCTGTTGCTTGACGCCCTCGTAAAGACGCGAGTTCTCGCTGGCCACCGCGGCCTGCAGCGCAATGCCCTCGGCGAGTCTCAGCTCCTCGGAGGTGAAGCGGTGGTGCTCGCGGAGCCAGGCGAGCGCGAAGCCGCCGATCGTGACCCCCTTCCACCGCATCGGCAGGATGAGGACCGACCTGTGCGACAACAGACGGGCGATCGGGTGGGTGAAGCGCGGATCGTCCTGGCTGTGGCTCGCATAGACCGGCCCCTCGATCCGCCGCCAGTCGCTCACCTGCGGATCGAGCGATTTGAGGTTGGCGCTCTCGAGCGCCCCCAGGAGCTCCTTGGGCACGTGATAGCCCACGACCGGCACGAAGCGGCTCCTGTCCTCGCTCAGCAGCCACGCGCCGCCGGTGTCGGCGCCGAGCGCACGAACCATGGCCCGCGTCGTACGCCGCAAGATCTCGGTGAGCTCCAGCGTGGAGCTAGCGTCCTGGCTCACCGCCAGGAGCGTCTCGGTGTGGCGCAGACGCTCCTCGGTCTGCTCGTGCAGGCGCGCGTTGCGGATCGCTACCGACGCCGACGTCGCGAGCGCCTCGCCGAGGGCCAGCTCTTCGGGCGTGAACACATGACGCTCTCGATAGAAGATGGAGAGGACTCCGACCAGCTCGGTCTCGAGGAAGAGCGGAAGGCCGAGGAACGAGACAAATCCTTCGCCGGCGAACCACTCGCGGCGATTGAGGCTGGGCTCCGCCAGGACATCGCCGTAGGCCAGAGGCTTACGGTGCTTGGTGATCCACCCGATGAGCCCACTGTTGTCGCCCTCGCCGGCGCCCGCGGTCTCCTTCACCGCCCGGGTCGTCCCGGCCTGCGCACTGAGGCGGAAGACTCCGGAGATGTCATCGACGATGAGAATCCGCACGACGTCCGCGCCGAAGCGGCTGCGCACAAGCTCGGCGAGCCGGCTGAGCACCTCGGAGACCTGCAGGGTACCGGTCAGCAGGCGGCCGGACTCCACGAGGCTCTCCTGCTCGGCGGCGCGCCGCATCACCCCCTCGTAGAGGCGCGCGTTCTCGGCGGCGATCGCGACCTGGTCCGCGACGATCTTGAGGAGCTGCTCCTCGTCGGCCTTTGCGCCCGGCGGCAAGATGTGGCGCGCGACCATGGTGCCGAGCGAGCGGCCCCGGATCGTCAGCGGCAGCTTCCACTCGACCTCGGTCCAGTCCTCGGCTGGCGCCGCGCCCGAGCCGGCCAGGACGCTGCGCGGCTGCTCAACCGTGCTCTGCGGCGCGACGACGGTGATGGCCGGCGGACCGGTGAGCTCGACGCTCAAGCTGTTGGTGCCGATGGCGCCCGCCAGTCCGCCCAGGAGCTTCTCGAGCATCGGAGCGACGCCCAGCTCGGAGGTGATGTCCTGCATCGAACGGTGCAGGTCTTCGAGCTGTGAGGCCCGACGCACGAAGTGCTGATTGAGCCGCTTGAGCTCCTCGACCTGGTTGAGCAGGCGGTAGACGAGCCGCTGGTTCAGCTCGCGGAGGTACACGCCCTCGTCGCGGCTCTCCACCCTTTCCCGCTTGCCGCCGAGGAACTCGGCGACCTGCCGGGGGAACGCGTCGACGTCGATGGGCTTCTGGATATAGCCGTCGCACCCCGCCACCAGCGTGCGTTGCCGGTCACCCTGCATCGCATAGGCGGTCAGCGCGATCACCGGAGTCGAGGCGAGATTCGGGAACGACTTCAAAATCGCGACGATCTCATAGCCGTCGACGCCGGGCAGGTTGATGTCGAGCAGGATGAGGGCCGGCTCCTCGCGGATCGCCGCTTCGATCCCGGCAAGGCCGTCCTCGGCATCGACGAGGAGGTACCCGGCCGCCTCCAGAACGGCGCGGACGAGTAACCGGTTCTCGCGGTTGTCCTCGATGTACAGGATCTTCGTCTTCTGGTCGAGTGGCCGTGCCGGCATTCGACGGCGTCTCCTCAGGTCAAGGGCAGCGTGAAGTGGAACGTTGACCCCTGGTTCTCCCGGCTCTCCGCCCAGATGCGGCCGCCGTGCAACTCCACGAACTTCTTGCTGATGGCGAGCCCCAGTCCGGTGCCGCCGGCGCTGCGCACGACCGGGTTGTCGAGCTGCTGGAACGGCTCGAAGAGCCGGGCCAGGTCGTCCTCCCGGATCCCGATCCCGGTATCGGCGACGCTCACCCGGACGGCGTCCGGCTCGGCCACCACGCTGACGAGTACCCGGCCCTGGCCCGTGAACTTGATCGCGTTGGACAAAAGGTTCAGCAGGATTTGCTTGATCTTGGTGCGATCGCCGGACAGCGGCGGCAGCTCGAGCGGCACGTTCTTCTCCACCTTCATCTGCTTGCCGCGGGCGAGCGGCATCGACGACTCGATGCACTCGTCGATCAGCTCGTGCAGATCGACCTCCTCGGGAATCATCTCGAGCTTGCCGGCCTCGATTCGCGAGAAGTCGAGGATCCCGTTGATGAGCTGGAGCAGATGAGCGCCGCTGTTGTGAACAGAGCGGATATACGTCTCCTGGCGCTCGGTGAGCTCGCCGTCGAAGCGGTTCAGCAGCACTTTCGAGAATCCGATGATCGAATTGAGCGGCGTCCGCAACTCGTGCGACATACTGGCCAGGAACTGGGACTTGAGCCGACTCGCCTGCATGAGCTCGGCATTGGTCTCCGAGAGCTCCTCGTACAACCGCGCGTTCTCCAGCGAGATCGCGACCTGGTTGGCCAGGACCGCCAGCACCTCGAGCTCTTGATCGACGAAGATGTCGCCGGAGAGCTTCTCGCCGACCAGCAGGATGCCGGTGAGTTTGCCCTCGATCTTCAGGGGCACGATGAGCGCCGCCTTGATGGCGTCGAGCTCGTTCTCGGCTGCCTCGAAGTACGCGGCGATCTCCGGGTTCAGCTTGGCCTCTTCCTTCACGAGGACCCGGCCGGTCTGGTTGAGCCACTGCACGATGCGGCTGTCGATCCGGATCGGCGCTACCGTGCTCCGCTCGCCCACGCTAGCGTCCTCGCGGTAGACCACGAACGCGCTACGCTGGGCGTCGTAGATCATCAGCACGCAGTGGGTGAGCGGCACGCCGCGCACCAGCCCGTGCACGAGCGTCTCCATCAGCCGGCCGAAGTCCAGGATGGCGCCCATTCGCTTGCTGAGGTCGAGCAGCGTCTCGTAGCAGCCGCGGCGCCGACTGAACATGACCCGCTCAATCCACTCTTCCAGCCGCTGGCCGATCGGGCTGACCAGCATGGTCATCACGAAACCGAGCGGCAGAATGATCCACAGCGGATTCACCTGGTCCAAGTCGGCGTACGATTCGGCCGCGACCAGCACCGAGGTCAGCACGCCCCACACCAGGAGGTAGACGGCGCTCTTCTTGACGGCCACGTTGACGTCGAAGAGCCGGTACCGCACGATCGACGTCCCGAGCATGAGCGCGAACACCATGTTCGCGGGAATGCCCATCGGGTAGACGAGGTCCGCCGCCGGCACGAACCGGACGAGGATGAACCGGGCGAAGTCGATGACGCCGCCGACCAGGCTCACCAGGGTGCCCAGCAGGATCAAGGTCGCGCGGTTCCGCCGGAAGCTGGAGTCGACATCCTTATAGATCCGGATCAGGTGCGAGAGCCCGTAGATCAGGAAGAAGTTGAAGTAGAAGAAGAACGGCGTGTAGAGGATCCCGGTCGCCGGCGCCCAGCCCCAGTACGTCGACTTGACGCCATGCATGAACAGCGTCGAGCCGCTCAGGTTGATGATGCTGAAGACGAGAGCCAGCGTGTACGCCACCAGCAGGGACGTCCGGTGTCGGGTCGTGCGCTCGAGGAAGATCAGGACGAAGTGGTAGTAGAACGCCGGGAGCGCGATGACCCCCGTGTGGATGACAACTTCCCAGAAGACGGCGGTGGTCTCGTCCGGCGCACGACGTAGCATGAACACGCCGAAGTTCCACACGGCCATGCCGCCCACGAAGTACGTGAACAGCCGGTTCAGCCGGCTCTCCGGGTTGCGAAAGAGCGTGATCCCCGCGAGGAAGACGTTGAGGATCAGCGCGAGGAGCGGAAGAAAATTATGAAACGTCACGCGTATCCCCCTCGGCGCCCTCGAGAGGGAGGTAGACTGGGTCCTTCTTGCGGTGTTGCTCGATCTCCTGCTTCAGGATCCCGAAGACGAGCATGTCCCAACACTGTCCGTCCTGGTAGCCCGCCTGCCGGAGAATGCCTTCCTGCCGGAAGCCGTTGCGCCGCAGAGAGTTGGCGCTCAGGTGATTGTACTCGTACACCTTCGCCTCGATGCGTCGAAGTCCCAGTACGTCCACTCCATAGTAAGAGATGAGCTTGCCCGCCTCCACACCAAATCCGCGGCGGAGCGCCTTGGACGCGGTCAGCATGACCTCGAGGAACGCATAGCCCTCGAGGAGGTGGATGTTGAACAGCCGTGCCACGCCGAGGGGGCGGCTCCACTCCGGGCTGGCCTCGATCACGAGGACGATCTGGGTCGAGTCCATCAGGCACGCCTCGTAGAACGAGGAATCCTTGTCGTACACGTGCTTGTAGCTGTTCAGGAACTCGCTGCCGACCATGCGCTCGATAAACGGGTCTTCCGCCCACTCCGAAAGGTACACGAGGTCCTCCGGCGTCAGCGTGCGGAGGTAGACTCGCAGCCCGCGCGACACGACGCCACGCCGGCGGGCGGCCCCCTCGCCCGGGCTCACCGGCACGATCGGTCTCTCGTCCACGGCGATCATTCCCTCGTCGGCTCGTTCTCCTATATGTCCCGGTCAAAGGTGATCTCGACGCGCACCGTCGGATCGCCGAGCGCCCGCTCGTCGGGGCCGACCGGGCCGCCCGCCTCGCTCGAGCCGAGCATCGGCCCCAGCATCGAGCCGGCGGTCAGCAGCGCGATCACACCTATCGCGTGTTCATCGAAAGCTCGGTCGAACTCACGTCGCCCGGCACCAGGCGAGATGGCTCAGGCCAGAGAGAAACGTCTGGCGGGACTCGAGGACCTCGAAGCCGGCGCGGCGAAGCGTCTCATGGAACTCGGGGGCGCCGAGATATCGATGCTCGCTCTCGCGAAAGAACTCGAAGGCGACCGTCGGCAGGAGCCAGCGCAGTGCCTGCACTGCCGCGCCGAGCCCCTGCGCCGCCCGCACCGTCTTGAACGTCGAGATCACCCGCGCCGGCCGATCGTAGGTCAGGAAGATCGCGTGGCCGCCCGGCTTGAGGGCCCGCCGGCAGCCATGCAAGAGCGCGTCGGGATCGGGATGCCAGTACAGCGTGTGCATGCTCACCAGGACGTCGAAGCTGCCGGCGCCGGGCAGCGCGGCGTGCGCAATGTCGAAATGCTGGAAGGAGAGGCTGGCGCCAAGGGGCCGGTCCTTCTCGCGCGCGATCTCGACCAGGTGCCGCACGCCGTCTATCCCGACCACCGTGTAGCCTTCCCGGGCGAGCCGGAGGCTCACGTTGCCGATCCCGCACGCTACGTCGAGCACGCGCATCGCGCGCGGCTTGGCCGGGTCCGGGACCGAGCGGGCGACGAGCGCGACGATCTCCTCGAGCATGCTCTCGTACGGATGGAAGTGCGTCACCACAGCGTCGTAGCTGACGCCGTAGGTGACGGCAATCATGTGCTCGAGGGCCTCCCGAAAGGGCATACGATCTCCCGTCCGCTCCGGGGGCGAGGCCGGCTGGACGCCGGCCAAGGACTGAGATGGATACGGCATGCTGTCGTGACTCACCTGATCTCGGCGCTCTTGCGCGCCCACACCAGGAGGCTGGCGCCGCCGAGGAAGGTTCGCCGCATGTCCAGGACCGCAAACCCGGCCTGTCCGAGCCGTGCCGAGAATGTCGCCTCGTCCCAGTAATGCGGCCCGACGCGCTCGCGGGTCGCCTCGAAGATCGAGTTGAGCAGAATCCAGAGAAGACCCTGGAACGCCGCTGCCGGTCCGCCGCGCCGCGCGATCTCCCGCAGCGTCGGCCACTGCCCGATTCGCTGCGTGTGATTCACGAACACCGCGTACCCGCCGGGCTTGAGCACCCGATGCGCTTCCCGCAGGAGCCGCTCTGGCGCCGGGTGCGCGTAGAGCGCGTGGATGCTCACGACCTGGTCGAACGCGCCGTCGCGGAACGCGTTACCGCGAGTGAGCTCTCCCTGTCGAAAGGCCAGGTTGGCCAGGTGTCGGGCGCGGCGCTTTCCCTTGGCCGATCCCACCAGCGGACCGTACGAGTCGAGGCCCGTCACGTTGAAGCCGGCCTCGGCCAGGGCACAGGCGAAATGGCCGGGGCCGCAGCCCACGTCCAGCACGCGGACCTCACGCCGCTCGAGGCGTGGGGGCACCGCCTTCTCGACCAGGTCGCGAACCTCGGCCTGGAGCCGTTGATAGTGGCTGAATCGCGGATAGACGTAGTCGTAGACCACGCCGTAACCGACTGCGAGCACGCGATCGAGCCAGCCACGGATCCCGCCGACGTTCCAGGTCATCGCCATTCCAGCCGATTCCGCCGTCATCGTCGCGAGCGCACCCTGACGTACCCGGTGCATCCCCTACGCTTTGCCCGCGAGGACTTTGTCGACCGCCCCGCGCAACTCCGAAGGGGTAAACGGCTTCAGCAGGATGTAGTCGAACCCCAGCCGCGTCGCCTCGTTGATGATGTCGGGGGTGCCGTGGGCGGTCATGAGCATGCAGGCCATACCTGGACGGAGCTGCCGCGCCTGCGCGAGGACCTCGAATCCGTTCATCCCCGGCATTTTGTAATCCACGACGAGGAGATCGAACGGCTCACTACTGACGAGCTCGACGGCCGTCTCGCCGCGATTGGCGGCACGGATCGAGTAGCCCAGTGCCTGCAAAACGTTGACGCACAGGATGACGACCGGACCGGCGTCGTCGACGACAAGGATCTTGTGCCGGGTCGAGCCCATCAGCGAGCTGCCACCAGCGGCGCGGCCGGCCCGTCGGTGATGGCCACCGACCGGAGATCGAGATGGCGGCTGATCTGCTCCAGACGCGCCAGCGGGATCGTCGAGAATGCGTCGGCGGCGAGCGGATCGAACTGCGTGCCGGCGCCCCGCACGATCTCTTCCATCGCCGTCGCCAGCGGCCGCTTGCTTCGGTACGGGCGGTCAGAGGTCATCGCGTCGAACGCGTCCGCCACCGACACGACCCGGGCGATGAGCGGAATGTCGTCGCCCTTGAGCCCGTCGGGATAGCCCTTGCCGTCGTAGCGCTCGTGATGGTGACGGACGGCCTTGGCCTCGCAGGCGAGAAAGCGCAGCGGCTTGAGGATCTTGTCGCCGACCACCGGATGGGTGCGGATCAGCTCGAACTCCTCCTCGGTCAGCTGGCGCGGCTTGCGGAGGATGTTGTCCATGATGACCAGCTTGCCGAGGTCGTGCAGCATGCCGGCCCGGCTCATCAGCACAACGTCGGCCGGCGGCACGCCCATGACGGTGGCGAGCTCGCCCGAGTAGAGCGACACTCGCGCCGAGTGGCCCTTGAGGTACGGGTCCTTCGACTCGAGCGCGATCACGAAGGAGGAGATCGTGTCGATCAGATTCCGCTCGAGGTGCTCGCGCAGGAGGATCTTCTGCAGCGCGACCGCCGTGGTCTGCGCGTAGCCCAGCAGGAGCGCCTTCTCGTCAGGCAGGAAGGCACCGTTCTCGGCGCTGCGCCCGACGCACAGGATGCCCATCGCGTCGCCCACGCCCGGCACCAGCGCCGCCAGGCCCTCGAAACCATGCTCGGTTTTCGCCAAGACGAACGTCTCGCGGCCACCGGTCTTGACGACCTCACCGAACGAGGCATGCAGGAGCGCCAGAATCTGGCCGACCAACGACGGCTCACCCTTGCGGCTCGCGTTGAACTGCCCGCCCTGGTCCCGCAGCAGCATCAGCGCGCCGTCGCACCGGAGGCTCTTCATGGTGTACTCGAGCACCTTCTCCGCGAAGACACTGGGCTCGAGTCCCTGCAGCGCCACCTCGCCGATGCCCGAGATAGCCTCGACGCCGGCCTGCCGCCGCGCCAGCTCCTCCGTCAGCCCTGCCGGGTAGTTGACGTTGCCGTTGCCATCCGCTCGATCCCGCCGGACCCGCTCGATGAGGTCCTTCACCTCGGTGACCGAGAACGGCTTGGGCAGGTAGTCGTACGCGCCGTGGCGCAGCCCGAAGACGGCAGAGTTGACCGACGGCACCCCGGTGATCAGCACGACGGGCGTGCTGGGCTGCTTGCCTTTGACCGCGCGGAGCAGGTCGAGACCGCTCAGCCCCGGCATCTTGATGTCGGAGACGACGAGGTCGAAGGGATCGTCGCCCAGCTGCTCGAGCGCCTGCTCGGCGGTCGACGCGGTGGTGACCTGACAGTTGTTCGACGAGAACGCCGAAGCCAGGAATCGCAGGACCGACGCGTTGTCGTCCACGAGCAGGACGCGCAGCCGTTCGGTCTGCGCTCCGGCCGGGACCGCAGTCTGGCCTTCCATTTCAGCTGACAAGGGTTCCCCTACTTGGTCGCGCCGAGCTGGCTCAGGAACTCCAGCCACTGGCGAGACAGACCGTCCTTCGGAAAGCTCAGCGATTCGAGCTCGGGACGGTCGTCGACTTCGAGAGCCGCCTTGGTCGGGCTGGGCTGCGCCGGCGCCGGCTGGGCGGCGACCGGAGCGGCAGCGACCGCCGGGGCAGGAGCCTCGGCCGGCGACGGGCTCTTCGTCGCCTGCGTGAAGAAGTGCGGCTTGTTGCCGTTGGGCTGGGCCTGGGCCTTCGCCCACACGGGCGGAGTCTGCGCTGAAGCCACCGGAGTCGGTACCGGGGCCGCCGGGATGACCGTGGGCTCGGCGGGCGCGAGCGATTGCGGCGCCGGCGCGCTCACGGGAGCCGCCGCCGCGACCGGTGCGCTCACCGGCTTGGCGTCCTGGATTACCGCGACAGGCGTCGGCGATTCTGTCGGGGTCACGAGGGCGGGCGTCGGTGCCGCTTGGGCCACGTGTCCGTTCGTTGCCGTGTCGGCGACCGCGAGGGAAGCGGTCGACTGGATCGGCTCGAGCTGAAGCGCCGGCGCTGGCTTCACCGGGTCCGGGGTCGGCGGCTCAGGCGCGATAGCGGTGGGCGCCACCGACACCGCGGGAACTGGCTCGACCACGAGCTTTACGCTCTGATACTCCTGGACGGCCGGTTGCCCGGCGACGACCGGGACAGCGGGCGGCGCGACGACAGTCGGCAGCGCCTCCGGCTCGACGGATTCGATCGCCTCGGCGACGGGCGGCTGGGCGGCTTCAACCGGCGTCGCCACTTCCTCGACAACCGGCTTCAAGGCTTCGGCCGTGATGGCCCTGATCGCCTCGGTCACCGACGGCCGGACCGGCTGTGTGACCACGACCCGCTGAGGAGCCTCGATCACCGCGGGCCGGACCACTTCGGATCTCACCGGCTCGCTGACTGGCTCGACGTGGGCCGCAGGCGCGACGACTGGCGCCGGGGCCGGAGCCTCCGCCGGAGAATCAGCGGGGGCCTTCCGGAGCCGCTCGACGTGATCGAAGAAGACGACCGATTCGCCGTTGACCTCGAGATGACGGAACTCGAGGCAATCGATCTCAAGGAAGCTGAGCTGCTTGATCCGGCGGAGGAACGAATCAGTCAGCCGCTCCACGATGAAGAGGATCCGGGGCGGCCGGGTTGTCGAGACCTGGGCCATCGGGTAGAGACGGCGGACCGTGTCGGGAAACTCGAGACACCAGGAATAGGCATCCATCACGCGGAGCAGCAGGCCCTCGTGGGCCGTGAAGTCGAGCGCGATCAGCGCGAGCGAGCCGCGCGAATCCAGCCCGACGAGGTCGATGGCGGCCTGGCCGAGAAGCAAGCGCGAGTCGACAACCTTCAAGCCGGGCTCGATGCCCTCGACGTTGTCGGCGATCAGCTTCTCCAACTGGCCGATATCTTTCACTTCAAGCTTCCTGAAGGTCGGTCTCATCATCGTCTCCCCTGGCCGATTCGGTCGAAAACTCGCGATCTAATAAAGCAAACCAGGGACCAAGGGCCTGGAGATACGCAAGTAGCTGGGAAACATGACGATTCGAGATTTCCGGGTGACCCCTGGGTTGGCTGATTAGTTTCCAAGATTCGCCGGGCCTCGCGATGACCTTTCCGGAAAGAATTTAAATTCACACACTTGGAAGACTCCAGGAGCCCTGGTCCGGGTTGGCGACGAACTGACCAGTGGCGATGGAATGAGCGTGCCGGTCACGCTTCCATCAGCTTCTTCCGGAGAGTTTGTCGTGAAATCCCAAGGATTTTTGCCGCTTTGCTCTTGTTGGACTCTACGCGCTGCATGATCTGGGCGATGTAGGCGCGCTCGACCTCGGCCAGCGTTCGGGGCTCGTCGCCGGTCTGCTGCGCCACGACAGGTTGGCGAACCTGCGTGGCGAACTGCACCGGCATATGCGCGGGCTCGATGAAATCCGAACTGCCGAGGATGACGAGGCGCTCGATCAGATTCCTCAGCTCCCGGACGTTGCCCGGCCACTGGTAGCCCAGCATCAGCCGTTCGGCCTCGGGCGTGAATCCCTTGATCGATTTGTGGAAGCGCGTGTTCGCGTCCAGGACGAAATGCCGGGCCAGTGGCAGGATGTCTTCGCGGCGCTCGCGCAGCGGCGAAATGTAGATCGGGATCACGTTGAGCCGGTAGAAGAGATCTTCGCGGAACTGTCCGTCCTTCACGCGCGTCTCGAGCGGCCGATTCGTCGCGGCGATGATCCGGAGATCAACCTTGATGTCGCGCGTGCCGCCCACGCGCCGCAGAACACGCTCCTGCAAGACGCGGAGGAACTTCGCCTGGCTGTTGAGCGACATCTCGCTGACCTCGTCGAGGAACAGCGTGCCGCGATCGGCCATCTCCATCAGCCCCTTCTTCGAGGCCTTGGCGTCCGTGAAGGCGCCTTTCTCGTGGCCGAACAGCTCGCTCTCGAAGAGGGTCTCGGTGATCGCGGCGCAGTTGACCTCCATAAACGGGAAATCGCGTCGCGAGCTCTCATAGTGCAGGCCGCGCGCCACCAACTCCTTGCCGGTGCCGCTCTCGCCGTGGATCAGGATCGTCGCCGCCTCGCTCCGCGCCAGCTTGCTGATGAGATCGCGGAGCCGGCGCGTGCCCTCGGACTCGCCGATCAGCTGGTCGACCCGATATTCCTTCTCCTGCAGCCGGTGCAGACGCTGGATCTCGCGCCTGGCGCGGACTTCCTCGAGCGCGCGCGCGACAGCCAGCTTGAGCTTGTCGAGGTGTTCGAACGGCTTTTCGAGATAATCGGTGGCGCCGGCCTTCATCGCCTCCACGGCGCTCTGGATCTGACCGAATCCGGTGATGATGATCACCGCGATCTCGGCGTGCCGTCCCTTGAGCGCGCGCAGGACCTCGATGCCGTCCATGTCCGGGAGCCGGAGGTCGAGGAGCACCAGGTCAGGGCTCACTTCGTCGGCGGTCTGGAGGCCTTCCTTGCCCGTCCCGACCCCGTGGACTTCGACCTGGTCCCCGGCCAGCACCCGTGAGCAGAGCGTACGAATGTTCCGTTCGTCGTCGACGACCAGGATGTTGTCCATATTGCTAAAATAGCGGGAATTTCCTGCAGGCTGCGCCCAATTTCTTACCAGCCGAGAAGCCCCTGCTCGCTGTATCTGGGCGACGTGAAGCCCCTACTGGCTGGACCGCGAGAACGAGCGCCGCGCCTTCCGATTACTCCTTGATCATCTGCTGCCGGCGCCGGAGATAGGCGTTCCGGACAGCGCTGTAGAGATCGACCACGCTTTCCTCGAAGCCCTGGAACAGCTCGAGGTTCAGGGCTCGATCGTTGACGATCTCCACGGCCTTCATGGTGATCGAGATCCAGAAGGCCGGACCGACCCAGGTGAGCGGATTCATGGCCGCATCGACGCCCCGGCCGATGCCGTCGCGGATCGTCATCGGCTCCAACAGAGGCAAGATGAGGTAGGGGCCGGCGGGAACGCCCCATACACCAAGTGTCTGCCCGAAGTCCTCACGGCTCTTCTCGATCCCCCAGTACTTCGCCGCGTCGAAGAGCCCGCCGATGCCCAGCGTGCTGTTGATCAGGAACCGTCCCAGCTCGCGTGCGGTGCCGCCCCACTTTCCCTGGAGCAAGCTGTTGGCGGCGCGCGGCACGAAGGCGATGTTGTCGAAGCCATTGGCGATCAGGATCTCGAACGGCTCGGGCACAATCACCCGGTAAATCTTCGCCACCGGTTTCAGGACGAACCGATCGAGCTGTCGGTTCACCTCGAACATCGCCTCGTTGAACTTCTCGAAGGGGTCGTATTCCTCGTCGCTCTCGGGCTCAGGCTTCTCGGCCGGCGCCGCTTCGGGCTTTTCGGCCGGCGCGCGCTCGGCCTGAGCGATCGTCGGCAAGGCCGGCGCGCCGTCGTCGCTCGCGTCCACCCCGAACGAGAGGACCGCGTCGGTGGGGTCGAGCTCGGCGTCAGTAGCGAGACGGCAGGCGGACTCGGATTCCGCGCCGGACGGCGCATCGATTGAGGGGGGCCGCGACGACTCGGCCAGCAGCGCCGAGTCCGTCCTGACCACACCCGAGAGGCTGCCGCATCCGCCGAGCACCGCCGCGGCGATCAGGACGCGGAGAACGGAGAGCCCTCCCTTCGAATGACCTGCATGGATAGGTGAGGCGAGATATCGGCTATCGCGTGCTATCGATAGAGCGACTATATCTTGGAACCGGAACGTGCCAGACAGAATTCGCGTCACGGTCGGGCAGCCATCGAATTTTCGCGGTTCGTATTGTAACGACGCGGCTCCTGGCGTATGTTAGTCAAGCGCGATTCATTCGAGCATCGTCCCGATCCACACCGCGACCGTCCGAGCGAGGAGATGACGTGAGCCGAAGCCGAGCGCGCGAATTCTGGTGTAGCGTCGTGTCGGAGACCGTCCAGATCCGGCTCCGGCGCCCCGGCGGGTTCGGGCGGCCGCAGGGCTACTTCGTGCAGTGCAATCAGGCGGACTGCCAGTACGTCGACGAGAACAAGCCCCCCTGCCCGCTCACCCCAGCGATGTTCGCGGACGAGATCAAGGCTGCCGAGGAAGCCCGCGCGCAGCGAAGCGAGTAGCGCTTCCCGGGTCGTTCCTCAGCTGACCCCGTTCAGCACGTAATCGAATAGATCGAAGTTCCTCAGATCGTCGGCGTGGGCCAGGCGCTCACGGTGCGCGTCAGCGAGCGGCCGATTGATCACAAAGGGCACCGTCTGCTCCGACACGCCGCCGTGCGAACGCAGCGGCTCCTCCAGCAGCGAGAGATCGTGCTCCTCGGCGGATTTCCCGAGAACCGTGTGCGTCTCGCCGATGACGATCAGGTCGCCGACGCGGTCGCGTGGCAGCTCGAATCGGGCCGAGCCGGTCGGGTTGTCATAGACCTCGGCGACGCCTGGCGTCACCGCGAGCCGCGCCGCCACCTCGGTCGTCCGGGTCGCATCGTCAAGGTACACCGTGGCGAACGAGCCGAGCGCGCCGTGATGGACCACGTACGGATCTGTGATCGGCAGGATGACCCGCGCGCGCCCAGGCCCGACAATGGCGTCGAGGAGCGGACGGAGATACACGACCCGCGGCGCGCCATCAGGGCCGGACTTGGCGTTCATGCCGTGGTCCGCCGTGATACCGAGCACCGCGCCCGCGTGATCGAAGGCGTCGAAGTAGCGGTCGAGCATCGCGTAGAACTCGGTGGCGGCCGGCGCGCCGGGCGCGTGCTTGTGCTGGACGTAGTCGGTGAGCGAGAGGTACATCGCGTCGGGCCGCTCCCGCCTGAGCAGCGCGAGCCCCGCTGCCAGCACGTACTCGGACAGCTCGGCGCTGTACACCGAGGGCACTGGCATGGCCACGAGGTCCGTGGCGCGCTCGATGCCGTGTTCACCTTTGGTCGTCTGGTCGGCGCGCTCCGACGAGAAGCAAACGCCGCGCATGCCGTAGCCCAGGAGTCGCCGCAGCTTGTCCTTGGCGGTGACGACCGCCACCCGCGACCCGGCCTGTGAGAGCGCCGCCAGAAGGGTGTCGCAGCGCAGGAACTTCGGGTCGTTCATCATGACTTCCTGACCCGTCGCGGGGTCGTAGAAGTAGTTGCCCGAGATCCCGTGGATCGCGGGCGGGACGCCGGTGACGATCGAGAGGTTGTTCGGATTGGTGAAGCTCGGCACCACGCACCGCGCGAGCCGGTACACGCCGTCGCGCCTGAAGCGGGCGAGACCGGGCGCCACGTCCCGCGCGAGCGCCTCGTCGAAGTAGGCGGGCTCAGAGCCATCGATGCAGACGACGACCACCGGGCGGTCGGGCACGCGGTAGCGGCGTCCGTTGACGGAGACCGAGGCGACGGAGCTCATGAGCGCCACCGATACTACGGCGCGACGCGCTCCGAGAAAAGCGCTTTCGGATCTATGAGCCGGCCGGGGCCGAGGTCGCGGCAACGGCGCCGCGGCGTCGGACGGCACGCCGGCCCCATGTCCACCCTCGCACGCCAAGCAGCACAGCGAGCGCGGCCGCGTACCAGTACGGGTCCCTCACCCCGACCTTGGCCAGCCACAGGTAGTGGAGAACCCCGCAGACGCCGGCCACGTAGGCCAGCCGGTGCAGCCGCGTCCAGTTACGCGCGCCGAGCCGCCGGATCATCCCAGCCGTCGACGTCGCGGCAAGCGGGATCAGCGAGAGCATCGCCAGCATGCCGATCGTGATGTACGGGCGCTTGACAATGTCCGCCCACATCCTCGGCCAGTCGAAGAAGAAGTCGAGGACGATCCACACCGAAAAGTGCAGGCACACGTAGGCAAAGGCGAAGAGGCCGAGCAGCCGGCGCAGCGCGATCGGCCACGAGAGACCGAACACGACGCGGAGCGGTGTCATCGCCAATGAGGCGAGCAGGATCCGGATCGTCCAGTCACCGAGCGTGTTGGTGACGAAGCTGATGGGATTCGCGCCCAGATCGTCGGTCCACGTCCGGTAGGCCAGGGTCGCCAGCGGCACGAGACAGACGCCCCACACCGCGACCTTGAGCGCGATCCTCGCCCTATGCGACATCGCGCGGCAGCCGGCGGCCCGGCATCAGTAGAATTTCTTCAAGTCCATCCCGGCGTACAGCGAAGCGACCTGGTCGGCGTACCCGTTGAAGGGCAGCGTTGCCCGCCGGCGGAATTCTCCGATGCGCCGCTCGTCGGCCTGGCTCCAGCGTGGATGGCTAACCGCCGGGTTGACGTTGGAGTAGAACCCGTACTCGCTGGGCGCGGCCTTCTCCCACGACGTCCTGGGCTGCTCGGTCACCAGACGGATGCGAACGATCGACTTGGCGCTCTTGAACCCGTACTTCCACGGCACCACCATCCGCACCGGCGCGCCGTTCTGGTTGGGCAGGACCTGCCCGTACATTCCGACCGTGAGCAGCGTCAGGGGATGCAGCGCCTCGTCGAGCCGGAGGCCCTCGACGTACGGCCAGTCGAGCGATGAGAACCCGAAGAATCCCGGTTTCTGGGCCGGGAACTGGGCCGGGTCGAGCAGCGTGGTGAACTCGACGTACTTCGCCTGGCCGGTCGGCTCGACGCGCTTGAGCAGCGACGCGAGCGGAAACCCGATCCACGGGATCACCATCGACCACGCCTCGACGCAACGCAGCGAGTAGACGCGCTCCTCCAGGGGAAAGAGGCGGAGCAGCTCATCGATGTCGAACGTCTTGGGCTTGTGCACGAGCCCGTCGACCTGGACCGTCCACGGGCGCGGGCGCAGCGTGTGGCCCAGCCGCGAGGGATCGTCCTTGTTGACCCCGAACTCGTAGAAGTTGTTGTAGGTCGTGGCGTGATCGATCTTCGTGGGCGGCTCGGTCAGGCTGAAGGCGGCGTTGCGGGTCGCCGCGAGCGGCTGTCCTTTTGGGGTCGCCGCCGCGCCCGGCGATGGCATGAGCGCCAGCGCGGCCGCGCCGGCCATCAGCTCGCGGCGGCTCAGGTAGAGCTTGGGATCGGTGATCTCGCTCGCGGCGAACCGCGGCGCGCGTCGGATCAGCATGGTGCTTCCTCCTGCGAGACGATCTTACACCGTCGCAAATTTGTATCCGTGGCCATGGAGCGTAAGGATCCAGACGGGTTGGTCGGCGTCGGCCTCGAACTTCTTGCGCAATCGCAAGATATGCGTGTCGACCGTCCGCGTCGTGGGAAATCGCTCGTAGCCCCAGACCTCGTCCAGCAGACGCTCGCGGGTGAGCACCTCGCCCCGGTGCGCCACCAGGAACACGAGCAGGTCGAATTCCTTGCGCGTGAGCCGGATTTCCTCACCCGCCTTGAAGACCTGCCGGACTCGCGGTCGAATCCGGACATCTCCGAACGTGAACTCCTCGAACCGGTTCCGCGGCCCCGGGCGGCGCAGCACCGCGCGCACGCGCGCGAGCAGCTCGCGCAAAGAGAAAGGCTTGGTGACATAGTCGTCGGCCCCCAGCTCGAGCCCGCGGACCCGGTCGACTTCCTCGCCGCGCGCGGTCAGCATGATGATCGGCGCCTCGATGCCCTTCTCGCGTAGGGCGCGGCAGACGTCCCACCCGCTCATCCGAGGCATCATGATGTCGAGCAGGATCAGGTCGGGCGCGTCGCTCTGGGCCAGGGCGAGCGCGTCCTGGCCGTTGGTGGCCGACGCGATCTGATATCCCTCGAATCGGAGGTTGTCCTCCAGACCACGAACGATCTCGGGCTCGTCGTCGACGATCAGGATCCTAGCCATCACCTCGCGCCGCCAGCGGTAGCCGTAGCGTGAAGCGGCTGCCCGCCCCCAGCGCGCTCTCCACGGTGACGTCGCCTCCGTGCGCTTCGGTGATGTGGCGGACGAGCGCGAGGCCGACGCCGCTGCCGCGGCGTCCCTGTGTATCGCTCCGGCCCACGCGGTAGAACTTCTCGAAGATCTTCGCGTGCTCGTGGGGCGGGATCCCCATGCCCCGGTCCGCCACGGTGATGGCAAGACGCCCGTCCACGACCCGCGCGCTCACTGCCAGCGCCCTCTCGTCGCCCGAATACTTGATCGCGTTGTCGACGAGGTTCGCCAGCGCCTGCCCGATGGCATCCGCGTCCACCGGGATGTCCGGCAGGTCGGGCGCCACGTCCACGTCGACCTTGAAGCCGTGCTGCGCGAGCGGATAGTCGAACGCCTCGAGCACCGACCGGATCAGCGGCTCGATCGCCGTCGGCGCCATCCGATAAATCTGCCGGCCGCCCTCGATGCGCGAGAAGTCCAGCACGTTGTCGATCAAGCGCGACAGCCGCTCGCTCTCGCGCGCGATGACCCGGTAGTACTGGCGACGCCCGCCTTCGTCGGTGATCCGGCCCATGTCGAGGGTCTCGCCGAACATCCGGATCACGGAGAGCGGGGTCTTGAGATCGTGGGACACGTTGGCGACGAAGTCCGACTTGAGCCGCGCCATCTCGGTCTCCCGGCGCGCCAGCCTCCAAGTCGCGACGATCCCCGCGATGATGACCAGCAGCAACACCCCGTAGGCGCCGGTGAACAGCATGACCTGACGGCGGACCGCGCGCCGCGGCGCCGCGTCCGCCGTCTGGTAGACCGCCAGCCGCCAGTCGGGCAGCGTGTCACGGAACGTCACCGACAAGATTGGCTGGGTGTCACCGACCGGCGCGCGACTGTAGACCGCGCGCCCCTCGTGATCGAGCACGGCGAAGATAGTCGGCGACTCGAGCGTGCCCAGCGCGGTCTCGAAGATCTCGCGACGCAGCGCTTCGGGGTCGCGAATGAACGCCGCGAGCACCGGCTCGCCGCCGCGTCCGGCCAGAAGCGCGACACAGACCCGGTGGCCCGCGACCACCTGGCGCTTGCCGCCTCGCTCGAGCTTGCCCTGAGTCGCCTCGGCGACGAGCGGCCCGATGACGGCGGCGTCGCCCTCCTGCCACGCCTTGGGATAGAGGAGCGCGCCGCGCCGGGTTACCAGATAGAGCCGGCGGACCAGCGGCGAACGGGCAACGATCTCGTCCACCGCCCGCGCCGACCAGCTGTCAGCCTCGAGCGCGCCCTGAAGCCGGTCCAGGAAGGTGTCTTCCTCGCGGCGGAGCATCATCTCGACCTTCGCGGCGGCCATGGACGCCATGTCGCGCGCCTGCTCGCGGTACAGGAGCTCGGAGGACACCTCCCACTGGTGGATCGAGATGTAGCCGAGGATCGCGACGATGGTCGCCGGAACGGCGATCGCCAGGAGCGCGAGCAGCGAGAACCGTGCGGATGGCGACCGCACCCCGGCGTTACCCCCGCTCGGCGAGGAGCCGCTTGATCATCGCCTCGGTGGCTTCGTAGTCGCCCTCGCCGATGTGTCGGTAGCGGACGATGCCGTTTCGATCCACCAGGAGCGTGGTCGGCCAGGCGATGACACCCCACCGTTTCCAGATCGTGAACTCGTTGTCCTGGACGACCGGGTAGTGGACGCCGAGCTTCTTCGTGGCGTCGATAACCTTGTCGTACGGCTTCTCCCACGCGAACTCCGGACTGTGGACGCCGACGACGGTGAAGCCGTCCTTCTCGTAGCGCTCGTGCCAGTCCCGCACCTGCGGGATCACATTGCGGCAGTTGATTCAGCCGAACGTCCAGAATTCGATGAGCACGACGCGGCCCCGCAGGCCCTGCATGGTCAAGGGACCGCTGTTGATCCAGCGGTCCCCCGACACCTCGGGCGCGGGGGCGCCAATGCGCAGGGCCTGGCCCGCCGCGGGCCCATTCATCAGGCCCACCGCCAGAAAAGCGGCCAGAACGAGCCCATGGCTCCGTCGCATGTCGTTCTTCATCTTATCCTCGTCCTCACAGCGAACGTCGACCTGCTATGCGCCAGTGTGGAGGACGGGCGCGCAGCGTTCGTCACAACGGTGTCAAATCTTTCGAGGCGGCGGCCGGCCGGCGAGCCCTACGGTCGGTTGAACGCGCGCGAGATGATTTCGGGGAAGCTCGCCTCGATCTCCGCCGCGACCGCGTCGGCGACCTCGGTCGCGCTCCCGGGCCGCTCCCGCACGTCGCCGCGGACCCACAGCTCGAGATACGCGTCCTGGTCCTCGAGGCCGAGCCTCATCGCGACGGAATCGATGAGCTGCTGGAACCGGTCGCTCAGCGGCCGGGTGACGGTGCCTGCGTCGTCGCGCGCTTCGATCATCGACGGGACGTCCTTCCAGGCGATGATCTGGTACGTGGCCAAGGAGACCGGCACTCGAAGTCGGTTGACGGCGGGCCGGCTCGCGTCAGCTCCCGCCCATGAACTGGGCGAGCAGCGTGATCTGGTCTCCCGGCTGCAGCGGCGAGTCGAGGGTATGGTCGATGCCGAGCACCGCGTTGTTGACGAGGACCTCGATGTGCTCGCCCAGCTCGTTCCCGTGCCAGAGGGCCCGGTGAAGCTCGGGGTAGCGCGCCGAGAGCCCGGCGAGCACGCTCCTGACCGTCGCGCCGGGTGTCAGGGCCTCGTCCAGGACGCGCCGCCCCGAGCCGTCGCCGCCCACGAACTTCGTGATCCAGGAGGCGACCTCCACGGGAATCGTCGCGGTGGTAGCGCGGGCAGCACTCATCTAAGCCAAAATCTATCAGACGATGCGGAGCCTCGCCAGCGGCACGAGGCGGTGACTACCCGGCCAAGCGGCGAGCGCGTGCCTGATCGTTGAGAAACTCGTCGCGCTTCTGCTTGAGGCGCCGCACTAGCTCTTCGTACGAGCTCGAGCGGACGATGCGATCGAACTGCGAGCGATAGTTGGCGACGAGGCTCACGTTCTCGATGAGCACGTCGTAGATCAGCCAGCGCTCACCCCGGCGGACCATCCGCGACTCGACGGGCACCTCGATGCCCGCGCGGGTCACGATGCGGGCCCGGACCGTGGCCAGCTCACCGTCGATCGACTCGCCGACGTACCGGATCCGCTCACCGCCGTACTCGTCCAGCCGCGCGATGTAGGTTCGCTCGAGGAGGTCAGCGAAGAGCTGCGTGAACTCGTCGCGCTCGGCCGGGGTGCGCGCCTGCCAGTGGCGGGCGAGCACGCGCCGGGCCGTCTCGGTGACGTCGAACGCCTCGTGCGCGATCTTGCGGACCGCCGCGCGGCGGTCTCCGCGCGCGAGGGCGGGATCGTCCAGGACCTTGATGACTTGATCGGTGTACTCGCGCAGCTGATCGGTGGGGCCGGCCGCCGCCGGCGCGCCGGCGAGCAGCGAGAGCGACGCAGCCGCCGCGAGCGCGACGATTCCCCCCATGGTCGTGCTTATCGTAACAGAGCGGGCGCCGGGACGTGCATTCGGAGCTCGCGGCCGACGATCCACGCGCCGAAGAAGGTGAGGATAGACGCGACGAGATAGACGGAGTGGACCCCGAAGGCATGGATGAGCAATCCGCCCACGAGTGGGCCCGCGATCCCGCGCACGCCGGCCAAGGTCGCGCCGATCGCGACGTATTGCGCGGTCCGGTGCGGCCCGGCGACGTCGATGATCGCCATCATCCAGACGAGCTCGAGCCGACGGACAGAAGCGAGTCGGTGACCGAGCTCGCGACCAGGACCCACGGGCTCCAGGCGACGTAGTAGATCAGCGGCGTGGCCGCGCCGATCAGGTACATCACTCGCAGCGCCTCGAGGCTCGACCGGCGATCGACGAGCCATCCCCAGTACGCGCTGCCGGCGAGCGTCGCCGCGGCGGCGACGGCCGCGAACACCCCAACCTGCGATGCGCTCACGTGCAGGACGTCGACGAGCAGGAGCGGGTGCGCGGGCGTCTGGATCCAGCAGCCGAAACCGAAGAGGAACGACGCGACGAGGAGCCGCCGAAACGCGTGGTCACTCCGGACCGCCAGCCAGGCGTCGGCGAGTCTACCCGGCTCCTCGCCGGCTGATTCGAGCTCGGGGACGGCGAGCCGTCTCTGACGCAGGCTCGCGGCCATCCCGAGGAGTGCCGCGGCCACGAAGATCCACCGGTACGCGACGCGCTCGAAGAGCTGGCCGGCGGCGAGGGCGAGCCCGATCCCGAGCATGGCGCCGGCCATCCGGACCATGCCGAGCGCCCGGCCGCGCTGCGCGCGCGGATAGACGCGCTCGACGACCGCGGCCTGCGCCGGCGCGGCGGCGGCGCCGAAGAAATCCCGCGCCACCACGATGCCGACGAACGACCACGCCGAGCTGACGAACGGGACGAGCAGGAACACGCCGCGCGCGGCGAACCCGGGCCACACCAGGTATGGCAGCGGAGGCCGGCCGTGGAACGCGCGTGCCCAGAGGAGCGAGAGCAGAAGGCATGCGCCACCGGCCGAGGACATGACCGCAAGCTGCAACGGAGTGGCGCCGAGCTCGCGCCGGAGGATCAGGCCGATGAACGGGCTGGTCAGCCCGGCGAACACGGTGAAGAGGAGCGTCGCCGAAATGTCGACCCGGAGTGCCTGCCGTATCTCCGGGCTGAATCGCGAGCCGATCATCGTTTGATTATGTCGCGTCTCCGCCCCGCGACGAACGCTTCCCGGCGGTACGGTCTAACCCTGCGCCACCACGTTGATCTAGGGTCGGCTACAATCGCCTCCATGACGCCCCTGATGGCCTCCGACCCCCACCCCAGGAAGCGCGTTGCAGCGCTCGACACCGAGCTCGCATACGTCGAGTCCGGCGCGGGCGAGCCGATCGTCTTCTTGCACGGCAATCCCACGTCCTCCTACCTCTGGCGAAATGTCATCCCGCACGTCGAGCGGCTCGGCCGGTGTCTCGCCCCGGACCTAGTGGGCATGGGCGATTCAGGGAGGTCGCCGGGCGGATCTTACCGCTTCGTCGACCATGCTCGATACCTTGACGCCTGGTTCGAGGCGCTGGCGCTGTGGAATGTGACGCTCGTCGTTCACGACTGGGGCTCGGCGCTCGGCTTTCACTGGGCCCGCCGCCACCCCGAGCGCGTCCGAAGCGTGGCCTACATGGAATCGATCGTTCGACCCGTGACGTGGCAGGAGTGGCCCGAGGTGGCGCGCAAGGTCTTCCAGGGGATGCGTGGTCCGGGCGGCGAAGAGATGGTTCTCCAGAAAAACGTGTTCGTGGAGCGCATCCTGCCGGCCAGCGTCATTCGCGGCCTGACGGCGGAGGAGATGGCTCGTTACCGCGCCCCCTATCGCGAGCCCGGCGAGTCACGGCGGCCGACACTCACCTGGCCGCGCGAGATCCCGGTGGACGGTGAGCCGGCCGACGTCGTCCGGATCGTCGAGGCCTACGGCGAGTGGCTGGCGAAGAGCCCGTTGCCCAAGCTGTTCGTCAACGCCGATCCGGGCTCGATTCTGGTCGGCGCGCAGCGCGAGCTCTGCCGACGCTGGCCCAACCAGCAGGAGGTCACGGTCCGGGGCACGCACTTCGTGCAGGAGGATTCGCCGGACGAGATCGGGCGGGCTCTGGCGGCGTTCGTGCGGCGGCTGGGATAGCCCCGCGCGCTCGGGCCGCCGAGCGCGCGGGGAGAGGCGAATCCGCGAGAAGCTTCTAGTCCTCGGCGTTGACCATCATCTTGACGGTCACGCGGCGCTTGTCCTTGTTGGGCGTGCCCTTCTCGGCAATCGGGCCCAGGCCGATCAGGTGGATCCGGGGCAGCTCAACGCCCCTCTCGACCAGGTAGCGGCGAACCGACTCGACCCGGCGCTGGCTCAGGCCCACGTTGTAGCCGTAGGTCCCCACGGGGTCGGCATAGCCCTGGAGGTCGACCGTCAGCTTGGGATTCTCCTTCATCTCCTTCACCAGCGTGGACAGGGTGGTCTGCCCCTCGTCGCCGATGTCCCACTTATCGAAGCCGAACAGGATCTGGTAGGTCTCGGCTTCCTTGCGGTTGTTCCGGTTGGACCAGAGCCGCGTCAGCCGGCTGTTCGTCTCGTCCGCCTTGGTGTACGCGCTATCCGCACGCTCCCTGGCGCCCTTGGCGGTCGCGGTCGTCTCGGTCAGCGTCCCTTCAGCGGTCTTCAGCCGGCCGTCGACCCCGTCAACTTTCTGGTCAACCCGCTGACTTTCCGCGGCGGCCTTCTGGTCGACCGCGGCGACCTTCTGATCCATCGCGACTTCTGTCTTTCCGACGTGATCCCTCACCCAATCCCGGGTGGCGACGCAACCGCTGGCCAGCAGCATCACCGCCGGTAGGACCAACCCCAACTTCAGCGCCTGTCGCATAACGGCCTCCTCTTGTGCCCACACCTGTAGCGGTCGGGCTCGAGCGGGAGGCCATGCAACCCGGTCGCCAGCCGCGGCACAGCGTTTTTGGCGGGAAATTGGCCTGTTTGCGCGCCCGGGGTGTTCCTTTCGCGACAGGTGCAGTCAGCCGGCTGACGGCAACGTCAGCTTAGTTCAGTCGAGCGCGCAAGGAATGTAGAGCACGCCGGAGGTCGGCGTCTCCGGGGGCCAGACGCACGGCCTGCTCGAATTCCCGCAGTGCGTCCCACCACCGCCCCTGCTTCATGCGGATCCGGGCGAGGTTCATATGTGGAAACTGGCGCGGCTCGTATCGCTTCGCCTGCTTCGCGCGCTCGAGCCAGGGGATTGCCTCGTCGAGCTTTCCCTGCTGCATCAGATAGCAGCCGATGTCGTTGTAGGGGTTGCCGAAGTCGGGATCGACCTCGATAGCGCGCAGACACTCCTGGGTCGCCTCCTCCAGACGCCCCTGGAAGCTGTAAGTCCATCCCAGGAAGGTATGAGCCTCGGCAGTCGGGTGCACCTCGATCGAGCGCTGGTAGAGCTCGATCGCGCGGTCGAGCTCCCCCCGCATTTGATGCTGGTAAGCCTCCTTCCAGATCTCGGTGGCCCGATCGAAGCCCTCGGCGGAGCTCATACCGTCACGAGATCGGCCAGGCCTCGCGCCGCAGGCCCATGTCCCAGAACATCCACTCGTAACGGCTGGTTACCAGGAAGTGGCCGCGCATCGCGTCGCGCTCGAACGGCGTCAGCCGCTCGGCCACCTGGTCGGTCGCGGCCAGCACGGCCCGAACGACGGCGCCGAACTCCTCGGAGGCGTAGGTACCGATCCAGCGTTTGTACAGGGGATCGGCGGAGCCGGCGCGTTCGAGCTCTTTCCCGACCTCCCAGTAGATCCAGTAGCAGGGCAGGAGTGCGGCCATCGCCTCGTGAAACGGGGCGCCGTACGCGACCGCCAGGAGGTAGCTTGTGTAGGCAAGGTTCGTCGGCGCCAAGGGGGTCGCGGCGACGTCGGCGGGCGTCAGCCCGAAGTCGCGAAAGAATCCTTCGTGGAGCGCGCGCTCCACTTTGAGGGCGCCGGCAGCGTGCTCGTTGAACATGATGATCCAGTCATCCTCGGGCGCCCGCGCGCCGGCGAGCGACAGCGCCCGGGCGAACTCGCGCAGGTAGAGCGCGTCCTGGACCGCGTAGAACTTGAAGCTCTCGCGTGGGAGCGAGCCGTCGGTGAGCCCGCGAAGGAACGGATGCCGCAGGATCGCAGCGTAGATCGGCTCGATCGACTGCCACAGCTCGCCCGTGAACGCCATCAGCGCCCCTTGAAGACTGGCTCGCGCTTGTCGACGAAGGCCCGGGCGGCCTCCCGATGGTCCTCGGTCATCCCGCACCGGGTATGGTGCCACGCTTCGAGATCGAGCGAATCCTTGAGGGTACCGCTCTCGGCGGCGTTGAAATTCCGCTTCATGTACTGGTACGCGATGCGCGGCCCGCGGCCGAGGCGCGCGGCCAGCGCCATCGTCTCTTCCTCGAGCCGCCCGTCGGGCACCACCCGGTTGACGATGCCGAGCGCCAGCGCCGTCTGGGCATCGACGATGTCGGCGGTGTAGTAGAGCTCCCGCGCCTTGGCGCTACCCACGAGCTGCGTCAGGTACCAGCTTCCGCCGAAGTCCCCGGAGTAACCGACACGCGCGAACGCGGTCGCGAATCGGGCGGTGTCGCTCGCGACGCGCAGATCGCACGCCAGCGCCAGCGAGAGCCCGGCGCCGGCCGCCGCGCCGCGCACCATCGCGATCGTCACCTTCGGCATCTCGTGGAGCCAGCGCGAGACCTCCATGCGCGAGCGAAGCGCCTGCGCCTTTTCCTCGAGGGTCGTGCCACCGAACTCGCGTCCCTCCGCCATGGCCTTCACGTCGCCGCCGGCGCAGAAGCCGCGGCCCGCGCCAGTGAGCACCACGACGCCGACGGTCGGATCTTCGCCGAGCCGGGGCAGCGCCTCGAGCAGCGTGTCCAGCATCGGACCCGACATGGCGTTCAGCCGATCGGGCCGGTTCAGCGTGAGCACGGCGACTCCGTCCTTGACGGTTTCCAGCACATCCTCGGCCATGGCGATCCTCCCGGAATGACAGTGTCGCGATGGTACTCCGAGCGCACTGAAGATCAAGTACTTGCGTCGCGGTTCGTGCACTGAGATGCACTGAGCGGAACCCGCGACGCTCCCTGGCGCTCCAGCCTTATAGACGTTCATCTTTAGGGCGATCACACCGACGAACATCAGCGTGATCTTTTTTCAGGTCGCCCTCCGAAAGCACTGAGCGTTCGTTGTTATCCTAGGTCCCACCCCACCGCCATCTTCTTGCCGACGAGATCGTGTTCATTCACAAGGGAAGCGCCGTTGTCAGACTTGGTGAACGCGAGTTGGTGGTCCATGAGGGAGGGACCGTCTTCATCCCTTGGAACGTGCGCATCACGCTCACGCTCGATACGTATGGCCGTCATATCCAGCGCACCGGCCATGATCACGTGGTCGCGGCGCTGGACAAGCTGGTGCGATAGTGCTGCAGATCGAACTCGACAGGCCCGACGAGCCGCACTGGCTCTCGAAGCCGAGGCGCGTTGCTCCGGCTGGTCATCGGCCGGGCTCGCGTGCACTCGCAGCCGACCCCGCCGTCTTTTCGCCCCCAGGCGTGGAAGGATTCGGGGCAGGCTGAAGACTTCCCGCCTCGGGCAAGGTAGAGGTAGCACCCCGCGTTACGAAATTCATCTGCGCGCCTCCTGCGAATTTCGTCAACATCACTCCTGCTCCAAGAACGATTCGTCTGTCATGCGCTCGAGAAGTCACGCTGGCCTCGCTCGGCCTCAAGGGCCAGGCGATGTTCAAGACCTTCTCATTCTTCAAGGCCCCCACGGACAACCGCAACTTCCACAAGGAGGGCATCCTCCTGGTCGAGTGGAGCCGTCGGCTCGCGCCGTGGAGCGACGTGAAGCTCATGTTGGAGGCGCGCGACCAGCCTTGACCGGGTTCCGGCCGGACGGTAGAACGGGAGCCAGTGCGGTGGCGCCCCAGAGTGGCTCCGCTGTTCCAGCCGGACATTCTCCATGCAATCGCCCGGGGCGCTGTCGGCTTGCCTCACGGCGAGATGGTGCGGCGCGTCACCGACGAGCTCGCCCGGCTCTACCCGGGCCACATCGAGACCCGTCCGAACTGGATGATGAGCCTTGCCGGTGGCGTGACGGGCATCATGACCGTGCTTCACGGCTCGCTCTCCGAGTATGTGCTGATCTTCGGCACGCCAGTGGGCAGCGAAGGGTTCTCCGGTCGTTACAGGATCGAGATCCACGACTTCATGCTGGCCGGCGAGATGTGGACGTACACTGAGGCGGACTTCGCTGAGCGCCGCGCCTTCCGTCCCGGCGACGCGGCTGTCCTGCGGCGCGGCGAGGCCAAGGGTGTCAGGCTCAGCGAGGACACTTGGATGCTCGAATATGGCCGCGGCGCGATTCCGTCGGCGCTGCTGTTCGCGCTTGGCGACGCGGTGATCGCCTTCGAGCTCCGGACCATCGCCCGGACGATCTGGACGTATGGCCGGCTGACGGTTCGGGAACTCCGCCGGGGCAAGATCTGATGGCAAGCCGGCGGACGCTGGGTCCTCTCGTACTGATGGGGTGCCTGCCGCCGCTCACGTACTACTTCTATCTCTGCCTACGCGACTTTGGTGGTGCGCTCGCACTGCCCCGATCGGCGGCCGACCTGCACGACCTCACCGCCCGTGTGCCAGCACCGACGCTGCAGGCGCTGGCCCTCTACGGCGGCTGGGTCGTCCTCCAGGTCCTCTTGCAGGTGTGGGCGCCCGGACAGGTCCGGCAGGGCATGCCCCTCGACGACGGCTCGCGCTTCGCCTATCGGCTCAACGGGTGGTTCTCGTTCTGGGTCACCCTCGCCTTCGTGGCCGCCGCCGTCGCCGCCGGGGTGCTGTCACCCACCGCGGCCTACGACGAGTTCGGGCCGCTCCTCACCACTGTGAACCTGGTCGCGTTCGCCCTGGCCGCCGCGCTGTACGTGCAAGGCCGCCGCGCCGGCTCGACGACCGGTGATCCGATTCGCGACTACTTCATGGGGACGACGCTGAACCCTCGCGTGGGCGGGTTCGATGTAAAGTTCTTCTGCGAGAGCCGGCCCGGCCTCATCCTCTGGGTCGTGTTCAACCTGTCGTTCGCCACCGCGCAGCACCAGCGACACGGCACGGTGACGCTCGCGATGCTGCTGGTCAACGCGTTCCAGTTCCTTTACGTCGCCGATTACTTCTTCCATGAGGAAGCGATCCTCACGACCTGGGACATCAAGTATGAGCGCTTCGGCTGGATGCTCGCCTGGGGCGATCTCGTATGGGTGCCGTTCACCTACACCCTCCAGGCCTACTACCTTGTGGATCACGCGCCCGCGCTGTCCCCGGCGGCCACCGCCGGCATCGTGGCCCTCAATCTGGCGGGCTACGTCCTCTTCCGCGCGTCCAACATCCAGAAGCATCGATTCCGCCGTGACCCCGAGGCACCGTTGTGGGGGCGGGCTCCGGAGTATATCCGCACCACCGCCGGCTCGCTGCTCCTGACCTCCGGTTGGTGGGGCATCGCCCGCCACGTGAACTATCTCGGCGACCTGGTGATGGCGCTCGCGTGGTGCCTGCCGACCGGTTTCCGTCATCCGCTGCCCTACTTCTATGTCGTCTACATGACGGTCCTGCTCCTTCATCGCGAGCGGCGCGACAATGCAGTCTGCCGCGAGAAGTACGGTGCGGACTGGAACGCGTATTGCCGGAAGGTCCCCTGGCGGATCCTTCCCGGAGTCTATTGACGTGGGGGACCCGCAGGCGTTCGACGTCATCATCGCCGGTGGCGGCATGGCCGGAGGCTCGGTGGCCGCCGCGCTGGACCGCCTCGGCCTCCGCACGCTCGTCGTCGAGCCCGGGCTCGACAGCAGCAAGCGCTTGGCCGGCGAGCTGATCCACCCGCCGGGCGCGGCCAACCTGGCCGAGCTCGGCCTCCTGGGCTCCCTGGAAGCGGCTGGCGGCGCGCCGGTGCTCGGCTTTGCCGTCGTCGGCGACGGGCAGTCCCATCGCTTGCCCTACGCATCCCTAGGCACGTTGCGCCTAACCGGATTCGCGATGGAGCACGCCGCCATCGCGTCGACCCTTCGCGCCGCCGTTGCTCGCCTCCCTCACGTCGCGGTGTGGGACGGCGCGCGCGTCGTCGCTGTACACCTGGGTGCGCCGGAGGCGGTCGGCGTCACCATCTCACGCCGGGGCGACTACACGAAGCTGAACGCCCGGCTGCTGGTCGCCGCCGACGGCGCCGCCTCGAGCACGCGGCGGCTGGCCGGCATCGGCTGCCGCCGGCGGCGGCTCTCCTCGATGCTGGGCTTCATGCTGCCGGGCGGTCGGCTGCCGCATCCCGGCTTCGGCACCGTGTTTATCGACGGCCCGGCCCCGGCGCTCGCCTATCAGATCAGTCCCGACAGCGTGCGCGTGATGTTCAATGTCCCGGACAACCCGCACGGGGCGGACGCCGCCACGCGTGATCTCGCGTACCTGGCCGCGCTGCCTCCACTCCTGCGCGAGGACGTGCGGCAGGCGATGGACGCCCGGCCCGGGCTCGCCTCGGCGAGCTACTCCGTCGTGCCCGATGCCGTCGCCCGCCACCGCGTCGTCCTCGTCGGCGACGCCGCCGGCTGCTGCCACCCGCTGACCGCGACCGGTCTCAGCGTGTGCACGCGCGACGCGGTCCGTCTGCGTGATGCCCTACGGGCCAGCGGCGGTGACGTGCCGGCGGCGCTGCGGCACTACGCGGCCCAGCGGGCCGGCCCGCAGCGTACGCGAATGGCGCTGGCCGAGGCGCTCTACGCCGTGTTCGTCGCGCGCACGCCCGAGGCGCGTCTACTCCGCCAGGGGCTGCTGCGGTACTGGGAGTCGAGCCCGCGCGGCCGAGCGGCCTCGATGACGCTCCTGTCAACCGAGGAAGGTCGCATGTCGGTCATGGCCCGGGAGTACGCGTGGGTGGTGCGGTACACGCTCGCCGGCCTCCTGACGCGGCCTGAGCCAAGGCCACTCGGTGTGCGGACCCGCGCCGCCTTCGGCCTGTCGCGAGCGGCCCTGCGCTATGCCGGCGAGATGCTCCGCGGGCTCTGGGCGTGATCCGCGCGGAGGTCGCAATCATCGGCGCCGGCCCGGCGGGCACCGCCGCCGCGTTGCGCCTGGGCCAGCTCGGAGTTCGTGACGTCGTGCTGGTGGACCGCGCCGACTTCCCGCGCGACAAGACATGCGGCAGCGGTGTATCGCCGCGCGGGATTCGCACGCTG
The DNA here is from genome assembly GCA_046727415.1 of Candidatus Methylomirabilota bacterium. GTDB lineage: Bacteria > Methylomirabilota > Methylomirabilia > Rokubacteriales > CSP1-6 > AR31. The sequence continues at coordinate 99,171 of JBKPCO010000021.1, forward strand.
CGCGAGCTGGGCGTGTGGGACGAGGTCGCGCCGCGCGCTTATCGCGTCGCTGGTCTGCGCCTGGTGACTCCGGGCGACCGCGAACTGTACCTGTCGGGCGGCGACCGGGCGGCGGCCATCGTCTGCCGGCGCCGCACGCTCGATCACGTCCTGCTCGAGCGCGCGCTAGCCCTCGGCGTCCGGTTCGTGCCCGACTTTCCGGTCGCGGAGCTGCGTCAAGAGGGCGGCCGGGTGGTCGGATTCGTCGGGCGCGACGGGCGCGAGGTGGCGGCGCGCCAGACGATCGTGGCCGACGGCGCCCACTCGCGATTCACGGTCGATCAGCGGCCGCCACAACTCATGCAGGCGATCATGGGCTGGTGGGAGGGTGTGCCGTTCACGGCCCATCACGTCGAGATGGTGTTCGATCGCCTGGTGACGCCGGGCTACGGCTGGATGTTTCCGGAGAGTGATTCGCGGGTGAACATCGGGATCTGCTACGAGGACCCTGAGCTCCGGCTCAACGGCCGCCGCGTCTTCCGGGACTTCCTCGACAAGCATTACTCGCCACGCCTGCGCGGGGCGACCCCGGTCGGCGCCTTCAAGGGCCATCCGATCACGTGCGCGTTCCGCATCGGGAGGCTCGGCTCGCCGGGCCGTCTCGTCGTAGGCGAGGCGGGACGCATGGTGCATCCGGCGACCGCTGAGGGGATCTCGCAGGGCATGCGCTCGGGAGTGCTCGCGGCCGAGGCGCTGGCGCCGGTGCTTGCCGGCCAGCATGACGAGCGCTCGGTGATCGCCACCTACGAGTCGCGCTGCCGTCGCGCATTCGGGCTCTCGTTCAGGTCCGCGCGGCTCTGGCGCGCGGCGGTGAACTCGTCGGCGCTCGATCGGATCGTGGCCGCCGTCGAGCGGCCGGCAGTGAAGACCGCGCTCGGCCGGCTGATGGCGGCGATGTGACGCCGGTTCGGTCAGGCCGCTCGTGATCGCGCGGCCCACCGGGCGAGCGCCCACGCGGGGAAATAGACGGGGTAGAGGCGGTAGTCGAGCATCGCCGAGCCGAAGAACACGCCGTTAACGGCGCCCGGCGGCCAGCCGCCGTCCGGGTGTTGACGCGTGACGAGCCACTCGATGCCGCGCCGCACGGGCTCGGCGGTGGGCTCCAGCACCTCGAGCAGCGCCAGCAACGCCCACGCCGTCATCACCGGCTGGCTCTCGGGGTGCTCGACGTAGCGATCGTCGCGGCAGCCGCTGTGATGCTCGCCCCACCCGCCGTCGGCGCGCTGGTGGGCGACGAGCCAAGCCGCCGCGCGCGACAACGCGGGATCGGCAGCGGCGACGCCCACGGCGCGCAGCCCCTCGACAAAGTGAAAGGCGCCGTACGTGAAGTTGATCCCCCAGAACCCCGGCACCGAACCGTCGGCTCGTTGAGCACGCCGCAGGAAGCGCGCGCCGCGCTCGATCGCACCCTCGAGCCTCGGCGAGACCAGCGCCCGCTCGGCGGCGCGTAGTCGCGCCAGCGCGCCGATCGCCGAGGCCGTGCACTCAACGTAGGAGCGCTCGGTCATGCACCTCCCGAACATCTCCGAGGGGTTCAGGCGCTCGAGCCAGGCAGAGCCTCGGCGGCGCTCGTAGGTCGCGAAGCCGCCGTCCGCATTCTGCCGGCGAAGGATGAACTCCGCGGCGGCCGCCAGGCGGGCCGGCGCGATTCGCTCGCCGGCCGGTGGCGCCAGCTCGGCGCGTCCATCCACCACCAGGAGCGCACTCACCGCCTCGGCGGTGCAGTCGCTCACCGGCCAGCGGTGGGCACCGTCGCTGAAGCACCAACCGCCGATGATCGGGTCTCGGTCCTCGTTCCACCACCGCGGCAGCTCGCGGGTCATCTGCGCATCGCGGAGGAATGCGTAGGCCCGACGCGCGGCGGCGGCGTCCCGCGCCGCCCGTGCCGGCGCCTCGCCGAAGGCGCGCAGCGCGAACGCCGTGTCCCACGCGCTCGAGCGCGCGCCGGTGAAGCGCACGCCCTGGCCGGGATCCTCCCAGCGCCAGTGCTCGAGCCCGTCGAGGCTCGGCGCGAGGTCGGGATGATTCGGGTCGCGCGACCAGATCGCCAGGCAATTGAGGAGACCGTTCACCGGCGACAGCGCGTGGTAGTCGGTGACCCGCTGTTCGTACAGGATGCGGTCGAAGCACACATCGAGCGCCCGCCGGCGGCCACGGCGCGGGGTCAGCCGCTCGAACCCCCGCAGCCCAGCCGATGCCGCACGGAGCGCGCCGCCGGGGCGGATGTAGAGATCGGACGCCGCCACGTCGTGACGGTGGGCCGCGAAGTCGAGCCCTGGCCACGACGCACCATACAGCTCGTCGCGCAGCTCGGCGGTGAGCGCACCAAGGGCGACGCGCGCGCGGGCGCCGTAGAGATACGCCGCGGCCAGGTAGATATATCGCGTGTGACAGTAGTAGCGCCAGGGGTGGAACGGTAGCCAGCGTGGCAGCAAGAAGAGCTCGGGCGGGCACGGATTCACGCCCGCCCAGCCGTACAGGCCGAGCAGCGCCAGCCAGAGCTTGCCCCACGACGGAATCGCCAGGACGCCGCTCGGCCGGCTCGCCAGCCAGCGGCGCGCGTCCTTCACGACGGCCTCGTCGCGGCCGAGGCCGAGCAGCCGCAGGGCAACGTAGACGAGCGTGGTAACGAACACGTAGCCGGACGACTCGAGATGGAGCCCCCACGCTCCATCCGGCCCGCGCGCGTGCTGGAAGTAGCGCAGCAGGCCAGCGCGGGTTGCAGCGTCCACCGGCCGCCCGACGGCGTGACGGACGATCACGTACTGCGCCGTGATCATCGGGCACCACACCATCTCACCTTCCCAGTCGCCGCGCGCCGACTGGAGCGTCAGCAGGCGATCGAGCGCCCGCTCATGCGCGGCCGGCGCGTTCGAGGTGCTCCTCCCACTTTCGGATGGTGAGCTGCTGGAACAACCCGACCGCGGGGTTGAGATCGGGGACCGGCTGCGCGTGGTGCGCCTCGTACGCCATCTGCTCAGCCTCCACCGCCCGTCCGTCCTGCCGCAGGAGCGGAGCGATCAGGACACGGTTGGCTGCACGCAGCACGAGGGTCATCAGGTAGCGTGGGATGCGCAGCGGCGTGAACGGGATTCGCAGCGACTCGAAGTAGAAGAGGAAGAACGTGCGGGTGGTGCGCTCGTCGATGGGAAGGAAAAAGCACCAGTGCTTGATCTTGCCGTCGGTGTTGGACCATTGGTACGGGTAGTCGTAGCAGAGGTCCATGGCGTCGGTCTTGACGCGGTGGCGATCGACGAAGAGCCGGGAGATCCTTCCGCGCCCGACCTCGGTCCGGTAGCTCACGTAGACGCCGTCGCCGACCGTCTCGCAGCGGGTGAGCTCCGCACCCGTGAACGGCTGGTACTTGCGATGGAGCCACGCGTGCGTGAAATCGCTGACGTTGTCGACGATCATCGAGTGGTGGGCGCGCCACGTGAAATCGAGCGGCACGCACGCCCAGCGGCCGAGCCCCTCAAGCTCCGGAATGTCGGGGACCCGACGCTCGGCGGCGCGCGCCGGATCACCCGGGAAGATCCAGACCAGGCCGTAGCGGACCTGCACCGGATAGGCAGCGACGCCGACTGACGGCATCGGATGACCGAAGAGGTCGTGCGGGATCGCGGCCAGCTGGCCCGACTCGTCGTAGGACCAGCCGTGATACATGCACGTGAGGCGACAACCCTCGACCGTACCGAGCGAGAGCGCGAGCTGGCGATGGGCACATCGGTTCTCCAGCGCGCGCAGACGCCCGTCCTCACCGCGAAAGAGCGCGATCGAGCGATTCCAGAACTTGACCTCCATCACCTGTCCAGGCCGGATCGCGCGCTCGTGCTCGACCGCGTACCAGTAGTCGGGATCGAGCCCCGCTGCTCGGACTTTCAGACGGCGCTGCCGCGCTTCGGCGAACAACGGTGGCGCCGGACTCACCGCGGGCTCACAGCCGGCGCTGGCGCCGCAACCGGCCCGCGGGTGCGGCGGCGCCGGTAGCGCACAACGCAGGGCGGACGCGGGCCAGCCACGAAGGTCGAGTAATCCGGTTGGTGGCCGCGCCGGGCCAGGCTCAGCTCGAAGCGCCCGAAGAGCACCGACCAGATGACCTTGATCTGCTGCTGGGCGAACGTCGAGCCGATGCAGCGGTGGTGGCCCCCGCCGAAGCCAATGAGCGCGTGCTTCGCCCTTCGGTCCTCCTGACGCTCGGGCCCGAAGCGGTCGGGGTCGTAGCGGTCGGGATTCGCGAAGACCGCGGGCAGCCGGTGCGCCGCAGCCGGCGAGACCATGGCCAGGCCGCCGGCGGGCGCCACGAAACCACCGTATTCGAAATCGCGCACGATACGCCGCATGAGCATGACTAGAGGCGGGTGCAGGCGCTCGGCCTCCTTGATGCAGCGTTCGAGCACGACGAGCCGCCGCAGCGCCTCCAGCGTAATTTCGCCGCCACCGAGCACCTGCGCCTGCTCGTCGAGCACCGCCGGCAGCCAGCGCGGGTGCTCGAGGAGGAGGATGCCGGTCCACGCGCCCATGACCGCGCTGGTGTGCTGGCCTGCAAAGATGGTCGCGATCAGGAGCCCCACGATCTCCTCCTCGCTCAGCGGGCGCCCGTCGGCATAGCGGGCGGCCATCAACACCTCGAGAAAGTCGTCGCCGGCGGCCGCGCCGGCGCGGCGCTCGGCGATGATGGTGGTGATCAGCTCGGCCATGCACGCCCGCGCTCGGTCGCGCCTGCGGAAGGCGGGCAGCGGCAGATACGGGTTGACCAGCGATATCAGGTTTATTCCGTGCTCGAGGTCCTGGAACAGACGTGCCAGCTCGCGCGACAGGCGCCGCCGGAACTCGGCGCCGACGAGACAGCGGCTGGCGATGAACACGGTCAGCTCGTTGAGCGCGTGGAGGAGATCGACCTCACCCTCGTCGCCCCAGCCATCGACGTACGCTTCCGCCTGCTGCTGCATGACGCGCGCGTACGTCCGGAGCCGGTCGTCGCGCAGCGCCGGGAAGAGGAATCCCATCTGCTCGTCCATCACGGCGGGAGTGGCGTCGTACACCACGCTGCGGCCGAAGACCGGTACCGTGAAGCGGTAAACCTCGCGGGCGCTGAGCACGTCCTCCGGAGCGCCGAAGAACGCGCCCTGCGCCTGGGGCCCGACGAGCGCGGTGACGCGTGTTCCGGCCAGACGCAGCGAGAAGATCTCCCCGAGCTGGGCGTGGCCAAGACGCACGAGCCCGACCGGATCGCGCCGCAGGTCCAGCGCGTGGCCGAGCCACGGAAGCCCGCCGGTCAAGTAGGCCGGCACGTGATGCGCGAGCGGTTGACTCAACGTCGCGCCAGCACGCCGCGGCGAAGGAAGTCTTCGTACGCCGCGCCGACCGCCGCCTCGACCGACGTCGGCCGGTATCCGAGCTCCGTCCGCACCTTGGTGAGGTCGGCGCGGCGCTGCATGCGCAGCAGTCGGACGGCGCCGGGCGTGAAGCGCGGCTCGGCGTCCGGCGCCACCCTGCGGGCGACCGCGTCGACCGCCCAGGCGATCGCCGTCATCGCCGCCGGCGGCAGCCGCAGCCGCGGCCGGGGCCGGCCCGTGACGCGCTCGTACATCCCCATGAGGTCATCCACGGTGTGGAAGGCCGTCGAGAAGATGTACTTGTGGCCCGGGCGGCCCTTGTCCATGGCGAGGCGATGGCCCTCGACGATGTCACGTGTGGCCACGAACTCGAAGCCACCCGGGATGTACGCGCGGAGCCGGCGGCGGGCGAAGTCGAGCAGCACCTGACCCATCCGAGAAGGCTTGAAGTCGTTCGGACCGATTATCGCGCACGAGGTTGCGACGACGACGTCGAGCCCCTCGACCACCGCCTTCAGGCACTCGTGTTCGACGGCGACCTTGCTGCGCTGGTAAGGCAGCAGGCGCTCGAAGGGATCGACCGGCATCGTCTCGTCGCTGGGCCGCGCGGGGTCGTGACCCACGGCGCTGAACGAGCCGGTCACGACCACGCGCTCCACGCCGGTCTCGAGCGCCGCCCGCAACAGGTGACGCGTGCCGAGCACGTTGCACTCGTAGATCTCCCGATGACGACGGTCGGCGCTCGAGACCTTGGCGGCGCAGTGGTAAACGCGGTCACACCCGCGCACGGCCGCCAGGGTTGAGGAGTAATCGCGCAGGTCCCCCGACACGACCTCGACGTCGAGCGCGGCGAACGTCTCGCGGCCGCTCTCGCGACGCTCGAGCGCGCGCACCGCCTGGCCCTCGTCGAGCAGGCGCCGGACGAGGTTGGCGCCTAAATGACCGCTGCCGCCGGTCACGAGCACTGGCATAAGGACCTTCAGCATGCACCGACGCTCACCCGGACTTCAACGGCGGAGTTGCGGCTGCGTGGGCCAGGGTTGCGGCCAGACGGGCATGCCCGATTCGGCGGCCCGAGCGCTAGAGTCGGAGCGGCCGCGCGCGGCGATCTCCCACACCCCTCCACCTTGTCGGCGCGCATCGCGTAGATCTGGTCGTAGAGATTGATGGTCGGATCGCAGTGGGGCGGGAAGAACTCGATGCGCTCGCCGAGCCGTGGCGCGCGTGAGGGATCGGTGACCGTCAGGGGCCCGTGCTCGTCGCCCGCGAATGCGTACTCGACGCGTGAATCCCTGCTACACCGTGTACGCGCTCGGCCGATACATCGGCAGCAAGATGGTGGAAGACATCCGCGCCCGGGGGTGAAGTGCTAGAGTCGAGGGCAATGCCCCTCGCGGCCGCGCTCCTGCTGATGCTGTCGGCATTCGCGGCATCGCCGGCGGTCGCCGCCGAGGAAGCGCTCACCGCCGCCCATGCATTGCTGAGTGCCTGGCACGAGGATCCGGCTCGGATCGATCAGGCGCGGGCGCAGCTCGAGGCGGCGGTGACCACCGATCCCACCCCCGAGACGCTGACCGAGTTGTCGCGCGTGTGGTTCCTCACCGGCGACTTCCGCGCCCGGACCGAAGCCGAACGGGTCACCGCCTACGAGCGCGGCATGGAGACCGGCCGGCGGGCGGTCGCGCTGGCACCGCGCAACGATCGGGCGCACCTGTGGCTGGCCATCAACAGCGGCCGCACCGCTGAGATCAGGGGCGTGATGCGCGCCCTGGCTCTGGTCAGCACGATCCGTGAAGAGTCTGACACCGTGCTGAAGCTGAACCCGTCCAACGTGGAGGGACTCGTCCTGGCCGGCGGCCTGGCCGCCGACCTGCCGGCCATGATGGGCGGTGACAAGGCGAAGGCCGAAGGGTTCTTCAAGCGCGCGCTGGAGATCGATCCGCGTTTGACCGGCGGCCGCATCGAGCTTGCGCGGTTGTACATCTCGGCCAAGCGCTGGCCCGACGCCCAGCGCGAGCTTCAGAGCATCGTGGACGAGACGGCGGCTACGGATCTGCCCCGCTGGACGGTGAGAGACCGCCCGCGCGCCAGGGCGATGCTCACCGAGCTCCGCGATCGCGGCCGGATCCCCGCCGCCCCGGCACCGGCGCCAGGACCGTCGCAGTCGCCCTAGGTCACCGCGAGACGAGATTCGTGGTCGCGTTCCACAGCTCTCGCCCTTTCACGTACTCGGCCGCGATCGCGTCCAGCATGGCGCGGTACACGTGCCGAGCCAGCATCCTGCGCAACGGCTGAGTGTCGGCCATGGCATCGCTCGTTAGGGCTGCCACGTAGCCGCGCAACTTGAGGACGTCTCGGGTCGAAATATTGGTGTAGAGCTCCTTGAGCTTGGCGTCGTACGCGGAACCGAGGAACGCGAAAGGGGCGATCAGGGCGCCCGTACTGATGCCGGTCACCAGCTTGAACTGCGGCCGATCGCCCGCAGCTGTCCAGCCGTTGAGCAGGCCGGCGCCAAAGGCCCCTTGATCGCCGCCACCGGAAAGGGCGAGAAAGGCGGTAGGCGGCAATGGTCCGGTGTACCCCTGAGACGCCAGGGCGCCGCGCGCGACGAAGGGCCTTCCCCGGCCACCGCCGCCTTCGTCAGGGCTTCACGCGGATTTCCTTCTCGCGCAGTGCACATCGTCCTACTGGAGCGCGAGGCTATCGTGACGCCATGATCCGCTCCGGCACAATCTTTGGGCCCCACCAAACCACGGTATACGCAGGGCCAGGATCAAACGGTTACTCGCGCAGTCCGATCGAATCTGATACGGTTCGCCGCATGCGGGCGTCCCCCGCCGAGTATCTGCGCCTGGACCTTCGTGCCCACGACCTGCTGCGCGAGGTGCCCTTATACGACGTCTCGATCGTGGATCTTCCGGCCGGCGGTGCCGGACGGAGCGGAGCCGACATCCGCGCGCTCGAGTCGGCCGCTGCGCCGAGCCGCGTCGCGAATACTATTTACGGCCTACGACATTTCCTCGGACTTCGCCGGATTCGGCGCGCGTGGCGCGCCGCTTACGGAACCACGGCCTAGGTGGCGTCGCCCGAACCGACGCTTCGATGAGGCCGAGCCACTCTTGACGACTGGGTGGTCGCACTCAATACTCCTGGCGGCGAAAACGGGGCTGTCGCCCTCAGGCCGGAGGAGCGGGACGATGGTGCAAACGCTAATGGGTGACGTGAACACGGGAGCCGCCTCATGACTCTTGTGATGGGAGCGTATTTCTTCCTCATCGCATTCATCCTCGCCCACCTCGAGATCCAAATCGAAGGCCCCCACGGCTGGGCCGAGAAGTTGCCGACTTGGCGCTGGGAAAGCCCCCGCGTCCGCCGCTGGTTCGGGAAGCCAGTCACGGGATACCACCTCTGCCTGGTGACGTGTATTCTCCTCTTCCTACATACGCCCCAGTTCTACGGCGGCTCCTGGGAACGTGAGGCGGACCTGCTCGCGATGTTCTTTTTCCTCACCGTGACCTGGGACTTTCTCTGGTTCGCGTGCAACCGTCATTACGGCGTGGGCCGGTTTCGCAAGGGTCAAATCTGGTGGTTTCCGACCTGGGCGCTCGGCGTTCCCCAGCCCTACCTCATGCTGATCACGCTGTCCCTCTGCGCCGCGCTCGCGCCCGCTCTGTGGACGGGAGCCTGGGCGGATCGTGCCCAGCGCTGGGGTTTCATCTTCGGCGAGTTGCTCATCCTGACGATCATCGTGACAGCCTTCACGCTTCGCCCGCTGCGACGGGTCTCGCGACTTCCTCGCGGAGTCCCTGGCCCGGTGAAGGTGAAACCCAAGTAGTTGCGACCCTGTCAGGACCAGCTCACGGAAGTGAACCGGTGGGTGCGTCCGGTCCTTGCCAGGAGGCGAGCCAGCGTCGAAGTTTGCGGACTGGACCTCCCCTGTCGGCGCTCGGCCGCTCATCGCCGTCGCTGAAGACGACCCCGTCTCGCCACGGTGCCACTTTTGGCAAGAGCTCGGCCAGTCCCGCCTGCAGGGCCTGAGCGGCGTCACCGATGAGGTCACCCAGGTCGGCAGCAAGTCCGTGCGGCGGAAGCCCACCCCAGTCGACATAGCGGTAGGGGTATACCACGTGCCCCGCGTGCCCAAGGCGACCGCAGTCCCCGCACAGACGGACGCCACACGTGTCGCAGAAGATGACGGCCACGTGGTCCGGGTTGTTCGAGCAACACATGGCGGGCGCTGGAAGGTGACGCTCTATCGATTGCACGGCGAGCTCCACGCCATCGGTCGCTCGCAGCCGGGCCCCGAGCTCACTCGCTCGCACGCGTATCTGCGGGCGTCGGCAGGCGTCGAAGGCCGCCGTGAGCGACTCGATGTTGAGCCGGTGGATCGGAATCGGTTCCGGCCCAGCGCCGGCATCGGCGACGACGCGCCCCCAGAAGAATTGATCGCCGAAGAAGGGCACCACCACCGTCGGCAGCCCGGCGCGCAAGCCCGCGGCCGTTGTCCCAGCCCCGCCGTGATGGCAGACCGCTCGGCAGCGCGGGAACAACCAGTCGTGTGGACAGTCGCCAATCACATAAACGTTCGGCGGGAGGGCGGCACCGCCCAGGTGTGCCCAACCCTCGGACACGATGCCGCGCGCCTCCGCCTTGTGGAGTGACGCGAAGATGGTGCGGGTGAGGGCAGCGGGATCTTCGGCCACGACCGAACCGAAGCCGACGTAAATCGGCGCCTCGCCGGCAGCGAGGAAGTCGAGCAGGGCCTGCGGCGGCTCGTAAGTGTCGGCCTGCTCGAACGGGATGAAGTTTGCCAACTCGATGTGCGGGCCCCAGTCCTTTGGCTTGGGTACCAGGCTGTCTGGCCACAAGTAGGTGAAGGGAACCTCGTGGTCATCGAGCAGCGCGGCGCCGTCGGCGAGCGTGATCGGGGGGAGGTTCAGGGTCTTCGTACGGAAGGCGTCCACCAGGTCGACGATGCCGGCCCACACGAGCAGGTCGACGATCCCATAGGAGAAAAAGTTCTCCACCGGGCGATGCGCCCCGGGATCGATGCGGGCGAACGGGTGCGGGAACGCACATGTGGCACTCCACGGCATGGTGAAAATCATGTGCAGCGGAATATGCAGCGCCTCTGCGCAGTGAATGTGACCGTAGCTTGGTGGGTTGGCGACAATGACGTCGGCCCGGAAGGGCTGCGCCCCGGGCCGTTCGGGGTCGGGCTCGATACAGGCCCGCCACGTGGACGCGAGGATCTCGGCGATCATCGCCCGCTTCTTCGGCACATCCTCCCAGATCTGATCGAGACGTGTCGGAACAATGCTGCCACCCGTCTTGACCATGTACTCCATGAGCTCGTGGGGATCGCCCGCGAGCGGATAGAATTCCAGCCCGGCACGCTCGACCATCGGCCGGAACTCGCGATGCGCAGCGATGCGCACGCGGTGCCGCTCCGCCAGCCGGCGACCGATCGGAATTAAGGGTTGGAGGTCCCCGCGCGAGCCGACGACCATGACGACGATGGACAACGACGGCACGTGTGGCGGCTCGGGAGAGGGGACGGGGGCGGCCGCGAGCTCATTGGTGCGTGCGGCCAGCCACGGCGGGACGTGAGCGAAGTAGCTCGCGGCGAGATCGAAGTCCATCTGCAGGCCATCGCCAGCCCCGGCCGAGACGACCTTGAGCCCGCGCACGGCGGCGACGCGCAGACGGCGGCTTTGCAGCCGGCGTCGCAGGAAGGCACTGGCGACCGCGTCCAGGAAGCCTTGTCTCTCGCTGTCACTCACCGCGTTCCCTCACATCATCCTTGGCGCCCTGCGTAGGGTCACGACGCGCCGGACTCCACCGCTTTGGGGTGGTGATTGTTATGGTAACTGTCGTTTTCGCACAACGCCACCACCTCAGAGCCTAACGCGCGAGATTCGGGTGTGGCGTTCGGAGATAAGACTTTGCTCGCATCGTCGCCCACGCCGAACTGGGTCCGAGCGAGGAAGCGGGCTAGCGCGCGCCAGTGGGCGCGCTGTACTAGCGGTACCGCGATGGTACCATCGCTCGGGAGAAGGAGGACTCGCCGATGGAGGCGGTCAAGGACTCGAGTCATCTCTACGAGGTCGAGCGGCGCGCGCGACACGCGGAGCGTCCGGGCTTCAGGATCTCAGAGCTCCAGATCGGTCCCCGCCAGCAGGTGCCCTGGCACTATCACAACAACGTGCAGGACACCTTCTATGTACTCCAGGCC
>JBKPCO010000022.1:0-52641 GCA_046727415.1 Candidatus Methylomirabilota bacterium
CGCTCGTCCTCCGAGCTCCTCCGCGACCGGCAGATCGTGCAAGCGCGGATCGGCGAGGCCGAGGCGGTGCTGCGCTCGGGCCGGTCGCTCCTGATCGACGTCGTCGGGGACATGTGGGAAACGGCGCTGGCCAAGCAGCCGATCACTGAGAAGCAGCGGGCCGACCTCCGCCTGGCGATGACCCACGCTGCCCAGAGCGCCGGCCGGGCCACCCACATGGTGTGCGAGGCCGCCGGCACCACGTCGATCTTCACGAAGAGCCCGCTCGAGCGTTTCGCGCGAGACGCCGAGGTGGTCACCCGTCACAACCAGCTGCAGTACGTGAACTACGAGGCCGTCGGGCGTACCGTGCTCGGCCTCGAATCGAATAGCCCGCTGTTCTAGGCCGAAGGGAGAGGCGCGATGCTACCGACCCGTGACGAGATCCGTCAGGACAAGTCGTTCGGCCTTCTGACCGACGCCATCCTGGAGCGCGACCAGCCCCGCACCACCGACCTCTTCTTCCAGATGGTCAAGCGCCAGGGCCGCTCCGTCGGCGAAGCGCTCAGCGTGGTGACGGCCGCCGAGGCGCCGTTCGTCCAGGTGCCGAACCACATCAACGTGCGGGACGGTCAGATCACGCTCATCAACAACGACCACACGATCCTCGGCCTCAGGACCTCGACCCACCTGGCGCCGTTCCTGCCGGAGCCGTACCGCCTGCTGCCGCTCTTGCAATCGGTCTGGTACATCCCGGCCGGCCTCGACATCTGGAACCAGCTGCTCGGCCGCTATCCCGGGCGCTACGCCACCATGAAGGGCATGCAGGTGCCGCCGCCGAGCTACGGCCCGACCGTGTGGAACGAGGAGCAGACGCCGATCAAGGAGGCGGGCACGGTCGAGGAGCGGCTGCACGCCCATCTGATTGCGACGATGAGCGGCGACGTGCGCCGGTCCTACGGTCTCTTCCTCGGTCTGGCCGAGGACCCGGAGGTCCGGCCGCGGCTGCGCGATCAGCTGCTCTTCCTCGGCCTCATCGATCTTCAAGATACGGTGGTCGGCCGGAAGGCGCGCAACACCGGCCACAAGGCCTTGCGGGCGCGCGCGGTCCTCGATCTCGCCGACGCGCTCGGCTGGGATCGGGCGCACGGCGTGTACTACATGGGCGTGCCGGACATGGCCATCGGCCCGCTCTACTACTCGCTCTACGACGCCGCGTGCGTGACGATCAGCGCCGAATTCCCCGACGCCGGCAAGGGCCTCAAGCAGACCAACAAGACGCCGCTCACCGAGGCCGAGGTCGAGGAGATGATCCCGCTCCTCATGGAGGCTGACTGGCAGACCGTGTGGAACCGGATCACCGAGCACCTCAAGAACGGGCGGTCGCTCCGGAGCCTCGGCGACACCCTGCAGCTCGGCGCGGCCGAGCTCATCCTGAGAACGACAGTCCCGAGAAACTTCACGAACGGCCAGCATCCGTTCGACTACTGCAACGTGGCGAACTACTGGCTGCGGACCAGCGACAACCCCTATCAGCCGCGCGTGCTCTACATGATGGCCAACTTCATCAACGACGTGGCCCGCGCCGACAAGCTCTCGAGCTCGCTGATCGAGCGCGAGATCGCCGGCGTGGACACGACGGGCAAGGCGCCGGACACGCTCCTGCGCGAGCTGGACGAGGCCATCCTGGCCTTCGACGTCCCGCGCACCACCGCGCTGGCCCACGCCTATCTGAAGTCGGGCGCGGAGCGCAAGGCCTATCAGGCCGCGGTCGCGGTGACGGCCTGCAAGTTCCAGGACGACCCGCACAACCAGAAGATCACTCACTCGAGCTTCGAGGAGCACGCGCACAACTCGACCCACCTGAAAGACCGGTTGCTCCTCGCGTCGGCGCGCCTCCTGGCCGGCTGGCCGAAGATGCCGGGCGAGCGCGACTGCTACGCGCGCTTCATGAAGGAGTGGATCAACAACTAGCCGCCGGGCGCCGGAGGAACACGTGGCAGGAGGAAAGGCCGACCAGGTCGAGCTGCTGCGCCAGATGATCCTGATCCGCGAGTTCGATCAGCTCGCGATCGAGCTCAGGACCGCGCGCCGGATCCACGGCGCGCTCCATCCCTACGTCGGCGAGGAGGCGGTCGCCGTTGGCGTGTGCGCCGCGCTCCGCCGCACCGATCGCATCACGAGCACCCACCGCGGCCACGGCCACTGCATCGCCAAGGGCGCCGACATCAACCGGATGATGGCCGAGCTGTTCGGCCGGGTCGACGGCTATTGCAAGGGCAAGGGCGGCTCGATGCACATCGCCGACTTCTCCATCGGGATGCTCGGCGCCAACGGCATCGTGGCCGGCGGTATGCCGATCGCCTGCGGCGCGGCGCTGGCCGCCCAGCTCGAGGGCGCCGGCGGCGTGGCCGCCTGCTTCTTCGGCGACGGCGCCACCGGCGAGGGCGAGTTCCACGAGACTCTCAACATCGCCGCGCTGTGGAAGCTGCCGCTGATCTTCGTCTGCGAGAACAACCGTTATGGCGCCGGCAACGCCGTCGAGTCGGTGCGGGCCAACCCCGAGATCTCGCAGCACGCGGCGGCGTACGGCATGCCCGGCGTGCCGGTCGACGGCAACGACGTCCTGGCTGTCCGCGACGCGAGCGCCGAGGCGGTCGAGCGGGCGCGGCGCGGCGACGGGCCCACGCTGCTCCACTGCAAGACGTTCCGGTGGCTCTTCCACGCGATGCGCGACGTGCCTCCGCCCGAGACGCGGTCGGCCGACCTCCTGGCGGCCTGGCGCGCTCGCGATCGCGACCCGATCGCCCGCTTCGAGGATCACCTGATGGCGGGCGGCGGCGTCACCGCGGCCGACGTGCTGGCGATCCGCGATCAGGTCAAGCGCGCGCTGGCCGCCGCGGTCGACTTCGCGGAGGCGAGCCCCTACCCGGATCCCAAGGATCTGCTCGTCGACATGTTCGCGGACTAGCGAGCTCTCGCGGAGAGCGGAGGAGAACGGCGGTGCGGGAGATCAGCTTCCAGCAGGCCCTGGACGAGGCGATGGCCGAGGAGATGCGGCGCGACCCGCGCATCTTCGCGCTCGCCACCGTGCGCAATCCGGCCCTCGAGAAGGAGTTCGGCGACAAGCGCGTTCGTTTCACGCCCATCTCGGAGGCCGCTTTCACCGGCATCGGGCTCGGTGCCGCCGGGAGCGGCTTCCGTCCGGTCGTGCACTGGGGCATGGTCACCTTCTCGTTCGTGGCGATGGATCAGATCGTCAACCAGGCGAGCAAGATCCGGTACATGTTCGGCGGTCAGGCGGACTTCCCGGTGACGTACCGCTGCACGACCGGCGGCGGGGCCCAGACGGCCGCCCAGCACTCGCAAAGCCCGTATTCGATGTTCATGCACCTCGCCGGGCTGAAGGTGATCCTTCCGGCCACGCCGTTCGACGCCAAGGGGCTGCTCAAGAGCGCGATCCGCGACAACAACCCGGTCATCTCGTTCGAGTGCAGCCGTCTCGCCTCGGTGACCGGGCCCGTGCCCGAGGGCGACCATACGATTCCGCTCGGCGTTGCAGAGGTGAAGCGCGCCGGGCGCGACGTGACGGTGGTGGGGCTCGCCTACTACGTGCGCGAGGCGCTCGCGGTGGCCGCGGACCTGGCGGCCGAGGGCATCTCGCTCGAGGTCATCGATCCGCGCACGCTGGTGCCGATGGACGCCGAGACCATTCGCGCGTCGGTGCGCAAGACGGGGCGGCTGGTCGTCATCGACGAAGCGCCCGCGACCTGCTCGGCGGCCTCCGAGATCATCGCGCTCGTCACCGAGGATCCCGACACGTTCCAGGCTCTCAAGGCGCCGGCGCAGCGCGTGTGCGCGGCGCCGGTGCCCGTTCCATTCAGCCCGCCCCTGGAGCGCGCGGCGCTGCCCGATCAGGCGAAGATCAAGGCGGCCGTGCGTCGCGTGCTGGAGAGCGCCCCCGTCGCCGTGTAATCGCGCCGGAGCGCCCGGGGACTCCGGCGCGCTCCGGCACCCGCGACATCTCGCCGCTATTTCTTTCCGACCGGCACCGGTATGCCGGGAATCTTCACGTTGACGGAGCCCAGGTGGCCACGACTGGTGAAGTAGAGCGTCTTCCAGTCATCGCCGCCGAAGGCGATGTTCGTCGTGGCCGGGGCGCCGTGGACGATGCGGCCGAGCTTTTTACCGTTGCGATCCATGATCCAGATCCCCCCGGCGCCGCCGCAGTAGACGTTGCCCTCCACGTCCACCTTCATGCCGTCGGGGACGCCGGGCTCGCTGCCCGAGAGGTCGGCGAAGACGCGGTCGGTCTGCTTGGCGAGCGTGCCGTTGGGCAGGAGCTCGAAGGCCCGGATGTGCCGGCGCCGCGAATCGTTGATGTAGAGGACCTTCTCATCCGGCGTGAAGGCCAGCCCGTTGGGCAGGACGAAGTCGGAGACGAGCAGGCTCATGGTGCCGAGATCGGGCGTGACGCGGTACACGCCCGCGACGGTGAGATCCCACTGCTCGGGGGCCGCCGGGCTGGTCCACGGATCCGTGAAGTAGATGCAGCCGTCTGACTTCACCACGACGTCGTTGGGGCGGTTCAGGCGCCGCCCCTGGAAGCTGTTCGCGATGACGGTGATGCTCCCATCGAGCTCCTGCCGCGTCACCCGGCGGCTGTCGTGCTCGCAGGCGATCAGCCGGCCCTGGAGGTCTCGGGTGAGCCCGTTGGCCCGGTTCGTCGGCTGCTGGAACACGGTGACCCCCTGGCCCGGGACGTACTTCATGCGCTTGTCGTTGTGGATGTCGCTGAACAGCAGATAGCGCCCTTCCTTCCACCAGAGCGGTCCCTCGGCCGGCCCGAGCGGCCCGCCGAATCCGTCGGCCAGATCGTGGATCGGCTCCGATGGCGAGATGACCTTCTCGAGCTCCGGCGCCAGCTGTTCGATGCGCTTGGACGACTGCGAGGATGCACGAGGGACCGACATGGCGAGGCCTCCTATCGCGACAGCCATTCCCAGCACGTGACGACGTGAGATGACGCTCTTCATACCACACCTCCGCGAGAGCCTCGCCTTCGCTTGCCGGGAGACCCTGCCCGCCCTATCCTCCTAGCAGACTCGGACGCTCGAGACAACGGGGAGAGACATGGCAGACAACGCGGGCGTCGTCGTTCGGCCTCCCCTGATCTACGCCGCCGCGCTCGCCGCGATGCTCGTGCTCCGCTGGCTCTGGCCCTTGCCGATTCTCGGCGGCGCCGCCTTCTGGCCGGGGCTGGCACTGGTGGTGTTCGGCATCGGCATCCTGATCTGGGGACGACGAACGCTGGTGGCCGGCGGCACCAATGTCGATCCGTTGCTCCCGAGCACGGCCGTGGTCACCTCGGGCCCGTACCGCTTCTCGCGCAATCCGCTCTATATCGGTCTGGCCATCGTGTACCTCGGCCTCACGCTGACGTTCGACGCCTGGTGGGGGATCGTCTTGCTGGCGCTCGTCCTGATCGTCATGCACCTGGGCGTCATCCAGCGCGAGGAGCGCTACCTCGAGCGCAAGTTCGGGGACGGCTACCGGCAGTATCGCTCGGCGGTTCGACGGTATCTGTGAGACGCCCATGACGGGCCGCGACCGGATGATCGACGTGAGCCACACCGTCGAGCACGGGATGGTGACCTACAAGGGCCTGCCGGCGCCGGTGATCTGCGACTTTCTCACCCGCGAGGCGTCCCGCGCGTCCTACGCGTCAGGCACCGAATTCTACATCGGCAAGATCGAGATGGTCGCGAACACCGGCACCTATGTGGACAGCCCATTTCATCGCTACTCCCAGGGAAAGGATCTCGCCGCGCTTCCGCTGGAGTCGCTGGCGAACCTCGACTGCGTGGTGGCGCGGGTGCCGACTGGTCACGCGGGCGCCATCGATCGACTGGGGCTGACCGAGGCGGACGTTCGCGGGCGGGCCGTCCTGGTGCACACGGGCTGGGACCGTCACTGGGGAACCGAGCGCTATTTCGACGGACATCCACACCTCACCGGTGAGCTGGCTCAGTGGCTGGTCAGTGCCGGTGCTGTCCTGGTCGGCATCGACTCGCTCAACATCGACGGCATCGCCACCCGCGAGCGGCCGGTGCACTCGACACTCCTGGGCCACGACGTGCCGGTCGTCGAGCATCTTCGCGGGCTCGAGGCCCTGCCCGATCGCGGCAGTCGCTTCTTCGCCGTTCCGGTGAAGGTGAAGGGCTTCGGCACGTTTCCGGTGAGGGCATTCGCCCTCGTGTAGTCCCGGTGGATCTCCTGGCCTTCTTCCTGAGCCAGCACGCCGCGGTTCACGCGCGCGAGGTGAGCGGACGCGCGTTCCCGGCGCAGGTGGTCTTCGACGAGCTCAGCGACGACCAGATGCGTCTGCGGCCCAGCGAGGGATTGAACTCGCTGGTATGGCTTCTCTGGCACATGGCGCGCACCGAGGACGTCGCGATCAACCTGGTCGTCGCCGGCTCGGATCAGGTTCTCGACGCCGAGTGGGCGCGCCGCATGAACGTGCCGTGGCGTATCATCGGGACCGGCATGACCGACGGCGAGGTCGGCGAGCTGACGGCGCGCGCCGACGTCTCCTCGGTACGGGCCTATCGATCAGCGGTCGGAATTCGCACGCGCCAGGTCGTGCAGGCGCTGCGGGCCGATGCGTGGGGCGAGCCGGTCGCCGCGGACGACATCAGACGCGCCGCGACGGCCGGCGCCTTCCGCGACTGGGACGCCGCCCAGTCGCATCCGTGGCTCGGATGGAGCCGCGCCGATCAGATCGCCAGCTCGGCTCTCCGGCACAACGCCGCCCACATCGGCGAGGCCGTGACGATCAGAAGCCTCGCCGGCCTCGGGCTCGGCTGAGGCAGGACCACGGAGCGGACATGAAAGTCCTGGTCAAGAGCGCGTGGGGTTCGGACGACCCGACCAAGGCCGCCTTTCCGTTCCTGCACGCCAACGCCCTGGCCGAGGCCGGCCACTCCGCTCAGATCTTCCTCCTCGGCGAGGCGGTCTCGCTGATGCGCGATCCGGTCGCCGCCGCGGTCGTTCCCGTCGGCTGGCCGCCGCTCGCGGAGACGCTCCGCGCGACGGTCGGGCTCGGCATCCCGATTCACGTCTGAGGCGCCTGCTCGAGGGCTCGGGGAGTCCTCGACACGGACCTGCACGGAAAGAAGGCGACGTTCGCCAATCCCAAGATTCTCGTTCAGCTGATCGAGTGGGCCGACAAGGTCCTCAGCGAGTGAAGCGCGGCGCGTGGCGCCGACCGCTATTTCAAGTAGTCGCCCTGCCAGCGCTTGTAGTCGCTCTGCCGCATCGCGATGTTCAGCAGCTCCTCCGACGCGACGCGGTCCTTGAGGCCGGCCGGCGCGCCGCCCTCACGGAGATACTTGAGCGTGTCGTATACCGCCTTGGCGGCGGCGTAGAACGGATGGTGCCCCTGCAGCGCGATGCGAACGCCCTGGCTCGCCAGGAAGCTCTTGTCGGCCAGCGCGGGCGGGGCGCCGCCCAGCATGAGCGGCAGTCGCGTCGCCCGGTGTATCGCCTCAACCTCCTCGCGCTTGCTCGCGCCCGCCAAAAAGATCGCGTCGATCCCCGTCTCCTGGTAAGCCCTCACCCGCTTCTCGGCTTCCGCGATGCCACCGCGGCGCAGCGCGCCCGTGCGGCCGATGACGACCAGCGAGGGATCCTGGCGCGCGGCCACCGCGGCGCGCAGCTTTCCCAGCATCTCCTCGACGGACACCAGGCCCTCGTCGTGCCCGGCAAACGGCTGCGGGAGCACGGTGTCCTCGACCATCAGCGCGGCCACGCCCGAGGTCTCGAGCTCCTCTACGGTGCGCATGACGTTCAGCGCGTTGCCGTACCCGTGATCGGCGTCGACCATGAGCGGCAGGTCGCTACCCCGGGTGATCCGGCGGATCTGCTCGGCGAACTCGGTCAAAGTCAGCACGATGATGTCCGGCGCGCCGAGCACCGTGCCTGACGCGATCGAGCCGGCGAACATGCCGACCTCGAACCCGAGCGACGCGGCCATGCGCGCGGACATGGGGTCGAACACGGACGCCGGGTGAACGCAGGCGTTGCCCTCGAGCACACGGCGGTATTGCTTGCGACGTTCGGACAGGAGCGTCATGGGATCGACCTTTCGCTGAGAGTTACGCCTCGCTGAGAGTCACGCCAGGGGAAGAGGCTCGGCGTCAGGCGCCGGAGCGACCTCGAACGCGTTCAGGATGCCGCTGACGATTCCGTAGTGGCCGAGGAGTGCGGTGAGCTCCACGAGCCACCTCACGCCGTACTGATCGCGCAGCCGGTCGAACAGCGGCTGAGCCACGCGACTGCGTCTCCAGACCTGCCGCGCGTAGTCGACGACGTCCCGCTCGCCGGCCGGCAGGTTGGCGATGTCGCCGCGGTCGCGCACCGCGGTCACGGCCGCCTCACTGACGCCGGCCTTCCGCGCACCGGGCGCGTGCGCGGCCCACACGTAGGAGCAATCCTTCTCGCGGGCGGTGGCGATGATGGCCAGCTCGCGCGGCTCGGGCTTGATCTGCGAGCTGAAGCGCAGGTAGCTGCCGACGGCGAGGTGGCGGCGGCAGAGCTCCGGACTGTACAGCAAGTAAGGGAACGGACCGCGAATGGTGCCGCCGCGCCCCTCGGCGATCGCGTCAAAGACCGGCCGATACGCCGTCGCAAGCTGGTCGCGTCGCGTGATGGGCGTGACGCGGGGCGCGGCGCGCGGCGGGCGCACCTTCGGTCGGGCGACGGGGCCGGGAACGTCCGGCAGGAGCTCGGCCGGCGCCGCAGGCGTCACCTCGAAGGCGTTCAGGATTGCGGAGAGGGCCGCATAGCGGCCGATCCAGCACGTCAGCTCGACCATCCACTTCGGATCGTGGGCCTTCAGGAGCTGATCGAAGACCGCGGTCTCGACCCGGTTGTTCCGGAGGAGCTGCTGGACATACAGCACGACGGCGCGCGCCGTCTCGGGCAGGTCGTCGATCGGACGGCGCTCGCGGATCGTGTCGATGGTCTCCGCCCCGATGCCAGCCTTCCGGGCCAGCGGCACGTGGGCATTCCAGACGTAGCCGCAGTCCCGCTCGCGGGCCGTCGCGCACACCGCGACCTCCGCATGCTGCGGCTCGACGATGCTCTGCCGGTGCAGATACTCGCTGATCTCGTTCCAGGGTCCGGCAAGGGCGGGGCTGTGCAGGACCACTGTCGAGGGCCCGCTGATCCGCCCGCGAAGCGCCGCCAGCGTGTCGAAGAGAGCGTAATGCTCGGGAGCGACGTCTTCCTTGTTGACGATGAGCTTCACGCGCGCCATCGCGTCGTCCTTTCGGGACCGAGACGGTCCAGCCTGGAGCTCGAGTGAACGGGGCAGAGCTTAGCGGGACCGGGGGCCAGCGTCAACGCGGCCGGCCGTACAATGGCGCCAATCCGAGCGGCGGGAGGGGATCATGGACGCGACCACCGACTACCTGAGCGACTACGCGCACCGGCTGAGTTATGCCGATCTTTCCCCGGAAACGGTTCACCAGGTGAAGCGGACTCTCGTCGACACCCTCGGATGCGCCGCCGGCGCGTTCGACGGTGAGCCGGCCGCCATCGCCGTGCGTCTCGCGGCGAGGATACAGGGCACCCCGCCCGCGCGCATTCTCGGCTCGCCGCGCCGAACCTCCGCGGATTTCGCCACTTTCGCCAACACCGTGCTGGTCCGCTATCTGGACTGCAACGACACCTACGCCGCGCGGGGCACGGGCCACCCGAGCGACATGATTCCGGCGGTGCTGGCGGTGGCCGACGGCCGGCGCGCTGACGGCCGCTCGGTGATCACCGCGATCGCCGTTGCCTATGAGGCGTTCTGCCGTCTCGCCGACACGGTGCCGCTGAAGGGGTGGGACCAAGGAATGTTCGCCGCAATCGGCTCCGCCTGCGGCGCCGGCAAGATCCTCGGGCTCGATCGCGCCGCGCTGGGCAACGCCATCTCGATCGCGATCACGGCAGGCGTCCCGCTCGGAGTCACCCGGATCGGCGAGCTGTCGATGTGGAAGGGCTGCGCGACGGCCGCCGCGAACCGCACCGGCGTGTTCGCCGCCGAGCTGGCCGCGGAGGGCATGACCGGACCGGGCCACCCGTTCGAGGGACGCGACGGGCTCTGGCAGCATCTCTCGTTGGAAGCTCCGAAGTGGGAGCGGTTCGGCGGCGCCGGCGAGCCGTTCCGGATCACCTCGACCAGCTTCAAGGCGTACCCGTCCGTCGTGCACACGCAGGGGCCGATCGGCCTGGTGTTGGAGCTACGCCGGCAGCTCGGCGGGGCGCAGGTCGACTCGGTACACGTCGCGACGTACGGCGAAGCGGTGCGGCGCACCGCCGCCGAGACCGAGAAGTGGAATCCCACGACCCGTGAGACCGCGGACCACAGCACGCCCTATCTAGTCGCGGCCGCGCTCCAGGATGGCGCGGTGACGCCCGCGACCTTCGCGCCGTCGCGCATCCAGGATCCCGGGCTGCGACCGCTCATGAAGAAGCTGACGGTCGTCGAGGATCCCGACTTCACGCGCCGCTACCCGACCGAGTCGTGCACGCGCGTCGAGCTCGTGACCACCGACGGCCGGAAGCTCACGGCCGAGACCAGCCACCCGAAGGGCCACCGCCGCAACCCGTTGACCGACGCGGAGGTCGAGCTGAAGTTTCGCGCGCTGGCATCCGAAACCCTGGGCGCCAAACGATGCGATCGCGTCCTGGCCGAAGTCTGGAGCCTGGACAAGGCGACGACCCTCGACGGACTCTTCGAGAGCCTCCAGCGCTCCTAGTGGTTCGGCAGCGGCTCGGCGTCGATGAGGACGAAGAGCATCCGGCAGATCTTGTCGCTGCGATTCGACCAGGCGTGGTAGGTGCCGCGTTGGATCAGGACGTCGCCCGCGCGCATCAGCGTCTCGTCCTCGTCCAGGACCGCCCACACCTCGCCTTCGAGGCAGATCGCGTAGTCGATCGTGTCGGTCGCGTGGAAGCCCAGATGTCGCGCGGAGCGGTCCGGTGTGGTCTTGCAGCCGCGCCGGCGTAGCTCCGCGGGGTCGTAGGCGCGTCGCGAGTCGGGCGCGATGTCGGTGATGCGGATGACGCTGCCGCCCCGGTGAGCGGGCGGCGTCTTCAAGATCGATCCGTCCGGCACCGGGTCGGCCGTGCCCTTGTTCGACGACGGCGCGGCCTCGGTCGTCCAGAGACCGATCCTCACCGGTTCGCCCGCCGGGATCGTGGCCGTCGGCAAGAGGGTGTCGGAGACGATGTGAGAGCGACCCGCCGCGTTCACTCCCGTCACGATCCGGCGCACCTTTCCCGGCATCTTCTCTCTCCGATCGCTCTCAGGGGATCTCGACGTCGAACAGCGGCGCGTACTGCTGCGCGCCGAAGAGATCGCTCTCGCCCATGCTGCCGCTCGGGCGCAGCCGGCGAATGGTGAACTTGATGGCGTTGGCGGGCTCGAACACGACGAAATCGGTCACGCGGCCTTCGTCGACGCCAAAGAGCCGCGCGACCGCGCCCCGGTTGAGGACGCCGCTGTCGCGTACGCGCTCGAAGTTCGCGCGATCGCGACAGATGACGTCGAACGTGATGTGATCGACGCCCGCGTTCTTGCTGCGAATGGTCGTGGCGAGCTCGACGAGCTTCATCTCCGGGGCTCCGGGCCTCAGGCGCCGATGGTTTCGAGCTGGGTCCGGAAGAGCTCCCGCGGGTCGGCGACCTCGATCACGTGGTTCAGCGTCCACTCGTAGGCCGGGCGCGCATGAAGCACCTCGTCCGACATGATCGCGGCGGTCCCGGCCGTGCCCTTCACGTCGGGCAGCCGGGCGTAGAAGAGGTTCTTGCCCGCGATGTGGCAGATGGTCTCGGCCCGCGCCATGTCGTCGCAGGTGACCTCGACCACAATACCGACCTCGAGCGGCGCCGTCGCGGGCGTCGGCTCGAGCGCCTCCATGACGGCGTTCTTGCCGTACACGTGATAGAAGACGTTGTACGTGCCGCCGACGGGCCCGAAGCGCTCCGTGAGCTTGGCCCTGGCCCAGCCGATGACGCGATCGAGGTTGGCGATCGTGTACGGATCGCGAATGCCGGTGATGAAGAGCGCCCGCTCGGCGACCTTCCCCGATCCCTCGAGCTTGATCCATGTGCTGGGGCTCGCCACGAACGTCTGCCCCGTGACGCGCGTGGTCTTGGGGTCGACCTGCTCATAGCTGCACTTCGACATGTCGAGGTAGCCGCCGGGCACGTATTCGCGGAACGGATTGAGCCGCTCGTACATCGCGTGGCTCGCCACCGAGGCCGGGGTGCAGCGCTGCTCGGGATGGATCGCGGTGAGATAGACACCCGTGCCGTCGACGCGGCCGAGGATCGTCTCCTTCCCCATGAACGGCTCGCCGCAGAACGAGGCGCACTCCATGGCCTTGCCGCAGAAGAACGCGTCGGCCAGCGAGTGACCGGCCTCGAGGAGCGGCGCCGCGAAGATCGCGCAGTCGCTGCTGCGCCCGGCAATGACCACGTCGACGCCCTCGCGCAGCACGTCGCGGATCGGCTCGGTGCCCATTACGGACACGATGCGGTCGGTGCGATCGAGCGTGGCGGCATCGCAGTCGGGACGCCCGTTGAGGCCGCGGACGACGGCGCCGTCCTTCAGGCGGCGACGCACCTCGTCGACCGGGATCTCGGAGTAGATCTTCGCCAGCCGGAACGGCCCGAGCCGGTGCTCGGCGGCGATTTCGCGGATCAGACGCACGTACTGATCGACGCCGCGGTCCGTACCGGTGTCCGAGGCCGAGCCGATGATCAGCGGAATCCGGAGACGCCGCCCAGCCAGCAGCATGTGCTCGAGGTCGTGGCGCTGCCAGACCTCATCGCAAGCCGCCCGGTCTGCGCCAAGCGGATACGGCCCGATGTCGGCGCTGCCGGAGTCGGCGACGATGAAATCGGGCGACGCGGCGCAGCCGCGCTCGAAGCTCGCCTTCTCGAGCGGGGTCGTCCCGAGATGGCCGGTGGGCGTGATGATGCGGACGGTCTTCACGCTTACTTCCTGGTGTCGCCCCAGACGACGTAGCGCATGCGCCGCACCGGCTCCTTGCCTTCCGCCACCATGCGCTGCTCCTGGGCCGCCACGAGATCGATCAGCGGATCGCTGCCGACGTTCACCAGGCCGTGGGCGTTCAGGAGCTTCTCGATGACCTCGCGCGGCCGGCCCCCGAGGAACGGTAGCTGGTCGCCGACCGCCTTGTACTCGGGGCTCGTCCGGGCGTTCTCGGACGCCGGCGGCCCGGGGCCGTCCAGGTGACTGTCCACCACGACCAGACGTCCGCCGACCCGGAGCACGCGGATCCATTCGTCGATCGCGGCCTCCGGATGCGGGAGTGTCCAGAGCACGTGGCGAGTCATGACGAGGTCGAAGCTGCCGGCCGAGAAGGGCAACTGCTCGGCGTCGCCCTCCTCAAACCGGACCGGGGCGGAACGCTCGGCCGCCTTGCGCCGCGCCTCGGCGATCATGGCGGTCGCGAAGTCGACGCCGGTAACGCGATGACCACGAGACGCGAGCTCGAAGGTCAGGAAGCCGGTGCCGCAGCCGACGTCGAGCGCGTCGAGCTGGCGTCGGTCCACGAGGACGAGAGCGAAGATGCGATCCCACGCCGCCCGCTCGGCGGGCGTGCGGATGCTGTGGCCGAAATCTTCGTCGAAACCGGAGGCCCGGCGATTCCAGTGGGCGGCGACCTGCTGCTTGACCGCGTCAGTCAGGCCGCCGCCCACCGGGGACTACACCTTCTCGATGACTTCGATCTGCACTCCGTCGGGGGCTTCCAGGAAGCAGACCCGCCGGCCGTTGTTGGGCGGCAGCTCCTCGAGAATCCGCACGCCATTCGACCGGAGCCGAGCCAGGGTCGCCGTGTAGTCGTCGGTATCGACGGCGATGTGCTCGATCCCGTAGTGCTGCTCGCGCTTCTGCGTGTCGATGAGCGGCGTGATGTTGAGCTGGAGCCCGTGAAGACTCACACGGTAGCCGCGCGCGCCCTGGTCGGCGAGCAGCGTCGCGCCGAGGTTGTCGACGTAGAACTGCATCGTCTTCTTCGGGTCGCGCGTCTTCACGTGCACGTGATGCGTACCGAAGGCCATGAGCCCTCCTAGTGGGCCGCCGGGGCCGTTGCCACGCCGAAGATCTCCTTGATGCTGTCGCGGATCTTGTGGATCTCCTTCAGCGCCGGGAGGAAGTCCACCGCGCCGGGGGCCTTGCGATCGTAGAGCTTCTTGCCGTCCAGGTAGACCTCGAACCGGCCGCTGTCAGACGGGGTCAGCGTGATCGCGGTTTCCCGGTAGTTGATCGAGGACAACTCGGCCGCCACACTGACGGCCACGGGGAGGTACCCTCAGACGACGCAGTAGACGATCTCGACGTGGCACTTGCCTTCGGCCATGGTGAGCCTCCTTGGAGTTTGTTGACGAGAATGGTATCCGTATCCCGGCGCCGATGCAATCGCCGTGACATTATCGTCACGGACTATCGCAGAGGCGCCAAGGAGCCTCATCGATGACGTCGAGTAACGGCCATCTTCGGCAGCGGCGGTGCACCAGCGCCGACCTCGGCGTCGACGGCACCGGGACCGGCCGGGGGTGGCCGGATGGCGAGGTCTTGCTGGCGTCGGGGCGCAATGCCGATGCGGTCTTCTGGCTTCTCGCGACCCCCCGGGCCGCGCTCACCGGGGAAGCCCTGACCGATTTCCTGGGGCGTGTCGCCCCCTTCGGGTGCCCGGTGCCGGGATCGCTGATCCGGGCGTACAGCCTGCCGGACGCACCGTTCCCCTCGATTTTGCTCAAGGAACACGAGGCCGCCCCCGATGGCATCGCCGAGGCCTACATGCGGTTTCTGACCCAATCCCGGCTGCCGTGGATGGCGGCTCTGGCGGAGACCGGCCCAGGGTTGTGTCCTGTCGTCGCCTGGCAATCTGGGCCGGTCCGGAGGTTCTTGACCCGCGAGGAGCGCGCAAAGGTGATGGCGAACGCGGGGGTGGCGCTGCCCGGCGTGGCTGATGGCTACCTGGGGCTCGGCCTGCTCTTGCTGGCCAACCCGGATCTGGCGGCCTCGTGGCAGACGATGATGTCGCTGGGCGGCGTTACCAAGATCCGCAAGATGACGGGCCGGGAGTTCCCGGTGTGGGTGGACCTGCCGGCACATCAACCGGCTTTGCTGGCGAGCCCGGTGCTGGCCAGGGCCGAGGAGCTTCTCCGCGAGTAGGCGCCGCTGACCGTCTCGAATAGCGAGCATTGACGAGAGCCGGCGCGCAGCCTACGGTGGCCCCAGAGCGATGGGCCACGTCTATCAGCGCGTGACGCTATCGGCCGAGCGATCAGTCACCGTACGCATGCTCGTCGACACGGGCGCGACGTACTCGGTGATACCGGAAGCGCTTGCGCGCGCCGTAGGCATCAAGCGACTCCGACGTTCCGTCCCCATCACGCTCGCCGATCGGCGGCGGGTCAAGCTCGATGCCGGTACCGCAATCTTTCGGATTGGAGCACGAGAGGCGCCCGCGACGCTCCTCGTCGGTGATGTCGCCGAGCCGATCCTCGGCGTCGAGACGCTCGAGGGGTTGGGGCTGACCGTCGATCCGCGCCGGCGACGGCTCACGCCGTCCCGGCATTACGCGGTCCGCCTCGGCGCCTTCGGGTAGGTCAGGCCAGCCCCACGATCTTCGCCAGCGCTTCCAGCTGCTCGGCGTGGCGGCAGACCGGGTTGAGCAGGAGATGGTTCGCGCCCATGCCCACCAGCTGCTCCAGTCGCTCGCGCACCTGCTCGGGCGTGCCGTGCACACCGGAGGCGTCAGCGCCGTTCGGGTTGTGATAGACGGTCGTGAACCAGTGGTGCAGCTCGGCCCGGGCTACGTCGGCGCGCTCGTGGACGGACATGAACACGCGCTTCGAGATGGGGAACTTGCCCGGGTCGCGCGAGGCCTTCTCGAGCGCCGCCCGCAACGCGGGCACGCTCCGCGAGAATTCGGCCACGCTCGAGCCGCCCGAGCCCATCCAGCCGTCGCCGATCGCCGCGGCGCGCTTGATCGCGTCGGGGTGGCCGCCGCCCAGCCAGATTGGCGGATGCGGCTTCTGCACCGGCTTTGGCGCCATGCTGCCGCCCTCGAGCTGATAGAGGCTGCCGCGGTAGTCGACCTTCGACTGGGTCCAGAGCGCCTTGATCAGCTCGACCTCTTCGAGAAATCGCCGGATGCGGCGCTCGCGCGGAACCTGGAACTCCGTGTAGTGATTGTCGCGGCCCAGCCCCACGCCCAGCACGGCCCGGCCGTTGCTCGCGTAGTCCAGCGTCGCGATCTCGTGCGCAAGGTGGATGGGATTGCGAACGGGCAGGACGACCACCGAGACGCCCACGCGGATGCGCGTCGTGATCGCGGCCGCGTAGGTCAGGATCACGATCGGATCGAAGCAGAAGACGTGGTCCAGCGTGTTCTCGGTCACCCATAGATCGCGAAATCCGAGCGCGTCGGCGCGCTGGGCAACCTGGCGCACGGCCGACATGTCGATCGTGTCGGGAGAGCGGTGGGGCAGCGACATGCCGAACGCGATCCGGTCTTTGAGGGCCATCACCAGAGCTCCTTCGAGGCCAGGCGCGCGCCCTCGACCAGCGAGGCGAGCTTGCGCCAGACGATGTTGGTGTCGACCTGGACTCTGCCGGCGAACGTCCCGAATCCACAGTCGACGCCGGCGATGACGTTCTCGCGCCCGACAACGGCCGCGTAGCGCGTGATGCGCTCGGCGACCAGCTCCGGGTGCTCGATGAAGTTGGTGGTCGAGTCGATCACGCCGGCGACCAGCACGTTGCCGGCGGGCAACGGCACGTCTCGCCACACCTTCCACTCGTGCTCGTGGCGCGGGTTGGCGCCGGCGACCACGAGCGCGCCGGGGCGGCCCTTGACGACGACGTCGGCGATGTCCTTGAGCGGCAGATCGCGATGGTGCGGACCGCCGGTGCTGGCCCAGCAGATGTGCATGCGCATCCGGTCGGGCGGAATGTCGGCGACGGCGTGGTTGAGCACGTCGATGTGCATCTTCGCCACGTCGCGGAACTGCTCGAGGCTCAGGCGGGCGAACTGGGTGTGGCGGCCCAGCGCGAGATCGGGGCAATCGACCTGCAAGACGAAGCCCGCCTGCACGATGGCCTGGTATTCCCGCTTCATCACGTCGGCCAGCGTGTAGAGATATTTCTCGTCGCTCGGGTAGTACCGGTTCTGGAGGAACCGCCCGATCTGGCCGGGCGACGGTGAGGTCATGAAGACCTCTTCCGACCGGCCGGCCGTGGCGTCGCTCAGATTCCGGATGTCCCGCTCTACCGCGGGCCAGTCCTTCCATTCGATCGGCCCGGTGCACGCCGGCCGCTTCTGGAACGGCGGCGCGAACTGCCGGGCCATCTCGGCCCACTCCGGGAACTCCTCGGCGTCGGTGTTGGGCCAGGGCGTGCTCTCGCCGCTGAACCCGGTGAGACGATCCTTCACGTAGATCGTGTAGTCGGCTCGCCCCTGCTCGCCGTCGTTGATGACCGACAAGCCGGTCTCCGCCTGCTTCCGCACGATGTCGAGCACCGCGGAGCGCGTCCGATCGTGCAGGACGGCCTCGCCGCGTAACCGACCCTCTTCTCGTTCCTGAAGAAGGGCAAGCAGGTCCCTCGGCCGGGGAAGACTCCCGGTGTGCGTCGTGAGAATCCGGTCGGTGCTGCGCTTCACGACACCGGAGCTTTGTGGAGCCGGCCGTCCTTCATGATCATCAGGAGCGCGTCCCGATCTTGCAGACGCTTGATGTCGGCGAGCGGATCGCCGTCAACCAGCAGGAGGTCGGCGAGGTAGCCGGGCTTCACCTGACCGAGCTCGTCCGGACGGCCCATGATCTCGCCGCCGAGCCGCGTGGCCGCGACGAGCGTTTCCATGGGCGTGAAGCCAAGCACGTCGACGAACAGCAGAAGATCGCGGGCGTAGGTGCCGTGCGGATTCCACGCAAAGCCGTAGTCGCCGCCGGGCAGCACGCGGATGTTGCGCCGGCGCATGAGCCGCATGGTCTCGATCGACAGCTCGAGCTGGCCCCGGAGATCGCGCACGCGCTCCGGTGTGAAGCCCCACTCGCTGCCCGCGTGGCACGCCTGATAGGCGAGGCCCAGCGCCGGGACGACGAAGCACCAGTCGCGGTTGGCCTCGAGCTGGTCGAGCGCCTCCTCATCGGCGAAGTTGGCGTGGTAGATGATGCCGAGCCCGTGGCGGATGCACATCTTCACGGAATCGGCGCTGCGCGCGTGTGCGCACACGCGCACGCCGTTGGCCCGGGCGACGTCCATCGCCGCCCCCACCTCGGCGTCGGTCATCACCGCGCGGTCGGTCCGGTGGTCGGTCGGCCCGGCGTGACCCGACACGTTCAGCTTGAACAGATCGGTGCCCTCGCGCACGAGCAGGCGGCAGATCTTCCGGACCTCCTCGGGCCCGTCGGCGACCCACGCGAAGGTCGGCGTCTCGAGATGCGGCAGGTGCAGCTCGTTCTCGTCGCCGAGCCCGCCGGTCACGGTGATCTCCGGACCATTGGCCAGATAGCGCGGGCCCGGAATGCGGCCGGCGTTGATCTCGTTGCGGATCACCACGTCGAGCCGGGGCTTCGCCGAGGCGCCCGACAGCACGCTCGTGTAGCCGCAGTCGAGCATCGTCTTGGCGTTGCGCATGGTGATGAGCACGTGCTCTTCCGGCGGCAGCTTCGTGAAGTACGAGTTCGACGGCGCGTCCGGATAGCTGACGTGACCGTGCGGCTCGATGAGCCCGGGCATGAGCGTGGCGCCGTCGCCGTCCACGACGCGCGCGTCGCCGCGGGGCAGCTTCCCGCCGCGCTGCACGGCGACGATGCGCTGGCCCTCGACCAGGACGTCGCCGGCGTACGGCGCGGCCCCGCTGCCGTCGAAGATCGTCGTTCCGGAAATCAGCGTCCGATCCATCGTGCCCTCCCTCAGCCGGCGGCCTCGAGCCTCACCTCGCCCAGACCCTCGACGACAAAGCGCACACGATCGCCGCGCGAGGGAAATTTCGTGGTGATGCTGCTGCCGGTCATCACGATCATGCCGCGCTCGAGCGTCCGGCCGCGGCGGTTGAGGAGATTCGCCAGCCACGCCACGGCCTCGCAGGGATGCCCCATCGCGTCGCCGGTCTGGCCCTGACCGCTGGGCTCATCGTTGACCCAGCAGCGCGTGATCGCGCGCTCCAGGTCGACAGCACGCCAGTCGGCGCTCGGCACGCCTAGCACGACGCCGCCGTTCCACGTGTTCTGCGAGACCAGCGTGAAGGCGTCGAGCGTCTTGTAGTCGGCGTCGCCGTCCTCGACCAGTTCGAACGCCGGCAGGCACGCGGCAACACGGTCGGCCACGGACGCGCGCGTCCACGGTCCGCCGCTCGCCGGCAGGTCGGCGGCCATGCGCACGGCCACCTCGAACTCGACGCCCAGATGATGATAGGCGGCGACGTCGACGCGCGCCGGCGAGGCGTGCACGAGCTTCGAGAAGATGGCGCCGGCGGCCGGCTGATCGACGCCGGTCATCTGCTGCATCGCCTTCGACGTGAGGGCGATCTTCCAGCCGACGATCTCCCCGCGCCCGGCCTCCGCCATGAGGCGATGCAGCGCGTCCTGGATGCGATAGGCATCGTCGAGCGTCGCCGCCCGGAGCCCGGCGTCGAAGGGGCGGTAGCGGGTACGCGTCCGGTGCATTTCGAGGGAGGTACGCGCGGCAGCGGCGATCGCGTCGGGCGTCAGCATGCGCCTACTCTAGCCTGAACGGGCGCGCCGCGCCTATCCAGCGGGCGGGACGACCAGGACACGCGTGCGGCGCACTTCCATGCCCTCGGCGCCCTGGTCAGGGCGCGCGACGACCAGTCGCAGCCGCCGGCGCGCGGTGACGATGACCGGCTCGACGTGCCGCGGCAGCACGAGCCAGGCGCGGTCGCCGGGCTTGAGCGCGCGGCTCACCGACAGCAAGATCAGCGCGCCGAGCGGCCTCCAGCGGCGCCGCAGCGGGCCGACGAGCGCGACGAGGCCGACCACCACCGCCGCCGCAATCGCGGTCGCGGCCGGCGTCAGTGCGCGCAGCCCGAGCGCGAGAGCTGCCCACACCAGAAGCCAGGCCACCAGCGCGTCGAGCCACCGGAGCCAGCGCGCCCGGGAAGCCCAGCGCCCGACATTCGGGGGGAGCGGTCGGACGGGACTGCGCATCCCCATGTCCGATCAGGCGCGGCCCCAGAGCTGGAGGGTGGCGAGCCGAGCGCCCTCGGCCATCGCGGCGAACTTCAGCCAGACGACGCTCGGGTGAACGTCGTTGAAGCGGATGCCGGAGGCGGCGAATCCACAGTCGGCGCCGGCGATGACGTTCTCGCGCCCGACGATCTTCGCGAAGCGGACGATACGCTCGGCGACCAGCTCCGGATGCTCGACGAGGTTGGTGGTGTGGGTGATCACGCCCGGGATGAGGATCGTGCCGTCCGGCGGGCGGACCCGCTCGAATACGTGGTACTCGTGCTCGTGCCGCGGATTCGCGATCTCGAAGGAGTAGGCGCCTGCGTCGATCTTGAACATGATGTCGACGATGTCCTTCAATTCCATGTCGTAGACGCGCGGGCCGACGTCGATGCTGTAGCAGGTGTGAAAGCGCACCTTGTCGCGCGGGATGCCGCGCAGGGAGTAGTTGATCGCCTCCACGCGCTTCACCGCCCACTTCCGGCAGTCGGCGACGCTCATGGAGGGGTTCATCATGTACTGCGTGATCAGACGCGGGTCGTCGATCTGGAGCACGAAGCCCGCGTCGACGATGGCGCGGTACTCCTCCCGGAGCGCGTCGGCCAGCGCGTGCTCGTACTCCTCCTCCGTACGGTAGAACTCGTTCGCGAGCGTGGCGACGATGTACGAGGGCGCGATGGCCGGCATGAAGACTTCTTCGTGCGGCAGCCCCTTGACGGCGTTCTTCAGATTCTCGATGTCGGTGCGCACCGCCGCGTGCCCCTTGTAGACGACGGGCCCGGTGCAGACGTCGACGCCGTACCGGTTGCGATCGCCGCCGCGCCCCCCCGCCCATTCCGCGATGCGCTCGGACCACTCGTAATAGTCGGGAAATGCCCGGTACTCGCGGCTCGTCCCGCGCGGGTTGCCCTCCTGACCCGAGGGCGCCGGCTTGCGCGTGAACCCGTCGAATCGCTCGACGATGTAGCCGAAGAAGCTCGCCTTGCCCTGCTCGCCGTCGGTCACGATGTCGACGCCGGCGTCCGTCTGGCGGCGGACGACGTCGGCCACGGCGTCCCGGACGAGCTTCGCGTAGGTGTCGTGGTCGTAGGGCTGAACCCGGTCCCGCGCTTTGAGAAGCGGGACGAGGGCGTCGGGACGCGCCAGGCTGCCGACATGCGTGGTGAGGATTCGCTCCGTACTTCGCTTCATGGCCGTTCTCCCCGCCCGGGTGGCCGGGCTATGCGTACATCGGTCGGCGATCGTTCAGCCGGAGCCAGCCGCTCGCGATCCGATAGATGAACCAGAGCCCGACCACGCCGAGCGGCAGCCAGGCGATGAGCAGGCCGACGCCGAGCGTGGCCACGACGAAGAGCGCGCAGAGCGCGACCCACAGCAACCCGAACCAGAACGTGCGGATCTGCCACCGGAAGTGCGACTCGAGCCACGTACCGCGCGCCTCGCGCCGCTTCACGTAGTTCAGGATGACCGCGATGATCGACGGCCAGCCCGTCAGGAACGCGAAGACGACGGTGGCGGCGGTGACGATGCCCGTGACGAGGCTGACGGCGTGCAGGGCGTAGATGACGTGGGTCAGCCTCACGACCGAGTCGGCCGGCTCGACCGTGGCCGCGCCCTGGCCGTCCGCCATCAACGCCCGCCGCGGGCCTTCTGGAATGCGCGCTCGAAGCCCGGCAGCGCGCGTACCACGGTCTCACGCTCGACGGTCAGCGAGAT
The DNA here is from genome assembly GCA_046727415.1 of Candidatus Methylomirabilota bacterium. Lineage (GTDB taxonomy): Bacteria > Methylomirabilota > Methylomirabilia > Rokubacteriales > CSP1-6 > AR31. Next base: position 21,982 of record JBKPCO010000022.1, read on the forward strand.
GCGGATGTGGCCCGGCATGCCGAAGCCCGAGCCGGGCACGGTGAGCACGCCCTCCTCGGCCAGCAGGCGTACGAACGCCACGTCGTCGTCGATCGGCGTCCGCGGAAACACGTAGAAGGCGCCCTGCGGCTTGACGCACTGGTAGCCAATGCGCGTCAGCCCCTCGTACATCAGGTCACGCTTCTCGCGATAGGGCGACACGTCGATGACCTGATCGCCCACCTCGGCCACCACCCACTGCCAGAGGGCCGGCGCGTTGACGAAGCCGAGCACGCGGCTGGTGAACGTGCAGGCCTCGAAGAGCTCGGCGGCCTCCGGCAAGCGCGGCGAGAACGCCAGATAGCCGATGCGCTCGCCCGGGATGGCCAGCGACTTCGACCAGGACGTCGCCACGATCGAGCGGGTGACCAGCGGCGGCACCTCGGGCACAACGACGTCATCGAACACGAGCGCACGGTACGGCTCGTCGCTGACCAGCACGATCGGCCGCGCCGCACGGGCCAGCATCGCCTCGATCTCGACGAACGTCGATGCCGGGTAGATGACCCCGCTCGGATTGTTCGGCGAGTTTACCAAGATCGCGCGCGTCTTCGGGGTGATCGCGGCCTCGAGCCGGCCTACGTCGGGCGTCAGATCGGCCTTCGGCGGCACCACGACCAAGCGGCCGCCGTGGTTCTCAGCGTAGAACACATACTCGGCGAAGAACGGCGCCACCGTGAGGACCTCGTCCCCGGGGTCGAGCAAGGCCTTCAGTACGGTGTTGAGTGCCGCGCCGGCGCCGACCGTCATGATGACGTGGCCCGCGGTGTACGGAAGCCCCGTGGCCGCGCGCAGCCGCTTCGCCATCGCCTCGCGAACGGCGACGTGACCCGCGTTGGGCATGTAGGCGTGCCGGTGCGGTTCCGGGCTGTCGAGCACGCGCCGCGCGGCGGCCAGCACGGCCTCGGGCGGCTCGATCTCGGGATTGCCGAGCGTGAAGTCGAAGACCTTGTCGGCCCCACGTTCCTGCTTGAGGCGGGCGCCCTCCTCGAACATGCGGCGGATCCACGAGGCCTTGGCCAGATTGTCGGTGACGGCTCGCGAGACGATCACGCCCCGGAGTATAGGACCGACGACCGGTGTCGTGCTATAAGACCGGATCCGCCACGACCGAGGAGATTGAGAACGATCTCACGGGGATGCGCCCTTCAGTTTGAGATCCTCGTAGGGCGAGATGAACGGGTGCCCCGTGATGGAAGGCACCTCCGCCAGCCGGGGGCCGACTCCAATCAGCCCGGCCTGCTCGACGATGGGCGCGAACATCGCGCGTTCGTACATGAGCTGCTGAATCTTGTGGAGCAACGCCTCGCGTCGCTTCGTGTCCATCTCGCCCGCCTGGTCGCGGAAGAGCGCGTCGATGTCCGGATAGCCGCCGTAGGAGCGAATCCCGCCGGAGATCACGAACGCCTCGATCCGTGTCGCGGCGTTGCCGGCGGCTCCGCTCCCGACGCGGACCAGGTGCTTGAACTGCTTCTCCTGGTCCGCCTTGTAGAAGGCGGCACGCTCGAGCGGACGCAGCCGGGCCCGGATGCCGACGGCCTGAAGCCCATTGATGACGCTCTCGGCCTCGGGCGCGAAGACGACGTCGGTTCCGACCTCGACCGCATCGAACCCCTTCGGGTAGCCCGCCTCGGCCAGAAGCCGCTTCGCCCGCGTCGGATCGTGGGGATACGGCGGCGGCGCCCAGTAAAACTCGAAGTCGCGGGGGATGATGCTCGGCGCCGGCCGGCCAAATCCAAGATACTCCGCGTCGCTGAACGCCTTGCGATCGATCGCGAGGTTGGCGGCGAGCCGCACGCGCTGGTCCGCCCACGGCGACTTCGGATCCCACTGCTGGGTGAAGACGAGCCACTGGCTGACCGTCGGGAGCACCACCTTGAGGGTAAGGCCGGGCGTCCGCCTCACCTCCTCGGCGTCCGGCCCTCTAAGCCCGTACGCGATGTCGCTCTCGCCGCGCTTGACCGTCACCATGCGCGTCGCCTCGTCCGGCACCGATCTGAACACCAAGCGCTTCACCGCCGGTGTCTTTCGCCAGTAGCCCTCGTAGGCTTCGACGACCAGCTCGACGCCCGGGTTGAACGACACGAAGCGGTACGGCCCCGCTCCGACCGGGGCCTTCTTGAAGGCGTCTTCACCGACGCGCTCCATGTATTTCCGGGGGACGATCCACGCGGCGCTGGTGGCCGGCGTCGCATAGAACGTCATGAAGTCGGGCCACGGCTGCTTCATCCGGAAGCGGATGCGCTGCGCGTCGACGATCTCGACGGCAGCGACGCGCGCCTTCAGCGTGGCGGCGCCGCCGCCCCGGTAGCGATCGAACGAGAACTTCACGTCCTCCGCGCTCAGGAGATCGCCGTTGTGAAACCGCACCCCCTTCCGAAGCACGAACTCGTAGGTGAGCCCGTCCTTCGACGTGGTCCACGACTCCGCCAGACCGGGCGCCCAGGCGTTGCCCGGCATCGGCTTCACGAGCGCGTCGTGGAGCGCGTAGAGCGTGAGAAACGGCGTGATCACGCCGGGCGTTTCGGCAGGATCGAACCACGTGGGCGCAAGCGTGACGGTGATGGCGAACGTAATCTGCCCGGCGGGCGCTTCCGAGCGCCCCTCGGGGCCTGCAGCCGGTATCGGGACCGGCAGAACCATTGCGATAGTCAGGACGAGAGCAAGCGCTGACACCAGTGATGAGCGGCGAGTCATGGGTGTCTACCCTCCCGACGCGATCGTAGGCTGGATCGTACACCTTCACCCATCCGACGGCCGGCGCCCGCCTGGGTGCTAGAGAACTCCGTCGTCACCGCGCCGATCATCGGCGCCAGCCGCCCCCGATCAGCTCGACGACGCGCTCGCCGCGGTCGACAAGCGCCTCGGTCACGACCTCAAGACGCGGCTGGACGACCTCACGCGCGAGTACCGCTGGGGCGACGACATTCGCTGAAAGCGACGGGGAGCTTGAGGAGCCGGCCCTGGGAGCGCAGCTGGCCACGGCTCTGCCCGGCGGGAAACGAGACGGGCGGACGAGGAGTGGTGCGGCGGAAGCGACAGTAGCCGCCGAGCGCGCCTGCGGCGACTCGCGTGGGCACGTAATGGGCGCCCCGGCGGATGAGGAAGATGGCGACACGGGCGGCCCGCGCGACGTCGATCCCCTCGGGCCCAGACAGGACCAACGTGCGATAGATAACGCGAACGTCGCCATGGTAGTGACGGGCGAGGCCGTCCTCCGGGCGCTCGTGCACAGCCCAGACCTCCGGTGGTATCTGTCGCGCCCGCGTCGCACGGATGAAGCTCTCGACCCACACCACCTCCGGCGCTGCCGGGTCGCAGAGTATCAGCACATCGAGCTCGTCGAGCGCGGAGACGTCCCCAGACTCGACGGCGCGGATCGCGTCGATGCCCGCTCTCACGAGCTCAGCGCGAATCGCCCGGCCGAAGGCGGTCTCGCCGCCCACGAGAGCGAAGCGCCGGTTCTCGAGGGATGTCCCACCACCCACGATCCAGTCGATCACCTTCGTGTAGGCGCTCCAATAGGCGTCGGGGTACACATGGTGCAAGGCGTGATACGCGGGCGAGCACAGGACCGACGGCCGGTAGGCGTCCAGGATCTCGACCGGTCGATGGTTCGGGTCGCGGCCCCGATAGCTGACCAGGAGCGCGAACGCGAGCGTCTGCCCGAGGCCACAGCCGAGCGCCATGCCACGGGGCAGCCACGCGAGCATGACCGCGCTCCACGCGAGCTGCGTGAGGTATTCGGGCACGAGATGGCACCATGTGTTCTCCCCTTGGTACTCGGACTGGATCGAGAGACGCGCGTCGAGAAAGCGATGATGCACGCCATGGGGCCAGGCGACGATGCGCAGCGCGCGCGAGCGCGACCGGAGCAGGACGTGGAGCAGCCAGTGGACGGCGTCGAATACGATCGTGCCCGCCACCCACAGGAGGAGGCTCCCGAGGAGCGTGAGCAGGAGCTTGGCCCACGACATGTCTTCCGTCAGCCCGGTGCGCAGTCGAGGCGGCCACGCGTGACCTCATGATACTCTCGCGACCTCCAGCAGTTGACCACTGAGCCGGCGACGGTCTAGGCTCGGCCACGGATCGAACCGCAATCTCCAAGGAGCCGACCATGGCCCGCGTCGCAATCCTCGACGATTACCAGAACGTCGCCCGTCGCATGGCCGATTGGGCGAGCCTGCCGGCCGGCACCGAGGTCGTGGTCTTCGCCGACCATCTGAGCGGCACCGACGCGATCGCCAAGCGGCTGGCCGACTTCGACGCGGTCGTCGCGATGCGCGAGCGCACGCCGTTTCCGCGCGCGCTGCTCGAGCGGCTGCCGAAGCTCAAGCTGCTGGTGACGACGGGCATGCGCAACGCGTCTATCGACGTGGCGGCCGCCATCGAGCGCGGCGTCACCGTGTGCGGCACGGCGGGGCTTCCATACCCAACCGCCGAGCTGACGTGGGGGCTCATCCTCGGGCTCGTCCGCCGCATTCCGACCGAGGACCGCGCGACCCGCGAGGGCCGCTGGCAGGTGAGCTGCGGGCTCGGCCTCAACGGCAAGACGCTCGGCGTGATCGGCCTCGGGGGCCTGGGCTCGCGCGTGGCCAAGATCGGGCGCGCGTTCGAGATGGACGTGATCGCCTGGAGTCAGAATCTCACCCCCGCCCGGGCCACCGAGGTGGGCGCGACGCTGGTCACGAAGGACGAGCTCCTCGTCCGCTCGGACGTGGTGAGCGTGCACCTCGTCCTCAGCGACCGCACGCGGGGCCTGCTCGGCGCGCGCGACCTGGCGCGGATGAAGCCGACGGCCTATCTGGTCAACACGTCGCGTGGGCCCATCGTGGACGAGGCCGCGCTGGTCGACGCCGTCCGGAAAGGCACGATCGCGGGCGCGGGGCTCGACGTGTACGACGAGGAGCCGCTGCCCCTCGACCACCCGCTGCGCAATCTCCCGAACACGGTGATCACGCCGCACCTCGGCTACGTGACCGAGGAGGGCTACAAGATTTTCTACGGCCACGCGCTCGAGGACGTGAAAGGCTGGCTGGCCGGCCAGGCGGTGCGGGTGCTGAAGCCCTAGCGACCGCTTCTCACGCCTTCTTCATCGTCAGCGCGATGAGCCGGTCGGCCCGGTCCTGCCGGTCGAGGTCGCGGCAGAACGCGATGATCTCCTCGAACTGCGCCGCCGGGATCGGGAGGCCGGGCACGACCTCGCGAATACGGCGCGCCTCGGTATCGAAATCCCAGATGAACTCGCGCCCGGTCGACTGCTTTGTGTAGCTCTTGCCGTCCTTCGTGAAGATCGTGATGCGCGGGCCGAAGAGCGTCATCGCGTGGGACGGGATGAGCTTCACCCGCTTCATCAAGTCGAGCACCTCGGGCGGCTCGCCGGCGCCGGCCGGATCGACCTGCGCCTTGAGCAGCGGGTAGCCGCGCTTCACCACGCCGTACGCGGTGTAGTAGGCGGTGTTGCCGGGCTTCGATTCGAGATCTTCCCGCCGGCTTGGGAAAGCCGGGCTCGGATACTGGGTTTCGAGCCAGTTCACCACCGCCTCGATGCGGTCGACGTCCTTGTAGGTGATGTTGTGCTCCTCGCAGAGCTTGGCGGTCACGTCGATGTGGGCGATGTTGTAGCCGGCGGTCGAGTAGATCCGGTAGAGCGTCTCGAGGAACAGCCACTCCTTGCCGAGCCCGGCCGTGATCTTCGCGAGGCTCGTGTGCGTGTCGCCCACGAAGCTGTACGTGAGCCGGCCGGTGTTGCTCCCGGCATAGGCGTGATAGAAGCCGGCGTCGCCCTCGAGCACGGTCTCGCCGCCGACGTGGCCCTGCCGCGCCAGCGCGACCGCCAGCATGGCGTTGCGCACCGAGCCGCCCTCGCGCAGCGCGCGGCCGCCGCTGCGCGCCCCCTCGAGGTTGCCGGCGGCCAGGCTCGCGCAGAGCGCGATGGTCGCGTTCACCTGGTCCTCGTTGAATCGCATCATCTTGGCGGCGGCGATGGCCGGGCCGAAGATGCCGAAGACGACACCGGCGTGGAAGCCTCGCGACATCACGGTTGGAATGAAGTCGGCGGCCAGCCGCTCCAGGACCTCGTAGCCCGCCGCGAGCCCGGTGATGAAGTCGCGTCCGGAGGCGCCGGTCGTCTCGGCGCCCACGAAGGCGCCGGGAAGAATGCTGGTGCCCGGGTGCGTGAGCATCCGGAACGTATCCCACTTGCCGCCGGCCATCGCCATCTCGGCGTTGGCGAACGCGGCGCCGCCCTTCGTCACCCTGGCGCCGTCCACCATGATCGTGGCGCCGCTCTTCACGCCCGCTTCTTCCTCGGCGATGAGCTTCACCGCCTGCTGGCCACCCGGCGTCAGCGAGCCGAGCAGGACGGACGCGAGGCCTTGCAGCGTGAGCCCCTTGGCGCGATCGACGACCTCGGCGGGGAGATCCTGATAGCGAAGACCCACGACCCATTGCGCGAACTGGCGGCTGAGAGAGGGCATGTTGTCCTTCCCGGAGTGGAAGTTGACGCCCGGGCAGCCTCGCGGGGCGGGACCGCCCGGGCGGAGTAGCCGGAAACGCCTACCGCAGGGGCGAGAAGGACGCCGGGATCAGGAGCTTGTTCTCCTGGCGAACCGGGCGGACGCCGGACTGCGGCGGCCACTGGCCATCCTTGCGCGAGTCCTCACGGATGCGATTGCGCTCGTTCGAGTCCTTGTAGACCCAGACGTGCACGAACTTGTTGAGCCCGCCGATCTCGCTGGTCCAGCAGGCGGCCAGCGGCGAGAGCTTCTCCCGGTTCGGCACGGCCTTGCCCCACGCCTCCAGCACCTTGGGGAGATCGCCGGGCGAGTACGTGTAAATGCGCATCTCGTAGAAGTTGCCGGTGCCGTAGTCGCGGCTACCCAGAGGCTTCATGAACGGCGCGGGAATCATGATGTCGGACTGCTGCTCGACGATCAGATCGCGCCCCCCCGGCAGGGCCGAGAGCTCGGCGTCCTTCGCCATCGCGTCGCGCACCTTCATCCTGTGCTCGAGGCTGTCGTACGGCCAGGCGTGGATGACCTGGTTGAGCGGGCCGAAGTCCGTGTGCCAGAAAGCCCCGAGCTTCGAGTGCTTCTCACGGAGCGGCTTCCGCTTGGAGAAGCGGTCCTCGAACTCGGCCACGGCCCCGGTGCGCAGCGTGTAGGTTCGAACCTCGTAAATCATGAGACCCTCCTTTAGCCGCTACCTACGCGCGAAGGTGCGCGGTGTCAAGGCCGGACTGTGCCGGGTGTAGCCCCGCTCGGCAGTCGCCGCGGCGGCCAGAGGCTTGCGCGCCATTTGACGCCGATGAAGAGGGTGAAGAGCAGGCCGACCGCCGAGAAGCCGCTGACCGTCAGCACGTAGCCGATACGCTCGATGAGCGCGCCGGCGCTCATGAGCCCGAGCGGCATGCCGTAGATCGCCAGCGTCCGCACGCCCATGACGCGTCCGCGGAATCGCTCGTCGGATGCGGCGAGCAGGTTGGCGGTCATCGCGATCATCGCCACGCTCTGCACGAAGCCGGCGAGGAGCAGCGCGGGAAGCCCCGTGTTCATGCTCTTCAAGTTGCCGAAGGCCAGCAGCGCCAGGTACCAGAGTGCCGTGTAGATCAGCATTGAGCGCTCGGGACGCCGCGGTCCGCCGGTCAAGACGGTGATGATCGAGCCCGCGAGGCTCCCCACCGCGAAGCTGGCCGCGAGCCATCCAAGTCCCGTCGCGTCGACCAGGTAGATGTTGCGCGCCACGTAGGGCAGGAGGCCGCTCGATACCGGATAGGCCGTCAGGTTGACCAGGAACGCCAGCCACATCATCGCGTGCAGCGCCGGCAGGCGCAGCACGTAGAGAAGCCCGTCGAGGAGATCGCGGCCGCGCGAGGGGCTGGCGACCGCGACCGTCGAAGCCCCGCGCCATGTATCGGCCGGATCGGGAGTGACGGGCCGCCGCGCCACGCCGAAGGTCAACACGAGGCTCGCGACGTAGAGCGTCGTGACCAGTGCGTAGGTGGGTCCGAGACCGAGCACCGTCGAGAGCGCCGCGCCCCCGAGCGCGCCGAAGACGCGCGCCGAGTCCATGGTGGCGCGGGAGAGGCCGACGGCGCTCATCAGGTGCGGCGGCGGAATCGTCTCGCCGATGAGTGCGTTGCGCATGACCTGATCGTTGGGACGGACGAGACCGGCCAGCGCGGCGATGACGAGCACCCACACGGGCGTCAGCGTGTCGGTCAGCGCGAGCAGCAGGACGAGCGCGGCCAGCGCCGTGTAGGTCGCGCGCATCGTAGAGAGCATCACCCGGAATCCGAGCCGGTCGCCCAGCACACCGAACATCGGCGAGGCGAGCGTGCCGAGGAGCAGCAGCGAGCCGAACGTGGTGAGCAGGAGCACCGAGCCGGTCTGGACCATGGTGTACCAGCCCAGGATGACCGTCTCCATCTCGAACGCGAGCGACGCCAGGAGATCGGCGGGCCACTGGAAGCGAAAGCTGCGAACGCGGAGGGGAGCGAGGATCAGGGCCGGAGCGCGCCTCTATCCGGCCAGCGACTCGATCGCCGCCACCTCGTCGGCGGAGAGTGACAGGTCGCGGCTCGCCAGGTCCTGGCGCATGTGCTCGGCGCTGGAGGTACCGGTCAGCGGAAGCATGCCGACCGCGAGCGCGAAGCGAAACACGATCTGCGTCGGCATGACGCCCGCGCGGGCCGCGATGCGGCCGACCAGCGGATGGCGCAGCACCTCGGGGTTCGCGGTGAGGAGCGAGAACCCCTGGTAGACGATTCGCCGCTCCCGGCAGAAGGCGCGGACGTCGCGGTCCCAGCCCAGACGCGCGAAGCAGCGGTTCTGCACGAACGCGGGCCCCTCGACGCCGGTCCTGGCCATCTGCTGTAGATGTCGCAGCGAGACGTTGCTCACGCCGAGCACGCGCGCGCGGCCGGCGGCGCGCTCCTTCACCATTGCGGTCCACACCTCGGCGTCGTCCTCGGTCCAGTCGCGGCCGGACGACGGGCCGTGCAGCACGTAGCTGTCGACGTAGTCAGTCCCGAGATGCTCGAGCGAGCTGGTCATCGACTGCGCGACCTGGGTCGACAGATCCGCCGCCGGGTCGTAGGGCAGCCGGTGGTCCTGGCCCGCCTGGTACGTGAACTTCGTCTGTAAGAACAGATCGGCGCGCGTCACGATGCCCGCGCGATACGCGGCAGCGAGCGCCTGGCCGACTCCCGCCTCGAAGTAGTGGCGCCGCTGATTGGCGGTGTCGATCCCGCGAAACCCCGCGTGGAGCGCGAGCTCGGTGAGGGCCTGGGTGCGGTCTTCCTTCCAGGCGGTGCCGTAGAGAAAGTCGGGCACGGGCATGGCGGCCCCCAGTCTACCCGAACGGCAAGACGACCCCGAGAAAATGGGCTAGGATGCATCCCTCTGACTAGGCACGGGCCGAGCGGCCCAGATCCGGGAGGGCACGATGATTCTCGAGCGCTTCAAGGTTCCGGCGAAGGATCAGGTTCGGGTGTCCGAGGCGGCGCTGCGGCGCACGGTGACCCAGATCTTCGAGAAGCTGGGGCTCAGCAAGGACGACGCCGCGGAAGGCGCCGACGTGCTGACGATGACCGATCTTCGCGGCGTCGAGACGCACGGCGTGTCGAACATGCTGCGCCAGTACGTCCGTGACTACCGGGCCGGCAAGCTCGATCCGCGGCCGGGCTGGAAGGTGGTTCGCCAGTCGCCGGGCACCGCGGTGATCGACGCCGAGCGGCGCCTCGGCATCATGGTCGGGCCCAAGGCGATGCGGCTGGCGATCGAGAAGGCCCGCGCGGTCGGCGTCGGTGTCGTCACCGTCTACAACAGCGGCCACTTCGGCGCGATCGGTCACTACGCGATGCAGGCCGCGCTCGAGGACATGGTGGGCGTCTGCTTCACCGGCGCCGGGCTGAGCGTGGTGCCGACGTTCGCGGCCAAGCCGCTCCTGGGCACCAATCCGATCGCGCTCGCCGCCCCGGCAGGGCGCGAGGCGCCGATGCTCTTCGACGCCGCGACGTCGGCGATCGCCGGCAACAAGATCCGGCTGGCGATCCGGGTTGGGTCGCCGCTGCTCCCGGGCTGGGTCACCGACAAGGACGGCAACCCGATCATGGAGGAGAAGCCGGTCTTCAATCGCGACGAGTATCACCAGGCCCCGCTCGGCGGCACGCGCGAACAGGGCTCCCACAAAGGCTACGGCTTCGCCATGATGGCCGAGGTCCTCTCGACCGTGCTAGCTGGCGCCCTGCCTACGATGCTGGCGCCCGGCAGCGGGTCAAAGACCCATTTCGCAGCGTACAACATCGAGGCGTTCACCGACGTCGAGCAATTCAAGAACACGATGGACGACATGCTCAAGACGTTGAGAACGGCGCAGCCGGCCGCCGGGCAGGAGCGGGTGCTCTACCCCGGACTGTCCGAGGCCGAGGAAGTCGTGCATCGCCGCGCCGACGGCATTCCGCTGCACAAGGAGGTGCTGCAGTGGTTCACCGAGTGCACGAGCGAGCTCGGCGTGGCGCCTCTCGAGAGCATGAGCTGAAAGAACGGAGGATTCGATCATGGCAAAGGGCACGCTGATCGCGGCGATGAACATCGGGCGGGCGGCCGAGGACGAGTTCAACGACTGGTATGACACCGAACACCTGCCCGAGCGCCAGCGCGTGCCGGGCTTCCTCGCGTGCCAGCGCTGGATCGGCGCGACGGATCGCAGGATCTCGGTCGCGACGTACGATCTCGACAGCGTCAAGGTGCTGCAGAGCCCGGGCTACCTCGCGATCGGTGGCGCGAATCTCTCGCCCTGGTCCAAGCGAGTCACCGCCCAGGTCGAGCGCCTCATGCGCTTCGAGGGCGATCAGATCCTCCCGGGTGACCAGCTCCCGCCCGGCAACGCGGGGGGATTGCTGCTCAACGCGATGAACGTCGTGCCGGAGTTCGAAGCGGAGTTCAACGAGTGGTACGACAAGGAGCACATCCCGGCGCTCGCCGCGGTGCCGGGCGTGCTGAGCGCCCGCCGCTTCCGCGGCAGCAGCGGCAACCGCAAGTACGTGGCGCTCTATCACCTGGCCACACCCGACGTCCAGGAGTCGGCCGAGTGGAAGCAGGCGCGCCAGAGCGACTGGACCAGCCGTCTTCAGCCCAACTTCCGGGACCATTTGCGCCTGGTTCTCCGCCGGTACGTCCGCGGCGCCTAGCTCGGCATGGTCGTGCCGCCCGGGGTTGCCACTCTGGCCACCCCGGGCGGAGCAATCCTCAAACATTCCAATCGTTTCGAAAGGTCTTCCCCTGGCACCCCGCATGCTCCTTATAGGCCCGTAATAAGTGGAAAGCCCGTAATAAGTGGAAAGGAAGTGGGACGACCCATGATTGCCGGAGCGACGAAGCGTACGGAGCCAGAAGTCGGAGCAGCGCGCGACCCGATGGCGCGACCGGTGTTCGCAGAGGTCGAGTCGAGGGGTCGGATGCTCGGCCGCCTCAGGCGCGAGCTGGCGATCTGGCAGTGGCGTCGGTCCGTGCCGAGCGCCGACCTCGGAAGCACGCGAATCCGAAAAGACTGAGGCGCGTGAGGGGCTTCCCCCACCCGCCAACGTCCGTCACCACCCCCAGACGTGGTGCTCTTCCGCTGTGCAGGTGCCGCCGTGGTCCGTGGCGAGACTGAACGTCACCGCGTCATCACACTCGTCAGCCGTCGTGATCTTGAACCCGTCGACGCACTTGATCTCGCACTCGTGGTGCGAGCAGCCGGCGGTCAGCAAGAGCACAGGTAGCCCGAAGACTAGGAGCTTGTATCTGGTGGGCATCGAATCTCCCCTCGTGTCCGAGAGCGGGCGCTGCCAGCCAGGCCGGCTCCCCGAACTTCGAGGATACGCCCACCCGGTCCGAACGCACACGCCGGCCCGGGTGACGAGCTTCGGTGGGGCTTCGGTCCCGGCCGAACACACGGGCCGAACTTAAACGCCGCGAGATCGACCTGCGCAACGGCGCTGGATTTACACTATCGGGGATGCTTTCCGACCTCGGAGCGGCCGGGCTGCTCCGCGCCGCACGCCGGCAGGACGCCCTCTCGCTGAGCCGGGCCATCTTCCCGATCTTCGTCGTCGGGCTCGCGTGCTCGGTGACCCTATCCGAGAGCACGCTGATCGTACTGACGATGCTGTGGCTCTGGCGCCTCCGCGATCCCGCGGTGCGGCGCGATCAGCCGTGGTCGCTCGGGATCTTCATCGCGATCTTCGGCCTGGCCACTCTTCTGTCGGCCCTCACGTCGGACGTTCCCGGACGAAGCCTTTTCGCCGCCAGGGGGACGTTCACCGCGTTCGCCTTCTTCGTCACCGCCGACACGCTCCGGAGCACCGAGCGTGTCGAGCGGTTCCTCGGGCAGCTCGCGATCTGCGGGGCGCTCCTCGGCGCCATGGGTCTCGTCCAAGTCGCGACGTGCCCGACGCCGACCCCGACGCCGTGGCCGCTCGCGTGGTTTTACGCGCGGTGCGAGCGGGCCCGCGGGCCCTTCAGCATCTACATGACGCTCGGCGGGATCCTCGCGATGCTGTGCCTGGTCGGCCTGCCCCCGCTCCTGACGGAGCGGCGAACGCGCGGGCGCTGGCTCATGTGGCTCGTCACGCTGGGCGGGCTCGGCGCCACCTACGTGCGCGGCGCGTGGGTCGGCTTCACCGCGGGCCTGGGCGTCATGCTCCTCACGCTCCGGCGCGGGCGCGCCATCATGCTCGTGGGCCTCGCGCTCGTGGTGGCGTTCGCGCTTCTGGGGCCCGGGCGCCTGAGCGCCCGGATCCGGAGCCTCGCCGACCCGCACGACGTCACGGCGCGGGAGCGACTCTACATGTGGAAGAGCGGGCTCGTCATGTGGCGCGAGCACCCGTGGCTCGGAGTCGGGCCGGGCGGCGTCGGCCGCTCGTATCGACAGTACGCCCAGCCCGAGGCGGTGAGGAAGAGCACCAGCCACGTCCACAGCTCGCCCCTTCAGGTGCTCGTGGAGCGCGGCGTGGTAGGGCTCGCGGCGTGGCTCGCGATGTGGGTGGCCTTCTTCGTTCTCGTCTGGCGGCTGCTCCGTAGCCTCGGCGAGCACGAGCGCGAGCGCACGATCGTGGTCGGCAGCCTCACCGCCATCGCGGGCTTCCTGGTGACCGGGCTCACGGAGTGGAGCTTCGGCGATGCCGAAGTCGTCCTGATCGCCTGGACGCTGGCGGCGCTGCCCTTCGGTGTGGCGCTTGGCCGGGAGGAAGGGCGGTCATGAGTGAGCGGCCGTGGCTGGCCGCCGTCGGGGTCTTCGCTGCCCTCTGCGTCGTCGTCACGGTGTGGGCGTCGATCGACCGGCATCCTCCGGAGTGGGACTACGCCAACCACCTCGAGCGGGCGCTCGAGTGCCACCGGACGCTGGCCAACCCGGCCGCCGATCGCTTCGGCGAGATCATGGGCGCCTCGGCGTTCTACCCGCCGCTGGCCATCTGCGCGGCCGGGGCCCTCTACTTCGTGTTCCCCGTGACGACGCTGACGGCGCAGGCGGTGATGCTCCTGTTCCTCGGCATCGCCATGCTGTCCGTCTACGGTATCGGCCGGACGGTTGCCGACCCGACGGCGGGCCTGCTGGCGGCATTCTTGCTCGCCACCGCACCGTTCGTAGTCTATTCGCTCCTGACCTTCCAGCTCGATCTGCCCCTCATGGCGATGGTCGCCCTGGCGCTCTACGCGCTGATCCGCACCGAGCGATTCTCGCGGCCGGGATGGACGGCGGCCCTCGGACTCGTCTGGGGCCTCGGGCTTCTGACCAAGCCGACGTTTCCGGTCTACGCGTTCCCTCCGCTGCTCTGGACTCTGGGACAGGCCGCGTGGAGCGGACAGCGCTGGCGGCGGCTCCTCTGGATCGCGCTGGCCGGCGCGATCGCTGTCGTCGTGGCGCTCCCGTGGTACAGCTCACGGCTCCTCGGTATGCCGCTGCAGTTCATGAACCGCTCGTTCAGGTTTGCCGAGCAGGAGGGGCACGCGCCCACCCTGACGTCGGTCGCCCTGCTCTTCTACCCGACCAATTTCCCGACGCACTTCGGTTTTCTTGCGGCGCTCTGCTTTCTCGGCGGGCTCCTGGCCCTGTACCGCTTCCGCGAGCATCGCGCCGTCCTCTGGGTCGCCGCCCTCGCTCCGTTCGTGCTCATCACGCTCATCCGGAACAAGAACCCGCGCTATGCCCTTCCCGCGCTGGCCGCCGCAGCCGTGGTGGCGGCGCTGGGGGCGCACGCGCTCCCGCGCGTACTGCGCCGCGTCGCCGTGGGCGCCTGTATCGTCGCGGCAGCGCTCCAGGTGTCGATGACCGCCTTCGGCGTGCCGGCGCTGCCGACGTTCCCCGGCCAGTCGATCCGGTACGTCATCGAATCTCCGCCGAGCCGCGCCGATTGGCAGCACGCCCGCATCCTCGAGGACATCGCGCGCGAGAGCGGCGGACGCCCGGTCCGCGTCTCGGTAGTGCCCAACTACGATTTCTTCTCGGTCTCGAACTTCCGCTACGAGGCCAAACGCCGCGGCCTGCCCTTCACGGTGCTCCGGGCCTGGAACGTCACGCCGCTCGGTGTGGACTTCGCGATCCTCAAGTCGGGCAACCTCGGCCCGGACTTCTCCATCGCCAAGGCGCGCCGGATTATGCAGTCGTTCGAGCAGCCGGGGAGCGCGCTCGCCCGCCTCTTCCCGGTGGTCGGCCAGTATCCGCTTCCCGACGGCAGTCGCGCCGAGCTCCGCGTGCGTCGCATTCACGCTCCGGACGGCGTGAAGCCCGAGGCTCTCGCGGCGCGCATCCGCGAGCTGCGCGCGGGGTTCTTGCCGTCGCTGGTGCGAGACGCCGAGAATCTCCGCATCGACCTCCGCTATCGGCCCGAGGCGCTGCTGCGCGGTGAGGTCGACGCGCTCACGGTGACGGCCGACGCGGCGTCGGTCGGCGAGCTCTCGCGCAAGGACCGGCTGCCGCTCCGCGTGCGCGACATCCGTGTGACGATCCTGAATCTGGTCGTCGATCCGGTTGCAGTCCTCGAGCGCCGGGTGCTCGAGCCGCTCGACGTCGGCACCGTGTCACTCGAGCGCCTGGTCGTGCTGCAGAGCGACCTGCAGCGGTTGATCGACGACCAAAGGCAGTTCGCGCGGATGACCGTCGAGCTCGGCGACGGGGTCGCGCAGACACGCGTGACCGGTCTCGGCCCTCGGGCCGAGGCGCGCGTGCACGTCCTGCCCGGATCGGAGAAGATCCCGATCGCCCTCGACGTGGATCAGCTGCGGATCGGCTGGCTCCGGGTACCCGATTCTCTCGTGCACTGGATCGCGCGCACGTTCGATCCGAGCCCCCAGCTCGGCCGCCTGCCGATCAGGATCCAGATCGCCCCGGTCGCCATCCGCCCCGGCCGTCTGGAGATCGGCGTCACCCGCTAGCCCGGCCGCCGCCCGAAGATCAGAGTCCCAGATACGCGCGCTTCACGCCCTCGTCCCGCAGGAGATCCGAAGCCTTCCCTTGCATCACCAGGCTCCCGGTCTGCAGCACGTAGCCGTACTGCGCGAGCGTGAGGGCGAGCATCGCGTTCTGCTCCACCAGGATGATCGACACGTCGAGCGCGTTGATCTGCCGGATGATCTTGCCGACCTCGGCGGTCATGATCGGTGAGAGCCCCATGGACGGCTCGTCCAGCAAGAGGAGCTTGGGGCGGCTCATGAGCGCGCGGGCGATCGCCAGCATCTGCTGCTCGCCGCCGCTCAGCGAGCCGGCGATCTGACGCCCGCGCTCGCGCAGGATCGGAAAGTGCTCGTAGATCATGGCGAGCGTGGACGCCACATCCGCGCGACTTCGCCGGTACGCGCCCATCGTGAGGTTTTCCAGCACGCTCATCTTCGGGAAGAGGCGGCGTCCCTCGGGCACGTGCGCGATGCCGAGCCCCACGATCTGATGCGGGGCGAGCCCGATCAGCGAGGTACTCTCGAAGCGCAGGTTCCCGCCGCTCGCCCTGACGAGGCCTGTCAGGGCCCGGAGGCTCGTTGTCTTGCCGGCGCCATTCCCGCCGATGAGGCTCACGATGGAGCCCGCGGGCACGTGGAAGGACAGCCCCTTCACCGCCTCCACGGTGCCGTAGCGGACGTGGAGGTTCTCGACCTCAAGCATGGTTTACGCCGGTCCCGAGATAGGCCTGGATGACGTCGCGGCTGGTGCTCACCTCGTCCGGCGTGCCCTCCGCCAGCTTCTGGCCGAAGTTCAGGACCACGATGCGCTCGCAGGTACCCATGACGGCCTTCATGTTGTGCTCGACGAGGAGAATCGTGGTGCCATGGCCGCGAATCGTCTTCACCAGGTCCATCACGCGGCTGCTCTCGTCCAGGTTCATGCCGGTGACGGGCTCGTCCAGCAGGAGAAGCCGCGGCCGCGCGGCCAGCGCCATCGCGATGCCGAGCACGCGCTGGTGACCGTGCGGCAGGTTCTTCGTCAGCTGATCGGCGTGTGCCGCCAGCCCGGTGAGCTCGAGCGCCTCGCGGCCGCGCGCGATCTCGTCCGGCGGAAAATCCCGCCGGCTGAACAGGAGCTGCCGCAGCCCCGTGCCGCTGTGCAGGTGCAGGCCCAGCAGGACGTTCTGGAGCGCCGTCATCTCCTGGAAGAGCGTGGTGAGCTGAAACGTGCGCACGAGGCCGCGGGCGGCGATCTGGTGCGGCCGGAGCCCGGTGATGTTCTCGCCGTCGAAGACGATGGAGCCGGCGGTGGGCCGCAGAAAGCCGCTCAGAAGATTGAAGCAGGTCGTCTTGCCGGCGCCGTTGGGTCCGATGAGGCCGACGATCTCGCCCTTCTCGACGGTGAGGTCGACGTGGTTGACCGCGGCCAGGCCGCCGAAGTGGCGGGTGAGGTCGCGGGTCTCGAGCAGCGGCATCGCCTCAGGCCGCCGGGCTCGGCGTGGGCGCCGCCGCCGCCCGCCACCGCCGGAGTCCTGCGAGCTTCTCGGGCAGCGTGATGAGACCGCCCGGCAGGAACAGGATCGTCAGCAGCATCGCGATCGAGAAGAAGATCGTCTCGTACGGGCTTCCGCGGAAGGGCTCGGACAGGAGCGACAGGAAGATCGCACCGACGATCGCACCGACGAAGTGCCCCCGGCCGCCAACGTAGTTGTAGACGAGGATGTTCGTCGCCATCAGGAAGCCGAACTCCGGCGGAAAGAGGAACCGGATGAAGTGGGCGTAGAACGCGCCGGCGACCCCCGCGAAGAAGCAGCCGAGCATGAAGGCGAGGAGCTTGTGCCGGGCGATGTCGACGCCGAGCGATTGGGCCAGGTTGTCGGCCATTCCGATGCTCTTCCAGATCAGACCGAGGCGGCTCTTCTCGAGCTTCCACAGGATGAGCAAGACGATCAGCATCAGGGCGAGCCCGAGATAGTACTGGCTCGCTTTCGTCGTCAGCGTCATCCCGAGCAGGTTCGGCTTGGGAATGCCGCTCAGACCGCTCATGCCCCGGGTGAGCGACACCCAGAGCTGGGCGATCAGGCGAATCACCTCCACGAAGGCCACCGTCACCATCGCGAAGTACACCCCGCGCAGGCGGAGCGACGGATAGCCGATGACGACCCCCACCAGGGTGGCCAGGACCGCCCCGCCCAGGAGCGAGAGCTCGAACGGGACCGCGAGATTCTTCGCGAGCAGGGCCGAGGTGTACGCGCCGATCGACATGAACGCCGAATGACCGATGTTGAGCTGTCCGCACGTGAGCGACGGCCGCAGGCTGGCGGCGAGGATCACGTTGGTGAAGACGAGCGCGAAGATATGGACGTAGTAGTCGCCGCCGAGCTGGGGCACCAGCAGCGCCAGCACGACCAGGATTGCGAGTACGCCGAGCACGCCGGCCCTACGGCGCATAGCCGAAGAGCCCCGTCGGCCTGAAGAGCAGCAGGAGAATGATGAACACGAAGCTCAGAAGGAACGCGGGCTCGGCCCCGAGCGCGGTGGCGACGATCGAATCGATGAGCCCGAGCATGAGCCCGCCGAGGATCGCGCCGGGAATACTGCCTAGCCCGCCGAGGATGATGATGATGAACGCTTTGAGGAGCGGCTGCTCGCCCATCATCGGATCGAGCTTGAAGATGGGCGCCATGAGCGCCCCGCTCGCCGCGGCGAGCGCGAAGCCGATGGCGAAGGCGAGGCCGTTGACCACGTTCACGTTGACGCCCTGCAGGGCCGCGGCTTCCTTGTCCTGCTCGATGGCGCGCATGGCAGCGCCGAGCCGGGTCCGATTGATGAAGAGGTAGAGGCCGACCACCAGGGCCCCGGCGATGGGGATGATCATGAGTCGCTCGATGGAGATGCCGACGCCGAGAATGGTCCGGGTGCCCGGAAAGACGGGCGGCACGTGCTTGTCGAGCTGCCCGAAGACCGGGTAGCCGGCCGCCTGGAGAAACGTGGTGAGGGCGAGCAGCGCCACGAGGGTCGGCTCGATGCCGCCCCGGATCGGCCGGTAGATCGAGCGCTCCACGAGGTACCCGAAGATGCCGAGCACGATCATCGCCACCACGAAGGCGGCGAAGTACGGCGCGCCGCCCTGGAAGAAGACGTAGTAGATGACGAAGGCGCCCAGCATGTACACGGCGCCGTGCGCGAAGTTGATGATGTGCATCATGCCGAACATGAGGGTGAGGCCCAGCGCCATCAGGATGTAGATCGAGCCGAGCGACATCCCGATGATCGCGCTCTGGACGAGCAGGGCGAGCGTCATGTCGTCGCCAAGCGCCCGGAAGCGCTATCGCGGCGCGCCCCGGCTACGCCGGGGCGTCTCCGAGCGGCCGGGGGCTTGAGGGCTCCGTCGAGACCCCCCACGACGCGTCGCCTCATCGAGGGGCGACCCGGCCGCGCCGGGGCGTCTCCGAGCGCGGGGGGCTTGGGGGGTCCGTCGAGACCCCCGGGCGCATCGCCTTGCCGAGCAGCGCCACGGCTACGCCGGGGCGCTTGCGAGCGCCGGGGGGCTTGGGGGGCCCGTTCGAGGCCCCCCATCTAATTATGCGGCGGGAGGAGCTGCACGACGAGGGTCGCCACGCCGTCCTTCACCTCGGAGAACGGCATCGGGTAGATGATCTGGTTGCCGACGCCGTAGTAGTCCTTTCCGCCGAAGTGCGCCTTGCCCCACAAGTTGTCGAACTCGACGATGCTGAGGGCGTCCGCCACCTTCTTCGGGTCGGTGCTCTGCGCCTTCTTCAGCGCCGCGACGAACGCCAAGGCCGGATTGGCGAAGTCGATGCTGGTCGCGTTCCACTCGCCGTACTTCTTCGTATAGCGCGCCTGCCAGCTCTTGACCTTCTCCGGCAGCGGCGCCTGGACGAAGCCGTGCACCCACATGCCCTCGACGTTCGCCTTGCCGGCGATGTTCGCCACCACCGAGGTGTCGACCTGCCCGATGTGGATGAAGCGACCCTTGAACCCGAGCTCGCGGGCCTGCTTGATGATGAGGCCGACGCTCCCAGCCGGCGAGGCCAGCACGCTGATGATGTCAGGCTTCTGGGCCAGGATGCGCAGCAAGACCGGGTTGAAGTCGGTCATGGTGCGCTCGAAGAACTCCTTGGCCACCGTTTCGTAGCCGAGCTTCTGGATGTACGTCGTCTCCACTTTGATCGACCACCAGCCGGTGTCGTCATTCGGCGAGATCGTGGCCACGCGCTTGAGTCCGGGATGGTTCTGCTTGATCCACTTCCAGAAGGTGCTGGTCTCCGGCGGCGATGGGAAGCTGTGGAACGTGTACGGGTTCTTCGGGCTCACCAGGCCGTCGGCGTACGCGAGCGGCAGATTCAGGACTCGCCCCTCGTTGACCGCTTCCTCGTTGGCCTTGACCACGGCGCCGCCGAGGATCGAGAGATACTTCACGCCGTCCTTGGCGATGAGGCGGTTGACCGTGGCGACACCCTCGGCGATCACGTACTTGTGATCGTAGGCGACGACCTCGAGCTTGTACTTTTTGCCGCCGACGTCGAGGCCGCCCTGGCTGTTGATCTCCTCGAAGATGAGCTCGGTCGCCTGCTTGTGCGGAATGCCCCACGGCGCGGCCGGGCCGGAGAGGGGCGTCGAAACGCCGAACTTGATGACGTCGGCCGCGCGGGCACTGCCGGGGCCCGCGGCGACGAGTCCCGCCACTGCGAGAAGCGCTGCGTGAATGAACGAGTGCTGTGGTCTCATGGCCACCCCTCCTGGACGCGCGGTTAGGTCAGAGGGCCTCGTGCACGCGGACTATAGAAACGGCGATCGCTCCTTGTCAATGGGGGGACAGCTGTCAGCCGCGAGAGGCGGTGCCGACTACCGCTCGCGCGTGAATCGCGCCGTGATCTCGCTCGCGAAGCGCTCGAGCTGCTCGAGATCGTAGTCGCAGGTCGCCAGCACCATGTCCTGAATGCCGGCCGCTTCGAGATCGCGGATCCGCTCGACGATCTCCCGCGTGGTCCCGAGGAAGTACGACTGCTGGAGATTCTCGAACGTCCGGTGCGTGCCCATCACGCGCTCGAAGACCGGACGCTGCAGGCGCAGCGCGGCCTCGCGGTCGGTCGCGTCGACCAGGTGCACGAAGTTCAGATGCCCGTAGCGCAGCGTGTCCGGATCGCGCCCGCGGCTCGCGAGGTACGCGCGGATCGCCTGCACGTCGTCCTTGACCATCTGCTGGCTGCCCGCGCCGCGGGCGAGCCAACCGTCGGCGGCGGCGATGCGCGCGAGCACCGTCGGGGCGATGTACGGCTTGTCCGGCGAGAGTGACGTCTGGATCTTCGATCCGCCCCCCACCCACAGCTCGGGAAAGCGCGGGAGGCGCGGCTCAATCGTCGCGTGCTCGAACCGGTAGTAGCGGCCGGCAAAGCTCACGTCGCGCTCGCTCAGGAGACTGCGCAGGGCCGCGATCATCTCGTCCGTTCTTCGGCCGCGCTCCGAGAGCTTCATGCCGAGCGTCTCGAACTCGTGCTGATCCCAGCCTGGTCCGACACCGAGCACGAGCCGGCCGCTCGACAGGTGCCAGAGCGTCTGGATCTCGCGCGCCAGCGTGACCGGATGGTAATAGGGCAGGATCAAGAGCCCGGTGGCCAGCCGGATCCGCGTCGTGACGCTCGCCGCGTGCGCAAGACAGAGCAGCGGCGACATCCACACCGTGCCGTAGAGGCCGGGGGCCTCCAGGAAGTGCTCGGCGACCCAGAGCGCGTCGAACCCGAGCTCCTCAGCTCGTCGCGCGAACGTCTTCACGCGCGCCGCCTGGTCGAAGCCGAGGTCGCGCCACGCGTACGTGGGAAGGTAGACGCCGAATTTCACGAAGTCGAGCCCTCGGCGGGCGCGCTAGCTCTTGGGGTGCGCCGCCTCGTAGAGCGGCATCACTTTCTGCGAGAACCCGGCGAGGTCCTTCATGCGTTCCTCGTTCGAGGGATGGGTCGAGAGGATCGCCGGAGGACCGCCGCCGCCCGAGAGCTTGGCCATCTTCTGCCACAGTGTGATGGCCGCGCGCGGGTCGTAGCCGGCGCGCGCAGCCAGCTCGACGCCCATTCGATCGGCCTCGGTCTCGTGAATTCGCGAGTACGGCAGCAGGTACGTCACCTGCCCGACCACGCCGGCCAGATCGGTGCCCGTCTGCCCGATTCCGAGCACGGCGCCGACCGCGCTCGCCCCGATGTTCGTGGCGAGCTGCTGCGACGCCCGCTCGCGGCCGTGCTCGCGCAGCGCGTGCGAGATCTCGTGGCCCATCACCGCCGCGATCTCGTCGTCCGTCAGCTCGAGCTTCTCGAGGATGCCCGTGTAGAAGGCGATCTTGCCGCCAGGCATGCACCACGCGTTGACCTCGGGCGAGGTCAGGACGTTGACTTCCCACTTCCAGCCCGGCGCGTCCTTCCGGAACACCGCGGTCTGCGGGATGATGCGCGCGGCAATCGCGCGGACCCGCTCGACCTGCTTGGGATCCTTGTTGACGTTGCCCTTCGGCGTCTGTTCCTTGATGACCTGCGTGTAGGCGGCCGCCGCGCTCTTGTCCATCTCCGCCGAGGAGACGAGCAGGAACTGGCTGCGCTCGACACCGACGGTGCCCTGCTCGGTGGTCGACGAGCACGCGGCCAGTATCGCCATGATAGCGGTGGGCACGCCGACGAGGGCGGCGATCCGTTTCATGCCAGGCTCCTTGTCACTGTGGAAGCACCTGCTCCCGCGTCACGGCCGAGCTTACCCGCGACGTTTTACGGGGGCAAGGACCGGCTGACGCGGCGCGCGGACTCCACTGACGAGGACGACGCCGGCGACGGCCAGGACGGCCGCGAGCGTGCAGCCGGCGCTGAACGACCCCGAGAGGTCGCGCGCCCAGCCGGTCGCGATCGGCCCGACGATGGCGCCGATGAAGCTGATGCTGTTGCTGAGCCCGAACGCGGCGCCAAGATCTTCCGCGCGCACCATGCGGCCCAGCAGCGTGTAGACCGCGCCCCAGATCGACCAGCAGAAGAACGCGGCGAGAAACACGAGCACGGCGAGCGCCGGCACCGATCGGTGCGCGATCGCCGCGGCCGTGGCGAGCATCGATAGCGCCAGCGCGGAGAGCCCCGCCGCGATGACTATCTTCGCTTCGAAGCCCCGCCGGGCGAGGCGGTCATGGGCCCATCCGCCCAGGATCATCCCGAGGGACGCCGCGATGCCCTGCAGGGCTGCGTAGATGCCGGCGCGGCCGGCGTCGGCGACGCCAGCCTCCTGGAAGAACAGCGGCGCCCACGTCGCGAGGATGAACTGATTGGCAATGGCGCAGAGGCTGGTGAGCCCGAGGAGCCAGAGCGGCCTGTTGACGAAGAGACGTCGCAGGCGCCGGCCGAGCGGCTCCTGCGCGGTCGATGGCGCCGGGCTCGGCACGAACCGCGCGATGAGCAGCGCCGCCGCAACGGGGCCGAGCCCGAAGAGCATCATCACCGTTCGCCACGGCAGGACCTCGACCAGAAGGCCCCCAATTACGAGGCCCGCGGTGAGACCGAGGCCGGGGCCCGCGAACGACACGCCCTGGCCGAGGCCGATTCGGTCGGGCGGTGTGACGGTGGCGATGATGGCCCGGTCGTTCGAGAAGAGCGACCCCTGGAAGGCGCCGGTCAGCGCGCGGGCCGCGAAGAGCGCGGCGAACGATCCGGCGAGGCCGGTGAGTCCGGCCGAGAGGGCGCCGCCCAGCAAGCCCAGGAGCAGGATGCGCCGCCGGCCGTACCTGTCGCCCAGGAGCCCCGAGGGGATCTGCATGATCACGTACGCGTAGAAGAACGCCGAGGCGAGCAGGCCGGCCCGGGTGTAAGAGAGCGAGAGCTCGCTCATGATCGACGGCAAGAGCGCGGAGAACCCGATCCGGATCACGAAGTTCGCGGCCCACGCGAAGATGAGCAGGAGCCACACGAGGACGTACGGGGGCATGGCTCCGGGGTCCTATCGAGCGAAGTCGATCAGTGCCGGTGGCGGGCGCGCTGCTCGGGCTGCAGCGCGGCGATCGACTCGGCGGAGCGCCCGAAGATGTCGGGCACCGGCCAGCCTTGCAGGCCGGCGTACGTGTCGATCTGGGATCGATGGTGGACCTCGTGCTCGAGCATCATCATGAGCAGGCGCCACCCGGAGAGCGACCCGGGCGTGTCGATCATCTCGATCTTCCGAGTAAGCCATTCCGCCGGCGTGTTCTGCACCAGCGCGACGAACCGCTCGGCGGACGTCCGCAGGCAGGGGAGCCACGTCCGCTGGTCCGCGCGGTCGATCTCGGCCTTCGACGAGATCCAGCCTTCGCCGCGGTAGGCGCTGGCGAAGTACAGACGCGAGCCGCCGATGTGAGCCACGATGTCGCCGATGCTCCAACCGGCGTCCTCGCCGGTGGTGGCGGGCGGCTTCCAGGCGGCCGCCTCGGGCGGCAGCGCCGCGACGTCGCGCTCGGTCCGGCGCCTCACGCTGTCGAAGAACCGGAGGTAGGACGCGATGTCGGTGATCATGGCACTGCTATTATGCGCCGGATTCACTCGTCGCGGGGCTCGTCGCGGATGAAGCTACCGCTACGAAGGTCCGCGAGCGTCTGCTCGATCTCCGCCCGCGTGTTCATCACGAATGGACCGTAGCGCGCGATTGGCTCGTGGAGCGGCCGCGCGGCGGCGAGCAGGAAACGGCCGCCGCCGGCGCCGGTCGACGCCTCCACGATGTCGCCGTCGCCGAAGACGACGAGGGCCGGGCCGTGGGCCGGAGTCTGCTCGGGCCCGAAGCGGACGTCGCCATGTTCGACGTAGGCGAACGCGGTATGGCCCCGAGGCACCGACTCTCGAAACGTCGTGCCCGGCGGCAGCGTGACGTCGACGAACTTCGGCGCGACCGCGAGGCCCTCAACCGGCCCCGTCAGCTGGCCACCAGCCGCCTCGCCCGCGATGACCCGCGCGTTCGCGCCGCCGTCGAGCGCGCTCTCGGTGAGCCGCGCTGCCTGCAAGTCGCGATACTTCGGGCGCGTCATCTTGTCCCGGGCCGGCAGGTTGAGCCACAGCTGCAGACCCGCGATGCCCTCCGGACGCACCTGCGGCATCTCCTCGTGCATGATGCCGCTCCCCGACGTCATCCACTGGATGTCGCCCGCGCCGATGCTTCCGTGGTGCTCCAGCGAGTCTCGGTGCTGGACTTCTCCCTTTCTCACGATCGTCACCGTCTCGATCCCGCGGTGGGGGTGATAGGGAAATCCCGCCTGGTAGTCCGCCGGGCGCGCCGACTCGAAGTGGTCCAGCAGCAGGAACGGATCGAGATGGTCAAGCCTTCGAGTCCCGATGCTGCGCCGGAGATGAACCCCCGCGCCCTCGACCACCGGCTCCGGTGTCACGATCTGAGCGACCGCGCGCGACGACTGGCTCATGCTTTCTCCTCCTTCAGAGGGCCCGGCTAGGGCGCCTCGACGGGAACGACCGCGACGTCGAAGCGACGATCGCCCCGGATCACGCCGATCTTGAGCGAGTCCCCGAGGGGCCAACCGACCAGCATCCGGTGCATGTCGTCCACGGTCCGGACGGCACGGTCGTTGAGGGCGACCACGAGATCTCCCTCGCGCAACCCCGCGACCGCGGCCGGACCGCGGGGTTCGACAGACACGATCTCGACCGCCTGCGAGGCCGACAGGGCGTGGCGCCGCGCCAACAGCCGGTCGATCGGCCGCGTCTGGCCTGTGATGCCGAGATAAGCGCGCCGAACGCGGCCGCGGGCGAGCAATTCGCTCACGATCCGTTGGACGGTATCGACCGGGATGGAGAAGCTGATGCCCTGGGCCGCCCGGATGATCGCAGTGTTGATGCCGACGACGCGCGCCCGCGTGTCGACCAGGGGGCCGCCCGAATTTCCCGGGTTCAGGGCGACGTCGCTCTGAATGATGTTCTCGATCAGTCGCCCCGTGGCGCTCCTGAGTGACCGACCGATCGCGCTCACCACGCCGGCTGACACGGTCGACTGAAATCCGAACGGGTTGCCGATGGCGACGACCAGCTGTCCTACCCGCAGTGATGCCGATTCACCGAACCGGGCGGTGGGAAGCCCGGAGCCGTCGGCGCGGATCACCGCGAGGTCCGTCGCCGGATCGCTTCCGGCGAGCGTCGCCCCGAGCGTTGAGCCGTCGGTCAGCGTGATCTCCAGATCCTCCGCCGTGCTCACGACGTGACTGTTGGTGACGATGTACCCATCCGGCGTGAAGATCACGCCGGAGCCCGCTCCGATCGCGCCAGCGGACCGCCCCTGAGCGCGGCTGCCGACCGCGATGCTGACCACCGCCGGGCCCACCTGCTCCGCGACCGAGACCACCGCCCGCGAATACGAGTCCAGCAGCTCGCCGTCGTCGACGCCGCCAGGACGATCCGTGCCAGCGCTCGCGAAGAGACCGTCAATCATTCGTGCGTCTCCCACTCTTTGAGGATGCGGAAGCGGCCGTCGAGGATTCGGCGTGGGAGAGGCCGGCTCTGGCGGCGGCGATCGGCGGTCGAAAGACGTCCTTGACAATTCGAATGAAGCCGCGGCAGAGTCTCCGCGGTCCGCCCGGTCCGTTCATCGCGGGGAGGCAGCAATGCCCCTCGATCGGATCCGCTGGCACAGTTCTCCATCGCCCGACCGACCGCAAAGCCCCCAGTCTGTCCGCAGCTCGCACTCTCCTCGTGCGCCTCCTTCTTGTTGCCGTCCCCTTCGAAAGGTCGTCAACGGGTCCTGCAGCTCCACCAGCTGAGGAGGCGATAATGCGAAGATTCATCGCTCCGGTAGTCCTCGCCTTCGTCATCCTCGTGACCCTGGCCCCGCCGGGGTTCGCCCAGGCGCCGGCTCCGAAGGTGACGATCTCCGGTCTCTTCGACCAGATCACGTCGGCGGGCCGCAACACGTACGACGGTAACTTGACCCGTAATAGTGACAGCGAGTGGTACGGGCGTACCCGGTTCCGGCCGGACTTCGAGTTTGCGGTCGGCCGGGTCCGGGCCGTTCTCGGTCTCGAGATCGACCTGGCCTACGGGCAGTCCGGGACCAACGACGGCGGGTTCCCGGGTAACACCAGCGGGCAGGCGGGCGGCTTCGCGCAAAACACGGCTGCGCCCGGCAGCCCTCGCACCGGCTCAACCCCCCCCGGTTGTAAGGTCAACACCAACGGCTGTCTCGACATCAACACCGACGTCGGCGGCATGATCGAGATCAAGTGGGTCTACACGGAGTTCCCGCTCACGGGTAAGGACAGTCTCCTACCCTTCATCCCCGTCGAGACGATGGCGCGGGCAGGCGGTCAGCCGTTCGATACGCTTGCGAACTACAAGCTCGCGCTGTTCGCCAACGGTGACTTCGCCGGTATCTCGGCGATCACCACGTTCACGCCGACCATCAAGACGAACCTCGCCTACATCATCATCGAGGACCAGCTCGCCGGCGCCAACCGGGGTCTCGCCATCAACAAAACCGGGCGCGGGGAGGACTGGTCGATCATCTTCAGCCCCGAGTTCACGCCCACCAAGGGGCTCGACATCAAGCCGCTGTTCAACTACATCCACGCCGATGGCCAGACGTCGGGCACGGTCCGACGAAACCTGTTCAACCCTGGTACCGTCGGCGGCCAGCTGAACGCGAACGGGGCCCGGTCGCAGGTCGCCAATGTGAACGGCGACCCGACATATCACGAGAATCGCTACACCATCGGCGCGGACGCCCGCTGGCGCATCGGCGGCTTCGGCCTGGATCCCACGTTCTACTATCAGTGGGGCACGGTCGACAGCCAGGCGTTCGTGAAAAGCGCCGGCGCCAGCGCGACCGGCTCGAAGAAGCAGACGGCGGACATGAGCGCGTTCCTGTTCGACGTCATCGGCAGCTACCAGCTCGGGCCGCTACTCCTCGAGCTGCGCGGCATGTACACCACGGGTAACAAGGCTCGAGACAACCTGGCCACGAAGATCCGGTACTTCCAGCCGCTCGACACGGACGGTGTTTACTACGCCGGCGGCTGGACCCAGTTCTTTTCCGCCGGTGTCGACTACTTCAACCAGGGCTGGGCCACCACGGGCAACTACATCGGCTACGACCGCTATGGCCGTGGCCAGGTGACCGGCCGGGCGACCTATAACATCACGCCGGCGCTCAGCTTCTACGCGGTGGCGGGGCCGATGTTCACCGCCAAGGCTGTCGACACCGACACAGGCAGCCAGCTCGCGAGCTCCGCGGGCGTCGGCACGGCCGCGCGGACGACGGTCAGCCAGAACAGCTTTGTCTCGGGCGACACCAACTACATGGGCTTCGAGACCAACCTCGGGATGACCTGGCGCTTCTCGGCGAACACCGCCTTCGACCTGGTAGGCGGCTACTTCTTCGCCGGCGATGCGTTCGACGCCGCCGAGTGCACCAACGGCGCGGTGACCTGTAGCCCGAGCCTGGTCCGAAAGAAGTCCGCGCAAGACGCCTACACGCTGGCGGCGCGGGTTCGGCTCGCGTTCTAACGCCATCTCACGGCCCTCGCAGGAGGTTGCGGGGCATGGGTTGCGGTATCGCCCATGCCCCGTGCTCAACGAGGTCGTCCAAAGATGGCGAGAGGACTCGTCCAGTCGCTATCGGCGGAGAAAAGTGATACTGACGTGGCGGAGGACTTCCGTGAAGACGAGCACGAAGCGCATCCTGACCACCCACGTCGGCAGCATGCCCCGGCCCGAGAGCATCCGGGCTCTTCTTCGCGCACGGCTCGACGGCAAGAAGGTCGATGAGGCGGAGCTGTCGGCACGGGTCGCCGAGGCGGTTACCGAGGTGGTCCGGCGGCAGGCCGAGACGGGAATCGACATCGTCTCCGACGGCGAGATGAGCAAGACGAGCTTCCTGGCCTACGCCGACGAGCGCCTCGCCGGTTTCGTCCCGATGACGCCGAACGATCCCGACGTACCTTCAAGCAATGCCGGGGTGTCCTGGGCTCGCCGGATCGACACCAGGCGGGAGTGGCGCGCGTTTCGCGAGTACTACACGGAATACCTCCCGCGGGCAATGCCGCCGGCCGCTCCGCCCGCGGTGTGCCGCGGGCCGATCTCGTACAAGGGCGAGACACTGCTCCAGCGCGATCTCGCCGCGTTCAAGGCGGCGCTGGACCCGGTCTCCGTCGAGGAGGCCTTCGTGCCCGCCATCGCGCCAGCGATGGTCGGACGCGGCCAGAACCGCTACTACGCCACCGACGAAGAATACGTGTTCGCGATCGCCGAGGCTCTGCGCACTGAGTACCGAGCGATTGTCGACGCCGGGTTCATCCTTCAGATCGACGATCCCGGGCTCGGCGAAACGTGGGACATGATGATTCCGGAGCCCCCGCTCGAGGAGTACCGGCGCATACAGGCTCGGAACATCGACGCGCTCAATCACGCCCTATCGGGCATCCCCGAGGACCGGGTGCGCTACCACCTCTGCTGGGGTAGCTGGCAGGGCCCACACGTCCACGACCTGGGGCTCCGGGACATCGTGGACCTGCTGCTGAGGGTCAGGGCGCAGGCCTACTCCGTGGAAGCGGCAACGCCGCGCCATTCGTACGAGTGGCGGGTCTGGCAGGACGTCAAGCTGCCGGAGGGCAAGATCCTGATTCCCGGCGTCATCGCCCACACGACCGCGGTGGTGGAGCACCCCGAGACGATCGCCGAGCGCATCGTGACCTTTGCGCGCGTGGTGGGCCGCGAACGTGTCATCGCGGGAGTTGATTGCGGGTTCGCCCAGGGCGCTCTGTACCAGCGACAGCATCCCACCGTCATGTGGGCGAAGCTCGAAGCGCTTGTTGCGGGAGCACGACTCGCCTACCAGCGGCTGTAGCTGGTCTATACCATCGACACCAGTCGTAAAACTTTCTTGACACTCCGGTAGGGGGCGGCGCTAAAGTCGCGTCGATCCGCCCGGTTCGTCCATCGCGGGAGGCAGTCATGCCCCTCGATTGGATCCGAAGGCACAACCCTTCCAGGGCCCCGCTAGACCGCAAGCGCGGATCCCTGTCTGCTCATAGCTCCCTGCTTTTCTGCCCGATTCCCCAGCAAGTGTTGGTGATGTCCCCGTCGCGAGGCTGTCACTAGACTCACTTGCGGTTCACCACAATCTGAGGAGGGCAGTAATGCGAAGATTCACGGTATCGGTAGTACTCGCCTTCGCCATCCTCGTGATGCTGGCCCCACCGGGATTCGCCCAGGCGCCGGCTCCGAAGGTGACGATCTCCGGCCTCTTCGACCAGGTCACGTCGATGGGCCGGAACACGTACGACGGCAACTTGACCCGTAACAGTGACAGTGAGTGGTACGGGCGTACCCGGTTCCGGCCGGACTTCGAGTTTGCGGTCGGTCGCGTCCGGGCCGTTCTCGGTCTCGAGATCGACCTGGCCTACGGCCAGTCCGGGACCAACGATGGCGGCTTCCCGGGCAACACCAGCGGCACGGCGGGTGGCTTCGCTGCCAACACGGCTGCGCCGGGCAGCCCTCGCGCCGGCGCAACCCCCCCCGGTTGTAAGGTCAACACCAACGGCTGTCTCGACATCAACACCGACGTCGGCGGCATGATCGAGATCAAGTGGGTCTACACGGAGTTCCCGCTCACGGGTAAGGACAGTCTCCTGCCCTTCATCCCCGTCGAGACAATGGCGCGGGCAGGCGGTCAGCCGTTCGATACGCTTGCGAACTACAAGCTCGCGCTGTTCGCCAACGGTGACTTCGCGGGCGTCTCGGCGATCACCACGTTCACGCCGAACATCAAGACCAACCTCGCCTACGTCATCGCCGAGGATCAGCTCGCCGGCGCCAACCGGGGTCTCGCCCAATTCAAAACCGGGCGCGGGGAGGACTGGTCGATCATCTTCAGCCCCGAGTTCACGCCCACCAAGGGGCTCGACATCAAGCCGCTGTTCAACTACATCCACGCCGATGGCCAGACGTCGGGCACGGTCCGACGCAACCTGTTCAACCCCGGTACCGTCGGCGGCCAGCTGAACGCGGCCGGGGCCCGGTCCGCAGCAGTGATCCCCAATGTGAACGGCGACCCGACGTATCACGAGAATCGCTACACCATCGGCGCGGACGCCCGCTGGCGCATCGGCGGCTTCGGCCTGGATCCCACGTTCTACTATCAGTGGGGGACGGTCGACAGCCAGGCGTTCGTGACAGGCCCGGGCGCGGCTCCCGGC
>JBKPCO010000023.1:0-40550 GCA_046727415.1 Candidatus Methylomirabilota bacterium
CCTCGAAACGCGTCGTCTCTATCGCGTTCTCGGGGAGCCCGCCGCGCGCCTCGCCCGGGCCGACCGCACCCTCGACCAGGAAGCGCAGGATGTGGCTGCGCAGCCGCAGGTATTCACGGTCGTCGATGAGACGGGCGCGACTGCGCGGACGCGGAAGGCCGACGTCCACCAGCTCGGCCAAGAGCGCTACCGGACCGCGAGTCATGAGGGCGATCCGGTCTGACAACAAGATGGCCTCGTCCACGTCGTGCGTGACCATGAACACCGTGCTCCGGCTGGCCGTCCACATCCGGACCAGCTCGTCCTGGATGACCCCGCGCGTAAGGGCATCGATCTGGGCGAAGGGCTCGTCGAGGAGCAACACCTTCGGTTCTGTCGAGAACGCACGCGCGAGCCCCACCCGCTGCCGCATGCCGCCCGACAGCGCCGCCGGGCGCTTGCGCTCTGCGCCGCCGAGGCCGACCATGTCGACGTACCGCTGGACGAACCGATCGACGTTCGTCCGATGCCAGTCCGGGTGCGCCGCGCGCACCGCCAGGCGGATGTTGTCGAACACGGTCATCCACGGCATGAGCGAGAAGTTCTGAAATACCACCATGCGATCCATGCCGGGCCGCCGGATCTCGCGTCCTTCGAGGACCACGCCACCGGCGGAGGGATGCTCGAGGCCCGCGATGATGTTGAGCAGCGTGCTCTTGCCGCACCCGGAGTGACCGACCATCGTGACGAACTCGCCCTGCTCGATCTTGAAGCTCACGTCGCGAAAGACGCAGACCTCGCTGCCGCCCTCCGGCGCCGGGAAGAGCTTTGTCACGTGGTCGATCTCGAGGTAGCTCATTCGGTGTACGCCAGCCGGCGCGACAGGCGGCTGAGCCCCGCGTCGAGCAGCACGCCGATCAGGCCGATCGCCAGGATCGCGAAGATCACGCTCGTGAGGGCGAGGTTGTTCCACTCGTTCCACACGAAGTAGCCGATACCGGTACCGCCGATCAGCATTTCGGCCGCGACGATCGCGACCCACGCGCTGCCGATCGAGATGCGTAGGCCGGCCACGATCGCCGGCGCGGCGGCCGGGAGGATCACCGTCACCAGGCGCCGCCACCACGTGAGCTGGAGGATCGCCGCCACGTTGAGGTAGTCGCGTCGGATCGTCGCGACCCCGAAGGCCGTGTTGGCCAAGGTCGGCCAGAGCGACGACATGAAGATGACGAGGATCGCCGACTGGCTCGAGTCCTTGATCGTGTAGAGGAACAGCGGCATCCAGGCCAGCGGCGATACCGGCTTGAGCACCTGCACGTACGGGTTCACCGCCCGGTACAGCGTGGGCGACAGCCCGAGCACGACCCCGCCCATGATCGCGACCAGCGACGCCACGGTCCAGCCGATGGCGAGGCGCCCGAGGCTCGCAGCGAGCTGGAGTCCGATCCCCTTGTCGTTCGGACCGTTGTTGTAGAACGGATTCGCCAGCATGTGGCCCGCTGTCGCGGCGACGGCCATCGGCCCCGGAATGCCCCGGCCCGCCGGCTGCCCGGCCGCGAACGCCTGCCAGATGAGGAGCGCCGCCAAGCCGAGAAGCGTTGAGACGCCGATCACTCTCACGCGATCGCGCCTCATGCCCGGCGTCTCACGCCCGCGAGATGGCGAAGGACTTCAGGTACTCCTCGGGTCGATCGGAGTCGAAGACGCGCGTCTTGCCCAGTGCGAAGGTGTGCTTGACCGCGTTGCCGTCGGGTGCCTTCTGGCCGAGCGCGCGCATGGCATCGCGGCAGCCGGCGGCCAGGAATACCTCCTCGGCGATCTTGCGGTAGCTCACGTCGGTCTTCAGATAGCCCCAGCGTTTCATCTGCGTGAGGATCCAGACGGCCATCGACTGGTATGGGAACGGATCGAAGTCGATCCGATCGGGCACGTTACGGTTGTTGCCGAGCCCGTCGGGGAAGACCCCGGTGAGCACCTGCTCGAGCACCTCAACGGGCTGGTTCAGGAAATTTCGCGGCGCGATCGCTGCCGCGATCTCCTTGCGATGCGATCGGTCGCGCGCGTACTGGGTCGCGTCGAGAATGGCGAGCAAGGTCGCCTTGAACGTGTTCGGCATCTTCTCGGCGAACTCGCGCTTGGCGGCGAAGGCGCAGCACGGGTGCCCCGGCCAGATGTCCTTGGACAGCATGTAGATGAAGCCGACCCCTTCGAACACCGCCCGCTGGTTGAACGGATCCGGCGCGAGGTAGCCGTCGAGGTTTCCGGCGCGGAGGTTCGCCACCATCTCGGGCGGCGGCACCGCGCGGATCTGGACGTCGCGATCGGGGTCGACCCCGTCCTCGGCCAGGACGTAGCGCAGCAGGAAGTTGTGCATCGAATAGTCGAAGGGCACGCCGAACTTGAAGCCCTTCATCTCGGCGGCGCTCTTCACGCCCTTGTGCTTGACGTGAAGCGTGATGGCCTGGCCGTTGATGTTCTCGACGGCCGGCATGACGTACGGAACCGATTGCGAGCCGACCCCGAGCGAGATCGCCAGCGGCATCGGGGAGAGCATGTGCGTGGCGTCAGTCTCGCCGTTGATCGAGATGTCGCGGATCATCGCCCAGCTCGACGCCTTCAAGACCTGCACGTTGAGCCCTTGCTTCTTGTAGAAGCCCATCGGCTCGGCCATGATGATCGGTGTCGCGCAGGTGATCGGAATGAAGCCGATCTTGAGGTCGCGCTTTTCGAGGGGCCCCGACCTTTCTTGGGCCAGCGCCAGCGCGGCTCGCATCGGAAACACCGAGGCCAGCACGGCGCCGGCCGTCGCGGCGCCCACGCGCTCCATGAATTCCCGGCGTCCCTCACAGCCGCCGAGCACAGCCAGCTCGACCGTGCGCTCGATCGCTTTCGAGAGCAGCGCGCTCGTATCGCCACCCGCCCCGCGCATCGGTCCTCCCTGTTCTCGGTCCTGAGAATTCACCGGCGTGGCCACGGGCTGCCCGGCTGCAGGGTGGGCAAGGGCCCCGAACACAGCAATGGCGCCCGACCCGGGCGCCATTGTCCGGAGCTTGCGCGACTCCGTCGTCGCGCGCTGGTCTCAGCGAGCAAGGCGCGTGCCCACGCGCCTCCATCCGGTCTCATCAACATCGGCAAGAACTTAAGACACAAGACGTCGCCCTTCGTTGCGTAGACATGAGGCAGTGGCGCGGGAATTGCCCAATCCGAGAGCAGAGCCTGGGCGACGAGCGCCCGTTGCCGGTGAGAGGCGGCAATGCTACGGTCGACCGATGGACACACCGACCGAAGCCGACGTCGAGCGGTTGGCCGCGGCGCTCGGGCTCCCGCTCGAGCCGGGAAGCGCCGCCGCGGTCGCCGAGCATCTCGCGGGCCTCCTCGCCTACGCCCGCCTTTTCGCGGAATTCCCCTTGTCAGACGACGTCGAGCCGCCGCCGGACTTCCGCCCGTGAGCGTCAGCGCGAACCTCTCGGCGGTCGCGATCGTCGACGCCGTCTGCGCCCGCCGCACGTCGGCGCGAGAGGTGGTGACGGGGGCGCTCGAACGGATCGAGAGGCATGACCGGATCCTCAACTGCTTCACCCGCGTGCTCAGCAAGATCGCCATCGCCGACGCGGACCGCACCGACCGGATTATTGCCACCGGCGGTGATCCCGGCCCCCTCGCCGGCGTCCCGTTCGCCGTCAAGAACCTCTTCGACGTCGCCGGCGTCACGACGGTGGCCGGCTCGCGCATTCACGCCGAGCGTCCCCCGGCGACGCGCGACGCAACGGCGGTGGCCGCGCTCCGCCGCGCCGGCGCGGTTCTGGTCGGCTGCCTCAACATGGACGAGTACGCGTTCGGCTTCACGACGGAGAACACGCACTACGGACCGACCCGCAACCCGCACGATCTCTCGCGGATCGCCGGCGGCTCGTCGGGCGGCTCGGCCGCGGCGGTTGCGGCCGGCCTGGTGCCGCTGAGCCTCGGCTCGGACACGAACGGCTCGATTCGCGTCCCGGCGGCGCTGTGCGGCGTGTTCGGGCTCAAGCCGACGTACGGGCGCGTGTCGCGTTCCGGCGTCGTCCTCTTTGCCGGCAGTCTCGATCACGTCGGGCCCCTCGCGCGCTCGGTCCGCGACCTCGCCCTCGCGTTCGACGCGGTCCAGGGGCCGGATGCCGCCGATCCCGTCTGCGCCAACCGCCCCGCCGAGCCCACGGCCCCCGCGCTCGATCAGGGCATCGCCGGTCTCAGGGTTGCGGTCGCCGGTGGCCACTTCGCGCAGCTCGCCGAGCCCGCCGCCTTCGCCGCCGTCGAGCGCGTGGCCCGCGCGCTCGGCGCGAGCCGCCGGGTCACTATTCCGGAGGTGCAGCGGGCGCGCGCCGCCGCATCGGTCATCACGTCCACCGAGGGCGCCTTCTACCATCTCGACGACCTCAAGCGCCGTGCGAAGGACTTCGATCCCATGACCCGCGACCGGTTTCGCGCCGGCGCGCTGGTCCCCGCAGCTGTGTATCTGAGAGCGCAGCGGTTCCGCGCCTGGTTCACCGAGCGCGCGCGAGAGGTCTTTCGCGACGTGGACGTGCTCGTCGCTCCGACCACGCCCTACCCGGCGCCGCCGATCGGCGCGCCGCGGACGACGATCGTCGACGACGTCGAGGTCGTGACGCGAGGGCACCTGGGCGTCTTCACGCAGCCCTGGTCGTTCGTCGGCCTGCCGGTTCTTTCCGTCCCGATCACGGGGCTCGCCGGGGCGGGTCCGTTGCCGCTCGGTGTCCAGCTCATCGGCGCGCCGTTCATGGAGGTGCACCTGTTGCGGACCGCGGCGCGTCTGGAAGCGGAAGGCGTCGTCGCGGCGCCGACGGCGCCGGAGCGACGCTAAGCCAGGACGCGACCGGCGAGCACGAGACGGGCGACGCGCTCGCCGGCCTCGATCCGCTCCGCCGCTGTGCGCGCCTCCTCGCGGGCGAGGCGCCGCGCTTCGCCGGCACGCGAGATCAGCTCGCCGTACTCGGGGCTGAAGAACCGCTCGAGCCGGCGGCGGATCTCACGGGCGATGGCGGGACTGCGGCCCCCGGTCGAGACGGCGATCTGAAGCTCGCCGCGGCGGAGCACGGCGGGCACGATGAAGTCGCAGTGCTGCGGCCGGTCGACCACGTTCGCGAGCGCCCGCCATCGGCGCGCCGCAAGGGCCACCACACGGTCGACACGGGGATCGCCCGTCGCGGCGACGGCCAGCACGAAGCCGCGTGGATCGGAGCGCCGAAACGGCCTGGCCCGATGGACCAGGCGGCCGCTCGCGACCAACGCCCCCAGCCCCGGCGTCAATGACGGGCTCACGATCGTCACCCGCGCGCCGCAGTCGAGCAGCGCGCGCGCCTTGCGCTCTCCGATTTGGCCGCCGCCAACGACCAGACATCGACGGCCGCGGAGGTCGAGGAATGCCGCAAAGTAACCGGCCATCGCTCAGACGGAGGTCTGACTCAGTACGCGCCGCAGCGTGAGCGGCACGGAGGCGGCCGCGACGGTCGGTCCGGTGATCAGGACCGCGGGGGCGGCGACGCCCGCCGTGCGGGCGTCGTCGGCGACGTCGCCGAGCCGACTGGCGATCACCCGTTCGCCGGGCGTGCCGACGCGCTCGACGAGGATCGCCGGCTCGCGCGGGTCGCGGCCCAGCATGGTGAGCGCCGCCGTGATCGACTCGAGGGAGCCGACCGGCATGTAGAAGACGAGCGTGCCCTCGGCGCGCGCGAGCAGGTCCCAGTCGAGCGCGGCCGAATGGTGGCCCGTCTGATCGGTGCCCGCCGCGAAGACGAGCATCGAAGCGCTGCCGCGCTGGGTGAGCGAGATGCCGAGCCGCGCGGCGGCCGCGGACGCCGCGGTGACCCCCGGGACGACTTCGAACGCGATCCGCGCCGAGCGGACGGCGTCGATCTCGTCCCCGAGGCGCCCGAACACCGCCGGGTCGCCGCCCTTCAGGCGGACGACGCGCTCGCGCCGCCGCGCCCAGTCGACCAGGAGCCAGTTGATCTGCCCCTGCCCCACACATGGCCGACCGGGGGCCTTGCCGACGTCGATGATGGTGGCTCCCGGGCTCACCTCGTCGAGAAGCTCGAGCGGGATCAGCCTGTCGTGCAGCACCACCTCGGCCTCACGGAGACGGCGCAATCCCTTGAGCGTGATCAGCTCTGGATCGCCGGGACCGGCGCCGACGAACGAGACGAGCCCGCGGCTCATGCCTCCTCGTCCTCCTTCTTTCGGTCGCCGCGAGGAAAGAAGCGAATCAGGCGGTCCAGCACCTCCGGCAGTTCGTCGCAAGGCACATCCGCGAACACCTTCTCGCCCGCGCGCGGCTCGAGCCCGCCCCGGCCGCCGACGAACACGTGAACGCCGTCGACGATCTTGCCATTCACCTTCACCTTGCAGCCCTGCAACCCCACGTCCGCCGTGTGGTGATTGCCGCAGGAGGCCGGGCAGCCCGACCAGCGCACCGTCAGCGGGCGCGAGGCCTCGATGCGGTTCTCGAACTCGCGCGCGAGCGCGAGTGCCCGGGTCTTCGTGTCGATCAGCGCCAGGTTGCAGAAGTCGGTGCCGGTACACGAGACCAGCCCGCGCCGGATCTCGGAGGGGTTGTACGGCAGCTCTCGGAGCAGTGGCTCGCGCGTCAGCCCGCCCAGGAGCGTGTCCGGGATGTGCGGGATCAGCACGTTCTGTGAGGGCATGAGTCGCAGCTCGCCTCGCCCGTACCGCTCGGCGAGCCGAGCCAGCTCGACCAGCTGGTCGCCCCTCACCCGGCCGACGGGCGTCTTGAGCCCGACGTAGTTCAAACCGGGCTCCCGCTGGCGGAAGATCCCGATGTGATCGGTGCTCTTGGCTGCCCGCGCGTCGCGCCCGGCGGGCGGCAGCGCGCGACCCAGGCGCGCCTCGAGCTCCTTCCGGAAGCGCTCACCGCCCCACTCGTCGACGAGGAAGGCCAGGCGCGCCTTGCTCCGAGCCTCGCGCAGCCCATGATCGCGGAAGATCAGCGCGATCGCGGCACACACCTCCGCGGCCTCCTCCCGCGTCACGAAAGCGTCCAGCGCGGTCGCGAAGCGCGGACCGCCCGACCCCTGCTTGCCGCCGACGGCGACGTTGAGCCCCGCCACCTCTTGCTCGTCGTGCGTCGCGATTGCCGGCGTCATCGAGATGTCCTGGGTCTCGCCGGGTGTGCAGTGCTCGACGCAGCCGGTGATCGTGACGTTGAACTTGCGAGGCAGGTTGGTGAACGCCTTGTTGCCGAGAAAGATCTTCTGGAACGCCGCAGCGATCGGCGCGGTGTCGAAGAGCTCACGCGGCGTCAAGCCGGTGGCCGGGCAGCCGACGATACCGCGGATGTTGTCCATACCGGTCTGGAGGCTCGAGAGCCCGGCCGCCTCGAGCCGCCCGATGACGTCCGGCACTTCTTCGATCGTGACCCAGCGGAGCTGGATCTGCTGACGCGTCGTCACGTCCGCGATGTTCCGGCCCGTCGCCTTCGTGATCTCCCCGAGCAGCCGCGCCTGCGCAGCGGTAAGGATGCCGTTGGCCATCCGGATGCGCATCATGAAGTGGCCCGGCGTCGGCTTGCGCTGGAACAC
This sequence comes from Candidatus Methylomirabilota bacterium, assembly GCA_046727415.1. Classification (GTDB taxonomy): domain Bacteria; phylum Methylomirabilota; class Methylomirabilia; order Rokubacteriales; family CSP1-6; genus AR31. The sequence continues at coordinate 7,572 of JBKPCO010000023.1, forward strand.
ACCGACCCACTTCAGCCGCTCCTTGTCGTCGTCGGCGATGGTGCGCCAACCCTCGCGGGCAAACCGCACGAGATCCTCGGTGACGTCGAGCCCGTCTCGCTCCGACTTGAGCGCCTCGATCTTGTTCATCGATTCGACTCCGTGAGCATGGGCGACTGGGCGACCCGCCGCAGGCGCACGGCGCACGCCTTCAGCTCGGGCTGCCGCGACACCGGATCGTGATCGCTCAGGGTCAGGTTGTTGGCGCTCTTGTAGAAGCCGGCCAGCCGGCCCCAGTGGAAGGGCAGGAAACACGTGCCCTCGCGAATGGCGGCGCTCACGCGGCACTGCGCCACCGCCTTTCCGCGGCGAGACGCGATCTCGACAAAGTCGCCGTCCTGGATGCGCGCGCGCCGCGCGTCGCTCAGGTGCACCTCGAGAATCGGCTCGGGCGTGCGCGCGGCGAGCGCGGGCGATTTGCCCGTGCGCGTCAGCGTGTGCCAGTGGTCGCGCACGCGGCCCGTCGTGAGCACCAGCGGAAAGTCGGCGTCCGGCTTCTCGACTGGCTCGGCGTGCTCGACGGCGATGAAGCGCGCCCGCCCGTCAGGCGTCGGGAAGCGGCCGTCGGTGTACAGACGCGCGGTGCCCGAATGGTCGGGCGATGGCACCGGCCACTGCAGCGGCCCATCCGCCTGGAGGCGGGCATGAGTCACGCCCGAGTAGTCGCAGACCGCTCCGGCCGTCAGCGACGCGAACTCGTCGAAGACCTCGGCGGTGCTCGCGCATCCAAACTCTTCCTTCCATCCCATCTCATGAGCGAATCGCGTCAGGATCTCGGCGTCGGGCAAGGCTTCACCCGGCGGGTCGACGAGCCGCGGCAGGTACGTGAGCCTGCGCTCCGAGCTGGTCATGACGCCGTCCTTCTCCGGCCACTGCGCGGCCGGCAGGAGCACGTCGGCGAAACGCGTGGTCTCGGTCGGGTGATAGGCGTCCTGAACGATGACGAGGTCGGCCTGACGCAGGGCTTTCTCGATCAGGTCGAGATCGGGCATCGAGGCCGCCGGGTTGGTGCACATGATCCACACCGCGCGGACCGTGCCGGCGGCAAGCCCTTCGAAGATTTCCAGCGCCGAGCGCCCCGGCTTCGAAGGCAGGCGGCCGGCCGGGATCGCCCAGTGGCGCTCGACGGCCTCGCGCGCCGCAGCGTCGGCGACGAGCCGGTAGCCCGGTAGGAGATGCGCGAGACCGCCGGTCTCGCGCCCACCCATCGCGTTCGGCTGACCGGTCAGCGAGAACGGTCCTGCGCCCGGTCGGCCGATCTGGCCCGTCGCCAGGTGCAGATTGACGATCGCCGCAGTCTTGTCCGTCCCGACGTGGCTCTGATTGATTCCCATCGACCACAGGCTCAGCGCGGCGCGGGCGCGGCCGAACCGCAGCGCGGCCGTCACGATCGCCTCGCGCGAGAGACCGGTGAGCGTCGCGCCGCGCTCGGGCGGATAGCGCTCGATAACAGCGAAGAGCTCCTCCGAGCCCGTCGTGTGCGCCGCGATGAAGCGCGCGTCGAGAAGGCGCTCGCGCCACAGTACGTGGAGCATCGAGCTGAGCAGCGCGATGTCGGAGCCCGGCCGCAACGAAAGATGAAGATCGGCCAGATCCGCGGTCTCGGTCCAGCGCGGGTCGACGACGATGACACTGACGTCGTCGGGCGCCTGAAGCTTGCGCCGCCGGATCCGCTTGAAGGTGACGGGATGGCAGTCCGCGGTGTTGGTGCCGAGCAGCAGAAAGCAATCGGCCTGATCGATGTCAGCGTATGAGGCCGGCGGGCCGTCCGATCCGAGCGAGCGCGTGTACCCAGCCGCAGCCGAGGCCATGCACAGGCGCGAGTTCGTGTCGAAGTTATTGGTGCCGACGAACCCGCGCGCGAGCTTGGAGGCGAGGTAGTACTCCTCGGTGAGAAGCTGACCGGAGGCGTAGAACGCGACCGCGTCCGGGCCGTGGGCGTCGATGATCTCGCGCACACGCTCGGCGGTGAACCGCAGCGCCAGCTCCCACGGCACCCGATCGAGCGACGTGTCGCGCCGCGCGCGGATCTGCGGATGGAGAAGACGGTCCGCCGTGGACAGCACCGGCGGGAGATGGACCGCCTTGGCGCACACGTCACCGAGGTTCGCCGGGTGATCCGGATCGCCTTTCACCCTGGCGACCCGGCCGCCCTGAACTTGCACGAGGAGCCCGCATCCCACGCCGCAGTACGGGCACATCGTCGATTGCCAGCCCGTCTCGATCGCGATGCCGGCCTCACGCGGTGGCATGAGCCTGCTCCTCGAGAAAGGCGACGATCGAGTCCCGGAGCCAGAAGTAGTCCGCGCGCCCCAGCAGCTCGTCGCGGTGGCGCGGTCGGGGAAACGGCACGTCGAAGATCCGTCCAATCGTCGCGGCGGGGCCGTTGGTCATCATGACGATCCGGTCGGCGAGCTGAAGGGCCTCGTCCACGTCGTGGGTGACCATGATGACGGTTTTGCGAGCCGCAGCACGGCCGGGGGCTGGGCCCCCCGCGTGCGAGGCGAGCTTGCCATCGGTTTTTCGCCTGGCTTCCCAAAGCGCGATCAGCTCGTCCTGCAGGTCCATCCGCGTCAGCGCGTCGAGAAGCGAGAACGGCTCGTCGAGCAGCAGGAGGCGGGGCTCGAGCGCGAACGCCCGCGCGATACCGGCGCGTTGCTGCATTCCGGCCGAGAGCTCGCGGGGGTAGCGCCCTCCCTGCCCGGCGAGGCCGACCGAAGCCAGGTAGGGCTCCACGTCGCGATCGGCCGGGGACGCGACCCGATCGCGGGCGAGCCGGACGTTGTCGCGCACCGACATCCATGGCAGGAGCGTTGCGGACTGAAAGACCACGCCGCGGTCGGTGCCCGGGCCGTCGATCTCCCGCCCGCCGATCACGACGCCCCCGGTGCTCGGTGTCGCGAGGCCCATCAGGATCGAGAGGACCGTCGTCTTGCCGCAGCCGGAGTGGCCGAGGAGGCACACGAACTCCCCCTCGTCGACGTACAGCGTGAAGTCCTGGACGATGATCGCCGGTCCGGTGGGCGTCTCGTACGTCTTGCCGAGCTGCGCGATCTCGACGAATGAGCTCATGGGATCGGAGCTCGAGGTCGGGTCTCACGAGGGTGGCCTGCTGTAGGAGCGAGCCGGCTCCGTCCGGCGCGCAGAAACTCGACGAGGGCTTGTCTCGCCTTCTGATAGGCGGGCTCGAGGCTCATGTGTCGCCGCTGGCGCGGGCGCGGCAGACCGACCTCGATCGCCGGCCCCAGCACCGCGTCCGGCCCGGGCGTCATCGGGTAGATCCGGTCGGCGAGCAGCATCGCCTCGTCGACGTCGTTGGTGATCAGCATCACCGTCGTCCGCCGCTCGCCCCAGATTCGCAAGAGCTCGTCCTGCAGCGTGGCGCGCGTGAGGGCGTCGAGGGCGCTGAACGGCTCGTCCATCAGGAGGAGCTTGGGCTGCATCGCGAGCCCGCGGGCGACCGCAACGCGCTGCCGCATACCGCCGGACAGCTCGCGTGGCCGCTTCCAGGCGGCCGGCGTCAGGTTGACCAGGGCGATGAGCTCGTCGGTCAGGCGCCGGCGCTCCCCCGCCGGCAGCGTCGGGTTCACGGCGTCGACGGCGAGAGCCACGTTGGCGCGCGCGCTCAGCCATGGCAGCAGCGAGTACTGCTGGAACACGATGCCGCGCTCGGGGCCCGGCTCCCTCACCGGCGCGCCGTCAAGTCGGATCTCGCCCGCGTCGGGCGCGATGAGCCCGGCGATGAGGGACACCAGCGTGGTCTTCCCCGATCCAGAGTAGCCGACGACGGCGACGAATTCGCCCTCATCGAGAGTCAGGTCGATGCCGCCCAGCACCGGGGTCGCGCCGCCGCGGGCGCGGTACGACTTGCGCAGGCCCCGCACCTCCAGGTAGGCCATCAGTTGATCCGGACGCGCGCCTCGACCAGGCCCATGAGGCGATCGAGCACGAAGCCGATGGCGCCGATCGTGAGGACGCTGAGGATGATGTGCGAGTAGACGAGGCTGTTGTACTCCTGCCAGAGGAAGCCGCCCACGCCCGGCGTGCCCGTCAGCATCTCCGACGCAACGATGACGAGCCACGCGAGACCCAGCGACAGGCGGTAGCCGGTGAAGACGTAGGGCAGCGTGGCCGGAATGACGATCCGCCGAAGCGTCGTGGTCCGCGAGAGCTTCAGCACACGCCCCACGTTCAGGTAGTCCTGGCTGATCGACCGGACACCGACCGCGGTGTTGATGACGGTCGGCCACATCGCGCACAGCGCAATCGTGAAGATGGCCGCCGGCTCCGACTTCTGGAAGATCACGAGCCCCAGCGGCAGCCACGCCAGCGGAGAGATCGGGCGCATGAACTGCACGATCGGGTCGAACGACTGGTGAAACCGGCGCGAGAGGCCGAGGAGAAACCCGATCGGCGTGCCGATCGCCAGGGCCAGGGCGAACCCCTTGCCGACGCGCACCAGCGAGTAGAAGGCGAGCCGGCCCATGCCCTGGTTCATCTCGCCTTCCTTGAAGAACGGGTCCAGGACGTATCGCCGGGATTCCTGCCAGGTCCGGATCGGCGACGGAAGGTCGGGCGCGAACGTCGCACTGACGAGCGCCCACAAGACGAGGACGCTCACCGCCCCCACGAGCGGCAGGATCACCTTCTGATAGGTGTCGATTCGCATGGGCTCCCCTACGCCATCGAGTGGATGGCGAAGCTCCTCGCGTATTTCTCGGGATCGGCCGGGTCGAAGGTGACGCCGTCGAAGAGCGTCTCCTTCTTCATGTCCTCGCGCGGCGTCTCGACGCCCATCTCCTGGGCGACCTCGCGGAAGATGTCGGACCGGTGCACGCGGTCGACGAGGCCCTTGTAGTCCGGCGGGTCCTTCACCATGCCCCAGCGGCGGAACTGGCTGAGCCACCACACACCGTGCGACCGCTGGGGAAAGTTGGTGTGTCGGTCGAAGAAGGTCATGTAGTACTTGTCCTTCTCCTTCCGCCCGTCGCCGTAGTCGTACTCGCCGAGCAGGCGGCCGTAGATGATCTCCTTCGGGCAGTTGATGTACTGGGCCTGCGAGACGACCTCGGCCATGCGCGCGCGATTCTCGAGCTTGTCGATCCACTGGCTCGCCTCGACAACCGCGCGCATCGTCGCGCGAACCGTCTTCGGATTCTTGGCGGCGAACTCCTCGGTGAAGGCCAGCACCTTCTCGGGGTGGTCACGCCAGAGCTGCTGTGTGGTGATCGCGGTGAAGCCGATGCCGTCGGCGATCGCGCGGGCGTTCCATGGCTCGCCGACGCAGAACCCATCCATCTTGCCGACCTTCATGTTGGCGACCATCTGCGCCGGCGGGATGGTGATGAGCGAGATGTCCTTGTCCGGATGGATACCGCCGGTCGCGAGCCAGTAGCGCATCCACATGGCGTGCGTTCCCGGCGGATACGTCATGGCGAAGGTCATCGGGCTGTTCTTCGCCTTCGCCTCGAGCGCCAGCGGCTTGATCTGGGCCGGCGTCTTCAGGCCCTTGTCGAGCAGCGCCTTCGTGAGGGTGATCGCCTGGCCGTTCCGGTTGAGGTAGAGCGGGACGATCGTCGGCTTCTGGGGCGAGCCCTGGAGTCCCATCGTCATGGCGTAGGCGGTGCCGAGCAGCAGGTGGGTCGCCTGATTTTCGCCAAGCGTCAGGCGATCGCGGATGACGGCCCACGAGGCCTCCTTCGAGATCGTCGACTCGATGCCGTACTTCTTGAAGAGCCCGAGCTCGTGGGCCATCACGAGCGACGAGCAGTCGGTGAGTGCGATGATCCCGATCCTGACCTTCGGTGTCTCGGGCCCGTCGGCGGCGTAGACACCGCCGGCCCAGCCGGCGGGCACACCGGCGAGGAGGGCCGCGGTGGTTGTCGTCTTGAGGAAGTCCCGTCGCGTCACGTCCATTCGGCCTCCAGACACAAGTCGGGCGTCAGAAAAAGAAAAGGCGCCGGGCCTCGGATCGAGGCCACAGCGCCGTCGCTGTCGCTATTGCGGCGTCCGCCATGGACGCGCGCTACGTTCTGCTGAGTGCAGCGGGCGTGCCAGCAGGGTTACGAGCTGAGGCTCAGTCTATCCGGGCACTTACGCGGAGCTCCCGGGTGAGGATCCGGCGATGTTGCCGAATTTCAGTGCGAGCAGGGGCGCGGTGCTGAAGCGGCGTGCAGCCGGATCAGCGCTCGCACGACAGGCGCATGCGGTTCTTCGCGATCCAGCCGTACACGCGCCGGGCCACCGGACGCGCACCCGGCAGCGCGAAGACCGTCGCCAGCCACCCGAGACCGCGGATGCGCCGGAGCAGCTCGGGGACGGCGTCGGCGCCGGCGACGGTGCCGCCGCCCGGCAGCACGAGCTGCATCGAGCTCATGCAGGCCTCATCGGTGATCTGGGGGAAGCGCGTACGGCGCGCCACCGACCGGCACGGCAGGACCTCGAGCTCGCCGCGGGAGAGCGCCAGGCGCATGAGCCAGAGCGCGCTGGCCCGGCACACCGCGCACTCGCCGTCGTAGATCAGGACGGCGGACGCTGACCCCATCGCTTGAGCGTGCGGTAATAGAGCACGAGGCCGCCCGCGACTGCCAGCGCCACGATCGCCTGCACGACGGACGCCGTGGTCCGGTCGTGCATGAGCAAGACCGCCGCGTAGAAGACGAAGAACGCGATCCCCGCACCGATGAGGATGCGGTGAGCGGTGATCAGCTTCACGGCAACTGCCGTCAGGCGCCGAGCACGACCTTGATGGCGTCGCGCGTGACGCTGACGAGGCGGTCGATCTCCGCCGTGGTCACCACGAGCGGCGGCGCGAAATAGACCGAGTCACCGGGAGCCGGATGCGGGCCGGGCGACGGGCGCGTCCGCGTGACGACGCCGCGCTTCATCATCTCGGCCTGGATGCGCGGCGCGATCTTCTTGTCGCCGGGGAAGTTCTTCTTCGTCGCGCGGTCTTCCACCAGCTCCACCGCCGCCAGGAGCCCCTTGCCGCCGCGGATGTCGCCGGCGTTGGGATGGTCGCCAAAGGCCTGCTGGAGCCCCTGGTGGAGGCGCGTGCCCATCTTTGCCGCGTTCTCCCAGAGCCGCTCCCGCTCCATGATCTCGAGGTTCTTCAAGCCGACCGCGCAGCACGTCGGATGACCGGAATAGGTGTAGGCGTGCATCCAGCGATCCTCGGGCTTCACTGAATCCATCGCGTCCTTGATGGCCTTGGTGACCATGATGCCGCCGAGCGGGAGGTAGCCCGACGTCACGCCCTTCGCGAACGAGACGATGTCGGGCTTGACGTTCCAGTGGCTGAGGGCGAACCAGCGCCCGGTCCGGCAGAAGCCGGTGATGACCTCGTCGGCGATCATCAGCACGTTGTGGCGATTGCACACCTCGCGCACACTCGGCCAGTAGTCGTCGGTTGGATAGATGACGCCGCCGCCGCCGTGAATCGGCTCGCCGATCACCGCGGCCACCGTGTCGGCGCCCTCGCGCTGGATCGCTTCCTCGATCTCCCGCGCCGCCGCCTGCCCCACGCTCTCACCGGGCTTCGCGCCCTGGAACCGATAGGGATAGCACGTCTGGACGTGGAGGAATCCGGGCACGCGCGGCTCGAACATCTTCCAGTACGCGGCCATCCCGGTGGCGCTCATCGCCTGCAGCGTGACGCCGTGATAGGACTGGTGGCGCGCGATGATCTTGACCTTGTCGGGCTTGCCCTTCGCCTTCCAGTAGAAGCGCGCCGTCTTGAACGCCGACTCGTTCGACTCGGCGCCGCCGCAGGTGAAGAACACCGCCTGCATGTTGTCGTACGCGATCTCGATGAGCCGGCCGGCCAGCGAGATGGCCGGGATGCTCGAGGAGCCGACGTAGCCGGTGAAGTAGGCGAGATCCTTCATCTGCGCCGCCGCGGCGTCGGCCAGCTCGGTGCGCCCGTGACCGACGTTGACGTTCCAGAGGCCGGAGAGCCCGTCGATGTACTCGTGGCCCCCGATCTCCTGGATAGTCGCGCCGCGACCGCGAACGTAGATGACCGGCTCCGCGCTGTCGACGGGGTGATGGAGCGGATGGATCAGGTGGTCCTGATCGGCCTTGACGAGCTCGGCGGCGGTCATCGCCATTGCGTTCTCCTGTTCGCGACAATCAGCGTGCGGTCGGGCGCGGGTGCGCTCGCCGGTAATCCCCGTCCGGGATGGGCACGGCCCGATCCCGTCGCCCACGGTATCGGTAGATCCACGCGCGCGCGCGCCGCCCGGTGGCGAGCCTCACGGTGGCGCGGCGACGATCGAAATTGTACCCCTCAGCGCGGTCGAGCAGCGCGAGAAGTTCGGGCGCGTCCAGCCGGTACACCTCGCCGACGACACGCCCGGCGCCGTCGACCAGCCCGGGAAAGTCGCCGAGGTCGAGCAAGGTACCCCGGACGCTTCCCGCGCCTAGAAGTTTCGCGCCGGGGGCCAGCAGGCGATGCAGGCCGTAACCGCGCATCAGCGTGCCGTACGTGAAGAGAATCGTCGCCACGGACGGGCGGGGTTGCGGCGACCGGCGCCTGGGCAACCCGGAGGTCAGGAGGTCTCGACGGCCTGGAGGATCGCGCCGAGGAAGTCCGGTTCGGGCACGGCACCCTCGAACTGCACGCGGTCGTTGATCACGACCTTCGGCACGCCCATCACCCGGTAGGAGCGCGACAGCTCGGGAAATTCCGTCGCCTCGATCACGGTCGAGCGCACGCGATCCGACGCCACCGACATGTGCTGTGCCAGGCGCACGGCCCGGGGACAGTGGGGTCAGGTGGGCGTCGAGAAGACCTTGATGTCGACGTCGGCGGCGAGCGCGCGCAGCGAGGCCAGCGTGTCTTCGGTGAGCGCCGGCTCGCCGGTCGACGCCACGATGATCGAGTCGATCAGGTTGCTGAACTCGTAGCCGAGCGGCACGCCGTAGAAGCGGATGCCGTAGTCGCGGCTCCCCTCGACGACGATGGCCGGCACCTGGTCGACGCCGTACGCCTCAGCGCGCTCGCGGTCGATGGCGAGGTTGAGCACCTCGACTGTGATCTGATCCGAGAGCTCGGCGACCTCGCGCACGAGCTGCTCGTTTTGCTGGCACAGCTCGGCGGCCTCGAGCGACTGCGAGAAGACGACGAGCTTGACGGGCCCGCCGATCTTCTCGAATTCCTTGCGAACGGCAGCCTGGTCACGCGCACTCAGGATGGGCATACCGTCATTATACTCGGCGATAGCTCTCAGCTCGTCCGTGGCGATGCCGGGTCCTTGAAGAAGCTGCCGGTGAACACGACCGAGTTGGGAAAGACGACGACGCGGCCCGATGGTCGCAGCGGCTCGCCGGCCAGCTCCCGGAGCTTGATCCGCACAAACCCGATCTCCTCGACCTCGCCGTGCACATATCCGAACGGGCCCTGCAAGCTCACCCGATCTCCCACCCGAATCCCGCCTGGCGCGACCATTGTGAAGTAGCCCGCGACGGCCAGGATGACGTTCTGGAGCGCGAAGGCGATACCGGCGGCGGCGAAGCCGAGGGCGGTCACGAGCGCGGCCATTTCGCTGGTGAAGTGAAAAATCAGGACGAGCACGACCGCCACCGAGACCACGACACTACGAGCAGTCAGGAGCACTCGGCGTCGCCCGGCGTCGGTGACGTAACGGTTCACCGCGATCCGCCACAGCGCTCCCCCGATGAAGATGACGGCCAGCGCCACCAAGACTCCAAGGAGATCGAGGCCGAGGGCTTGCAGCGCCAGCCGGGACTCGCGGTCGATCACCTCGTTCCAGCCCTTGAGATCCGCGGCGAACCGGCGTGCGAGCGCCGATTGTTCACGCAGCGGCAGCACGACCGCGGCCAGGAGCTTCCGGCGCTCGAGCAAGTCGCGGAACTCGCGCTGGCTGTCCTTGAGCGAGGTTGCGGAGTCGGTCGGATCCTTCGCCAGCGCCCTCAGGCGGGTCATGATCGGTCTGATGGCGGCCCGGGCGGCCTTGAGATCGTCGTCCACGTGTCGCACCAGCTCGTTGGTCGCGCCCTCCAGCGCTTCCAGACTGCTGCGACTACGCTGCAACGCGAGCAAGCGCTGAATCATCGCCCACGTCCCCGATGCCCATGGCGACGGCGCCGCGGACGCGGCCAGCGCCGCCGCCGGCGACTGGAGCTCGGGCACGGCCTCCTGGAGCCCTGCGATCTGGTGCTCGAGGTCGTCGTCGGAGCTCGAATCGGGCGAATTCAACGCTCCGAGCTGAGTGAAAAACTCCAGGCGTGCTTTGTCGAGCTCGAGTCGGTTGCTGGCGGCCACGAGTGCCCGCTCGAGAGTCGCGCGCTTCTCGGGTTCCGCCCGGAGACGGCTCCGGAGGCGCTCGACTTCCTGCTCTTCCTGTCGGATGGTGGCTTCGAGCTTCTTGCGCGCCGCGGTGCGACCGTCGGTGGACGACGAGCCAGCCTCGTCCCGGTCGAGCACCGCCGCGGCGGCGCGTGCGGCGTCGAACGCACGACCGAGAAGGCGGACAGCGGTCTGCTCATCGCTGCGGCCAAATACACCCGCGGTGTCCACGGATCGCATTGCGATTCGCCTCTGGCGATACCAGGTCATCGCCCGGTTCAGGGATGCCATGACCTGTTCCGGTGACTGAGGGTAGGCGGCGCTCGTCGGCGCCGGCGTGTTCGGAGCTGTCACTGCCCCGGAGCTCTCGGGCCGTGTCGCGGGCTGAGCGAACGCTCCCACCGGCACCCCGAGGACCAAGACCGCGAACAGTACGTAGCCCACCCGCGTCGACGTCGAAGGCATTACTTCGAGCTTACGGCCTCACTCCACCCCGCGCCAGGTCTCGCGGCGTAACGGCGATGAGAACGGGTCCGCCGGCACGCAGCGTCCGTCCCAGGGCTTCGGCGAATTGCGATTCACCATCGGCCGTGTCGGCCGTCATGCCGAAACTTCGAGCCAGCCCGACCGCGTCCGGTCCGGTCGAGGCGGCGTCACGAAGAACGACGACGACGATGGGTGCGTCGAGCCGAGTCGCGGTCTCGAGCTCGCCCGCGGCCGCCGCCAGTCCGGCAGCGTCGGTGAAGCAGACAACACGCCGGTCGGGATGAACGAGATGGGCCGCGAGGGCAGCGGGTAGCGCAAATCCTCCCGACGGCGACCCGCTGGTCGTCAGGAATTCTCTCGGCGCAATGGCTTGCCAGCTCGTGGCCACGCACGCGAAGTGGGAGCCGGCGTCGACCGTCGCGATCGTGCCCGGCGGCGTGGCCTCGCGGGCAATACGGACGACACGCGCCGAGAGGCCGGCACCAGCCGCCCGCGCCGAGCTTTCGCGTCGCAGCCGATCGAGGTCGGCGACGTCCCAGTCCGCACGGCGCACGTCGCGCAGCCGCGGCGCGAGCTCTTCCATGATCGCGCCGACGTCGCCGACTACCTGAACCTCGAGCACGCGGTCGTCGAGCGCCTGCGGCGGACCGAAGCCGAGCATGGGCCCGGTTGACCAGCAGGACGCCGGGACGGGCTCATGCGTGTCGACTCCGATCGCCACGACGAGGTCGGCCCAGCCGAGCAGGCGATCGTCCACACCAGAGTGGCCGAGCACCCCGAGCGTCAGCGGATGCGGATCCGGAAGCGAGCCCTTGGCCCGCACCGTCGTCAGCAGTGGCGCAGGGAGAGCTTCGGCGAACGCTCGGAGCCACTGCGCCGCCGCAGCGCTTCGGCAGTGGAGGCCCGCGAGGAGCAGTGGGCGCGAGGCACGCGACAGCATGCCGGCCGCCGCATCGAGCGCCCGAGCGTCGGGATATGGCAAGGGATCGGGACGGCACGACGTCGCCAGCGGGATAGCCGATCGTCCCGCGACGTCGGCGGGAATATCAAGGTGGACTGGACCGCGCGGCTCGGTCATCGCAAGCCGGGACGCGTGGGCTATCCAATGGGCCCCGGTGTCGACGGTCACGCTGAGACTGGCCTTGCAAGCGGGCACTGCCGAGGCATGACGCTCGGTGAATACGATCATGGGCGCCCGATCCACCTTGGCGCGCACAACGCAGGCGAACGCCGCCGTGGCGCCCTGAAGCGATCCGGCGAGCGCGGCACCCGGCGCCTCGAGGAGATCGCCGCTCACCGAGGCCATGACGCACGCGGTAGCGTCCCCGGACGCAAGCGTCACCGGCATCCCTCTGGCCCGGGCAGCCTCGCAGAGCCGCGAGCTTGCTCGCTCGTCGGTCGCGTAGAGTCGTGGCGTGCCCGCACGCCCGAGGCCGTCGACGATGACGTCGGCGACGGTGTTACGGCTCACGACGCGAAGGGCGCTACGTCCTCGCGAAGCTCTCGAAGATCGGACCCATCCGCTCGAGCGCCAGGCGCAGGTTCGCCTCCGAGTTCGCGTACGAGAACCGGAGGTAGCCCTCGCCGTGGGCGCCGAACGCCGCGCCCGACAGCGCGGCCACACCGGCCTCGTTCAGGAGCCGTTCCGCCACCTCGGCCGACGACCGGCCGGTGCCGGTGATGTTCGGAAAGACGTAGAAGGCGCCGCGTGGCCGCGCGCACTTCACACCCGGCAACCGGTTCAGGCCATCGACGAGAATGTCGCGGCGGCGCTTGAACTCGGCGACCATGCGGGCGACCGGCGTCTGATCGCCCTGGAGCGCCGCGATGCCGGCGAGCTGCACGAACGACGCGGTGCAGGAGTTCGAGTTCACCATGAGCCGCGCCACGTGCTCGGCCAGCGGCACGGGCATCACGCCGTAGCCGAGGCGCCAGCCCGTCATCGCGTATGACTTGGAGAAGCCGTCGAGCAGGATCGTCCGCTCGCGCATGCCCGGCAGGTTCATGATGGACGCGAACTCGCCCTCGTAGAGGAACTGGCGGTAGATCTCGTCGGTCAGCACCGGAATGTTTCGGTCGACCGCGATCCGGGCGATGCGCTCGAGCTGGCCGCGATCGAGCACGCCGCCGGTCGGGTTCTCGGGCGAGTTGATGACGATCAGCTTGGTCTTGGGGGAGATCCGGCGCTCGAACAGCTCGAGGTCGAACCCGAAGCCGCTCTCCTCGCGCAACGGAATCGGCACGGGCACGCCGCCGACGAAGTTGATCACCGACTCGTAGATCGGGAATCCAGGATTGGGATGGATGACCTCATCGCCCTCGCCGATCATGGCCATGATCGTGAAGAACATGATCGGCTTGGCGCCCGGCGTGACGACGACTTCTTCCGGCGCGACGGCGACGCCGCGCGTCTCGGCGACGTGCTTGGCGATGGCCTCGCGAAGCTCGGGCAGCCCCGCGGCCGGGCCGTAGTGCGTGGCCCCCGCGTCGAGCGCCTGCTTCGCCGCGTCCTTGATGTGCTTGGGCGTGTCGAAGTCCGGCTCACCGATTTCCAGGTGGACGATCTCGCGGCCGGCGCGCTCGAGCTGCTTCGCGCGCGCCAGCACCTCGAACGCGGACTCGGTTCCTAGCCGGGCCATCCGCGGGGCGACGTTCATAGGTAGTCTCCTTCTTACTTATAGGCTCGCCTCGCACGGCGGGGCCCCAGCCCCGCGACGTGCTGCGGCTCGCACGGTCGCCTATTATACGGCGTGGACTTCGCGCGCGTCCCGGCGGGAGAGTTCAAGATGGGCTGGAATCAGGGCCATCCGTGCGAGCGCCCGGTGCACGCGGTCTGGGTCGACGCGTTCTTCATCGCTCGCACGCCGGCGACCAACGGAGACTTCGCGGCTTACCTGGCGGCGACCGGCGCCGCGCCGCCGCCGTTCTGGTCCGACCCCGCGTTCGCCGACGCGCGCCAGCCCGTCGTCGGGCTCTCGTGGGACGAGGCTCACGCGTTCGCCACATGGTCCGGGGCCCGGCTGCCGACCGAGGCAGAGTGGGAGCGCGCCGCGCGCGGCGGCCTGAACGATTCGCGCTACCCCTGGGGCGACACGAGCCCCGGTCACACGTTTTCGCGGCCGCCCCGCGTTGGCGAGACCCCGGCCAACTCGCTGGGGCTTACCGATCTCTCAGGCGTGTGCCACGAGTGGTGCAGCGATTGGTTCGACGAGCATTACTACCAGGGCTCACCGGCGCGGAACCCGCGGGGACCCCAGGCCGGAACGCGGCGAGTGAGCCGCGGCGGCGCCTGGCGCCACGCCGACCCGTGGAGCCCCGTCGCCCACCGCTCGTCCCTGCCGCCTCGCCTGCGCTACTCCGACTACGGCGTGCGGCTCGCTCGCGACGCCGGCTGACGACCCGGCTCGTCAGGCCGCGAGGCGACGCAGCACGAGAAGGTCGACTCGCTCCATGACGGGAGCCGGCGCGGCTTCGAGCTCGACGGCCTGCCGCATGCGCTCGAGCCCTTCGTGAAACTCGGCGTCGGTCATCAGCTCGAAGGTCGAGAGGGCGCGGCGCTCCATGCGCTCGCAGTGGGCACGAAGGCTCGGATCGATCTGCTGCTCGATCGCCTCGAGCGCCACGAGCGCGAAGCCGTGCGCCTCGAAGGCGGCGCGAACCTGCTCCGCGCTCGGCAGCCGCGCCTCGTCGATCGCGCGGGCGGACGGAAAGAACCGGTAGAGCGGCACACTGTCGAGGCGCCCGCTGAAAGTGTTCCGGATGAACACCAGGCCGTCGGGCTTGACCACCCGGTAAAGCTCGCGCGCGCAGGCGGCAAGATCCGGGACGTGGTGGACGACCATGGACATGAATGCGAAATCGAACTCGCCGGCGGCGGCGCGAATGGAAGCCGCGGAGCCGGCCCGGTAGACGACGCGCGGATGCGGGCTGCCGCGCTCGGCCTCGGCGCGCATCTTCTGGGACGGCTCGACGCCGACGACCCGGGCGTCGAATGCGTCGGCCAGGAGCGTCGAGAAGCGCCCCGTGCCGGCGCCGAGGTCGAGAATCACAAGACTTCCGCGCGCACCTCCGAGATGGCGGCCGACCGCCGCCATCCAGAGTCGGCCGGTGTCGTCCGAGAGCGCGCGGCCGTCGCGATACGCGCAGTAGAGGCGCCGGTCGTAGTCGACCCGCGTCACCAGAGCGCGTCGGGGAGCGGCAGTCCCTGGAACGAGTCGACCGGCATCGGCGCCGGCGGCGTGATCTCGAGTCGCTCGGAGAGCGCGTAGAGCTGCCGCAGGTGCTGCGCGGCGTGCCATGTCGTGCGCTCGAGCAGGTCGTGGCCGGACTGCGGCCCGTAGTACACCTTGATCACGCGTTCGAACTCTCGCGGCGATGCGCCTTCGAACCAGCCGGTGAGGCGCCCGCGCACCAGGGCGCCGTAGCGCCCGAGGGCCGCGCCGTCGCGGATGTCGGGCGGCGCCTGATCAAGGAGCCAGTTCTCCGGGAACTCGCCGAGGTCCATGCCGTCCACGAACGCCAGCGAGAGCCGGAAGACATGATAGCCAAGGTTGCGCAGGGTCCGGTTGCGCTCGGGCGGCCGCCAGTCCATGTGCTTGTCGGGCACCACGCTCAGGAGCTTCTGCGTGGAATCGAGGATGATGTCGAGCCGCTTGGCCAGCTCGGTCGGCGGAAGCTTGATGGCCGCCTTGTATGGGATACCCAGCAGCTCGGCGTACGCCGGCGGGTTCCAGCCGTGGGCGCCGCGATTGCCGACCGTCACGGCCGGCACGCGCCCGATGCCCAGCTGCTTCAGCTCATCGTAGCCCGCCGGATTCGCCTGGACGTCGACCGGGTCGAACTCGACCCCCCAAGACGAGAGGAGCTCCTTCGTCTTGGCGCAGGACGATCAGCCTGGCCGGTAGAAGAGCTTGACGGTCGCTCCGGACTGCCGCGCGTCGGTCGTGCTGGCCATGGGATCCTCCTCAGCGAATCATCGTCACGATTGTAGCCGACCTGCCCGCAGCCAGTCGATGGGCTCGTCAGCCGCTGGACCGACGCGGTTGGCTCACCGCCCATGAAAGGTGGGCGTCTGTTTCTGGGCGAACGCCCTCACGCCGTTGCGGAAGTCGTCGGTATGGCCGCTGGCGGCGATCGCCTGGGCTTCCAGCTCCATCTGGGTCTCGAGGCTCTCCCACGTCGACTGATGAAAGAGCCGCTTGGCGCCCCCGAAGGCCTTCGTCGGCCCCTGCGCCAGCTCACGCGCCAGGGCCGTGACTGCAGTCGTCAGCTCGGCGTCGGGCACCACGCGCGTGACGAGGCCCCATTCGAGCGCCTCGCGCGCCGAGAGGACGCGGTTGGTGAAGTAGAGCTCCATCGCCCGCCGCATGCCGACGAGGCGCGGCAGGAAGTACGACGACGACCCGTCGGGCGTGGCGGCGATCTTCGAGTACGCCATCGTGAAGCGCGCCGACTCGGCCGCGACGACCACGTCGCCGGAGAGAGCGAAGCTCAATCCGCCGCCGGCGGCGACGCCGTTCACCGCCATGATCACGGGCTTGTCGCTGCGGCAGAAGCGCGACACGGCGCCGTGCAGGTACGTCGTCAGCTCTTTGACGAGGGCGCCGATGCGCTCGAGGTTGTCGACGAAGTCCTTGACGTCGCCACCGGCGCAAAAGGCCCGGCCGGCTCCGGTGACGACCACGCAGCGCACGGCAGGATCCTCGTCGACCTCGAGGGCGGCGTGGAACAGGTCCCGGCCGAGGCCGAGGTTGAGCGCGTTGTACGCGTCCGGGCGATTCAGCGTGATCGTCGCGACGCCGTCGCGGCGCTCGAGGGTCAGGTAGCGGAAGTCCATGAGGTCGTCCTCCGTTCAGGGTCGCTGGACACGCCGCCGAGCCGCGCGGGCGACCACGTCGAGCACCTCGCTGATCCGCAGCGGCTTCACGAGCACGAGATCGACGCCCTGGGCGTGGCGCTCCTCGGCCGATAGCTCCACGCCGAATCCGGTGACAAGGATCACCGGCACCGTCGGCGCGATCTCCTTCACGGCCTGGGCCACCTGCCATCCTGAGACCCTCGGCATCGCGAGATCGGTGAACACCAGATCGAAGGGCTCGGCGCGGAAGCGATCGATCGCCTCGCCGCCGTCGTTGAGCACCACGACCTTGTGCCCGCCCGTCTTGAGCACATCGCCCAGGACGGTGCCCACCTCCTCTTCGTCGTCGACCACGAGGCACCGGAGCGAGATGCCCACCGACGCCGGCTCGGCACGGGGCGACGCCTCCACGTCTTGAGCCTCGCCGGGCGGGAACGTGAGACGAAACACCGTCCCCTGTCCCTCGCGGCTCTCGACCGAGATGCGCGCGCCGTGCCGTGAGAGGATCCCGTACGTCATCGAGAGCCCGAGCCCGGTGCCCTGCGGTCCCTTCGTCGTGAAGAACGGATCGAAGATCTTGCCCCGGATGGCCTCGGGAATCCCGACGCCGGAATCCGCCACCGTCACCACGATCTCGCCGTTCTCGAGCGCCGTTGTCAGGCTCAGCGTGCCACCGGCGGGCATGGCATCGACCGCATTCAGGATGAGGTTCGTCATCGCCTCGCGCAGCTCTGCCGGATCGCCGGCCATCCCGGGCACCGTCGCGAGCGAGGTACGCACGTCGACGGCGACCCCGCGACTGCGCGTCTCCTCGCGCCACCGCGACTGGGTGATCTCGAGCGCGCCGCGGATGACGTCGTTCAGATCGACCGCCACGAAGGGTTGATCACGCCGGATCCGGGTGAACTCCTGCAGGCGGCGCACGGTTTGCGCGCCGTCCAGCGCGGCCCGCTCGATGACCTGGACCCACTTCCGGAGCTGCGGGTCTTGCAAGCGCTGGAGCGTCAGCTGAGCCCGGCCGAGGATCGAGGCGAGCAGATTGTTGAAGTCGTGGGCGACGCCCGAGGCCATCTCGCCGAGCGCACGGAGCTTCTCCGTTCGCACGAGCTGGTCCTGCGCTGCGGCCAGCTCGCCGTACGCGCGCGTGCGCTCCTCGAAGAGCCCGG
The DNA here is from genome assembly GCA_046727415.1 of Candidatus Methylomirabilota bacterium. GTDB lineage: Bacteria > Methylomirabilota > Methylomirabilia > Rokubacteriales > CSP1-6 > AR31. The sequence continues at coordinate 25,429 of JBKPCO010000023.1, forward strand.
CGTTTCGCAGCGCCAGGGCGGCGAGATGGGCGATGTTGGTCAAAAGCCGCTCGTCAGCCACGACGAACGACCGCTCGCTGCTGCGCACGGTCAGCACGCCGATGACGGTGTCGCCGGCCCGCATCGGCACGCCGAGCCAGTGGCGCACCCCGGTAAAGGTCGTCACGGTCTCGACGTGCCGTCGCACGCACTCGGCGGCGTAGTCGTCCGTCCGGACGGGCTCGCCGGACTCGAGCACGACCGACATGAGCCCTACGGAGCGGCTCGGGTAGCGGAGCGGCGACCGCATGTCGCGCACGCCGTCGACCGTCCGGAGCACCACCTCGAGATCGCCCCGCTCGTCGTCGCGCATCACGATGGCCATGTTGTTCGCGTCGAGGATGCGTCCGACCTGGGTATGGATGGCTTCGAGCAGCGCCGTCCGATCGAGCTGGCCGGTGACCGCCCGCGACAGCTCCAGCAGCACCGACAGCTCCTCGACCTGGCGCCGATTCTGCTCGTAGAGACGGGCGTTCTCGAGCGCGAGGGCCGCCTGGTCACCGAAGGTCTGTAAGAGCCCGAACTCCGCTTCCGTGAAGACCCGCCCCGCCGTGTCGCCCAGCGACAGCGTGCCGATGATCCGGTCCTTCGCCCGCAGCGGCACCGCGAGCACGGCGGCGTCGCCGGCGCGCCGCATCACCCTCGCGAGCTCGTCGGTCAGGACGAGCGACGGGTCGTTGAATATGTCGGCCGACGCCACGGCCCGCCCCTCGGCGGCCGCCTTTCCGGATGCGCCGACACCCGCCGGAAGGTCGTGCTCCACAATGGAGACGTCGCGGCGGCGGCCCCCTCGCGCCAGGTTGGCCAGCGAGCCGTCGGGCTGCAGCAGCCGCAACACCGACGATCTGACCTGGAACAGCCCGAGCACGCTCTCGGCGATCCGCTCGCCGACCGCCTGCGGATCGAGGCTCTCGGTGAGCATGCGCGCCAGGCGGGCCAGCTCTTCGGCCTCGAGCCGGCGGCGCCGCGCCTCGGTGTAGAGCCGCGCGTTCTCCAGCGCCAGGGCCGCCTGGTCGGCGAACGTCTGGGCCAGGCGGATCTCGGACTCGTCGAACACGCGGCCGACACGATCGTTGACCGCGAGCGCGCCGAACACCTGCCCCTTGATCACGAGCGGCGCCGCGAGTAGCGCGCAGCGCGGCTCCTCCTCGATTCGGGCGCGGGCTGCGTCGGTATACCTGATGCGAGAATCGGCGAGCACGTCGGCAGAGGCGACGGCGCGGCGCTGGCCGACGGCGAGGCCGGCGATGCCGGTGCCGCCCGGTAGCACCGGTTCCCACTGGTAACGCGGGCCGCCCTCCCGCGAGGCGGCGAACGCGACGAGCGCACCGGACGGCGCATCGAGCCGGTAGAGACACGACGCCCGCGCGCCCAGCAGGGAGCACACGCTGTCGGCGATGCGCTGCGCTGCGGGATCGAAGTCGGGCGTCTCGGAGACCATGCGGGCCAGGTCGGCCAGGGCGCTCATGCGTTGCGCCTGGCGGGTGGCCTCCCGGTAGAGCTGCGCGTTGTTGATCGCGTTCGCCGCGTGCGAGGCGAGCGAGCCGAGCAGCCGCAGCTCGTCGGCGGTGTACTCGCGCCGCGCGCGCACGCCGATGGTCAGTACGCCGAGGACCCGTTCGCCGAGCAGCAGTGGCACCATGCCGACGCTAGCCACGCCCTCGGCGCGAACCCGCTCGACGTTGCGCGCCCGCGGGTCGCGCAGGGCATCGACCGCCGCGAGCGGCTCGCGGGTCGCGACGACCTTACCGACGAGCCCCTCACCCACGGCCACGCGCTCGACGTTGTCGTCCGGCGACGGCTGGCTGCCGGCGGCCGCCCGGCGCGAGACGTGACCGCCGTCATCGTCGACCAGCCAGAGCTGCGCGGTGCTCGACGCGAACAGCTCGATAGCCGCGTCGACCACGCGGTGGAACACCTCGTCGAGCGACAGCGTCGCGCTGAGTGATTGCGCGAGACGTGCCAAGGTCTCGAGGCGCCGGCTCTTCTCTCGACTGTCGGCCAGGAGCGCGGCGCGCGCGACCGCCTGCCCGACCTGGTGCGCGACCGCCTGCAGCAGCGTGAGCTCGTCGGCGTCGAACGTGCGCGGCTCCCGCGAGATGAGCGCCATCACGCCCCATGTCTCGCCGTTGACAGGAATCGGCAAGCCGAGCTGGGTCCGATAGCCCCCGGCCTTCACGCGCTCCATGACATCGGGCGTGAGCAGTTGAGACCCCTGCAGATCGGTCACCACGGGACGGTCAACGCGGATCACCTCGCCGACGTGGCTCCGGTCGAGCGAGCGAACACGCAGGCGCTCGACGTCGTCGGCCAGCAGTCCCCGATGGGCGATGAGCACCAAGGTCTGCGTTGCGCGGTCGAACCTGAACACGCCGCCGAACGCGACGTGGGCAACTCCGCACACGACCTCGAGCGTCCGCTCGGCCGTGAGGGCCAGGTCGTCGCCCCGCCCGGTCGCGACGACGACCGCGTGCAGCGCCTCCAGCTCGCGGCGGTGCCGGGTGTCACGGGGCTCGGCCTCGCGGGCGAGGCCGTCCTTACGCTCATCCTCTCCCGGCCCCCGGGTCGACACGGCCGCGATCCCGACGGCCGCGGCCGTGGCCGCCAGGAGCGACACGACCCAGCCGAGCCAGAGCTGTCGGCTTTCCCCTCGCTGATCACGCGCGGACACGAGCGCCCAGATCCGATCGCCGGTTTCGCCGAGCGGACGCGCGAACCAGGGCTCGCCTCCGATCGTCACGAGCCCGGATCGCATCGCGCTTGCCCAGTCGAGCGGCGGCGCATCCGGGAGCGTCGAGCCGAGGGCGCGATCGCCCGACACCATGACGAGCGCCACGCGGGCCGGGAGACCCGCGACCGTTCCGGCCAGCGACTCGAAGCGTCGCCCGACGACCACCATGCCCGCGGTCATCGGCGCGATCCCCAGCAAGTAGGGCTGCTCGTCGACGACGTCCAAGCGGGCCACCGTCGAGTCGGGCCGAGCGACCACCGGTGCCTCACCGCCCGGCGCCGGCGGCACCTGGACGAGCGGCGCGCCGCGCCCATCCACGATGAGCAGGAGGTCGGCCAGGCGATCCTGCGTCAGCGTCACGATCCACGGCCACACGCCCTGCCCGAGCGACGCCCAGTCGCTCTTCAGCGTGCCTTCGACGACGACCGGGTCTTCCGCGAGCAGCGAGGCGTCGAATCGTACCTCGTCGAGCACACCGGCAACGACCTTGCCGACCGACGCGAACGTGGCGCTGGCGGCGGAGTCGTGCCGTGCCGCGAGGTGCCCGGCGAGCAGGATGCCCGCGACGAGCCAGACGACCACCACGACGATCAGCAGCGGGACCGCGCGGCGGACGAACGGACGTCCGAGCGCGCCCTTCACGCGCGGCGCTCGCCCACCCGATGGAGCTTGAGCAGATTCGTCGTTCCCCGGACCCACATCGGCGATCCGGAGATGATGACGATCACGTCGCCCGGACGTACCGAGCCATCGTTGAGCAACGACGCCTCGACTTCCTCGACCATCTCGTCGGTCGTCTTGACCTTCCGGATGAGCCGGGACACGACGCCCCACGACAGCGCCAGCCGTCGCTGCACCTCGACGAACGGCGTGAGCGCGATGATCGGGACGCCGGGCCGCGCCTGCGAGATGAGGCGCGCCGAGAACCCGGACTCGGTGAACGCCACGATCGCGCGGGCGCCGAGCACGAACGCCGCGGTCGCCGCGGCGTCGGAGATCGCCTCCTGGAAAGTGCTACCCGGCTTGCGGCGACGCTCACGCTCGAGGGTCTGCACGGCGCCGTCGGCCCGCTCGGCGACCCGCGCCATCACCGAGACGGCCTCGCCGGGATAGCGCCCGGTGGCGGTCTCGGCCGACAGCATGATCGCGTCGGCGCCGTCGAAGATCGCGGTCGAGACGTCGGAGACCTCGGCGCGCGTCGGCCGGATGTGCGTGACCATCGACTCCAGCATCTGCGTCGCGACGATCACCGGCACCTGCGCGCCGCGCGCCTGGCGGATGATCTCCTTCTGGATGTGCGGCACGTCCTCGATCGGCACGTCGACGCCGAGGTCGCCGCGGGCGACCATGACGGCGTCGACCTTGCTCAGGATGCCCGGGAGATTGGCGAGGATCTCGTGGCGCTCGAGCTTGGCGACGATCGGCAGCTCGGCGGCCTCGTCGCGCAGGAACGCCCGGACCTCCTCGATGTCGTCGGCCGTCCGCACGAAGGAGACGGCGACGAAGTCGACCCCGCGGCGCAGGCCGAAGCGCAGGTCCTCGCGGTCTTTGTCCGTCAGGCAAGACACCGGCAGCGACACGCGCGGCAGCGAGAGCCCTTTGTGATCGCTGATACGCCCACCGACCACTACCCGGCACCGCACCTCGTCGGGCGAGGCGGACTCGACGCGGAGCTGGATCATGCCGTCATCCATCCAGATCTCGTCGCCGGCCCTCAAATCTTTCAAACACTCCGGATGCGTGATCGAGGCCTGCTCCACCGTGCCCACCACCGGGTGGGCGTAGAGCGTGAACGGCTGGCCCGGCTCGAGGTCGACACGGCCGCCGCCGCCGGGACCGAACGTTCCGAGTCGGATCTTCGGGCCCTGCAAGTCCTGCAAGATCGCGATGCGACGGCCCCAGCGCGCCTCGCCCTCGCGGATGCGCTCGATGACCTCGGCGTGCTCCTCGTGCGTGCCGTGGGAGAAATTGAGGCGAGCGACGTCGAGGCCCGCCGCCACCAGGCGATCGAGCTCGGCAGCGCTACTGCTCGCGGGACCGATCGTGCAGACGATCTTGGTCCGGCGCATGGTCAGGCGCTAGAGAGCAGCGGTTTCAGGAATTGACCGGTGTAGCTGCGCTCCGCGTGGCGGATGAGCTCTTCGGGAGTGCCGGTAGCAACCACTCGCCCCCCCTCGTCGCCGCCCTCGGGCCCGAGATCGATGACCCAGTCCGCGGTCTTCACCACGTCCAGGTTGTGCTCGATGATCACGACGGTGTTGCCCTGCTCGACGAGCTTGTTCAGCACATCGAGCAACCGCTGGATGTCCGCGAAGTGCAGGCCAGTGGTCGGCTCGTCCAGGATGTACAGGGTCCGGCCGGTAGCCCGTCGCGACAGCTCGGTCGCCAGCTTCACGCGCTGAGCCTCGCCGCCAGACAGGGTCGTCGCCGATTGACCCAGACGGATGTAGTCGAGCCCGACGTCGTCGAGCGTCGCGAGCTTCGACTTGATCACCGGCACCGCGTCGAAGAATCCGAGCGCCTCGCGCACCGTCATCTCGAGAACCGCGGCGATGCTCTGGCCTTTGTAGTGGACGTCGAGCGTCTCTCGGTTGTACCGGCGGCCCTTGCAGACGTCGCAGGTCACGTAGACGTCGGGCAGGAAGTGCATCTCGATCTTCACCAGCCCGTCGCCCTGGCAGGCCTCGCACCGGCCGCCCTTGACGTTGAACGAGAAGCGGCCGGGCTGATAACCGCGCATCCGTGCCTCCGGCGTGCGCGCGAAGAGCGTCCGGATGAACGTGAACACGCCCGTATACGTGGCCGGATTCGAGCGCGGCGTGCGGCCGATCGGCGACTGATCGATGTCGACCACCTTGTCGATCCGCTGGGCGCCCTCGACGCGGTCGTGGGCGCCGGGGCGATCCTGCGCTCGGTGGAGCATCGACGCGAGCGCGCGATAGAGGATGTCATTGACCAGCGTCGATTTGCCCGAGCCGGACACGCCGGTCACGCAGGTGAACGTCCCCAGCGGGATCTTCACCGCCATGCCCTTCAGGTTGTGCTCGCGTGGATTGTGGATCGTGATGAAGTGCCCGCTCCCCTTCCGCCGGCTCGCCGGCACGGGAATGCTGAGCGACCGCGCGAGGTAGCGTCCGGTGAGCGACGCGGGGTTCGCCATGATCTCGTCGGGCGTGCCGACCGCGACGACGTGCCCGCCCAGCTCGCCGGCGCCCGGGCCGAGGTCGATGACGTAATCGGCCGATCGGATCGTCTCCTCGTCGTGTTCCACCACCAGCACAGTATTGCCGAGATCTCGGAGGCGCCTGAGGGTTTCGAGCAGTCTTCGGTTGTCCCGCTGGTGCAGTCCGATCGAAGGCTCGTCGAGGATATAGAGCACGCCGACCAGGCTCGAGCCGATCTGGGTCGCCAGGCGGATGCGCTGCCCCTCACCGCCCGAGAGCGTGCCGGCGGCGCGATCGAGCGTCAGGTAGTCGAGGCCGACGTTCATCAAGAAGCCGAGGCGCTCGCGAATTTCCTTGAGGACGCGCCGGGCGATCGCCGCCTCGCGCTCGGTCAGGGTCAGATCGTCGAAGAACCGGCCCGCGTCCTTGATGGTCTGGCGCACGACCTCGGCGATGGACCGGCCCGCGATCTTGACGCCGAGCGACTCGGGCCGCAGGCGCGCGCCCCGGCAGGCCGGGCACGGCCGCTCGGCCATGAACTGCTCGATCTCGGCGCGGGTGTCCTCGGATGAGCTCTCGCGGTACCGGCGCTCGAGCGTCTTGATGACACCCTCGAAGCCGCCGTCGCGCTCACCGTGCAGGATCACGTCGCGGACCGGCTTCTTCAGCTCGGACCACGGCGTCTCCAGCGAGAACCGGTGCCGCTTGGCCAGCACCTGCAGCGTCTGGCGGAAGTACGTGGTCTCGCGCCCGGCCCACGGCGCCAGCGCGCCGTCCTTGAGCGAGCGCGCGGCGTTCGGCACGAGCCGATCCGGGTCGATCTCGTCGCGCGACCCGATGCCGCCGCACTCCGGACACGCGCCGTAGGGATTGTTGAACGAGAACATCCGGGGCGAGATCTCCGGGAACGAGATACCGCACTGCGCGCACGCGAGCTTCTCTGAGAAGGTCGTGCTGGTCGCCTTGCTGTCCGGGGCCTCAACGGTGACGATCCCGTCCGCGAGCCGCAGCGCCGTTTCGAGCGAATCGGCCAGCCGGGAGCCGAGGTTCTCGCGCACGACCAGCCGGTCCACGACGACCTCGATCGTGTGCTTGCGCTTCCGGTCCAGCTCGATCTCCTCGCCGAGCTCGCGGACCGCGCCGTTGACGCGAACGCGCGAAAAGCCCTGGCGCTGGAGGTCGAAGAAGAGCTTCTTGTACTCCCCCTTGCGCCCGCGCACGACCGGCGCCAGCACCAATATGCGGGTGCCGGGCGCCTGCGCGAGCACGCGATCGACCATCTGCTGGACGGTCTGCGCCGAGATCACCCGGCCGCATTTCGGGCAATGGGGCACGCCGACGCGCGCGAAGAGCACGCGGAGGTAGTCGTAGATCTCGGTCACGGTGCCCACGGTCGAGCGCGGGTTCTTCGAGGTGGTCTTCTGCTCGATCGAGATCGCCGGCGACAGGCCTTCGATCGAGTCGACCTCGGGCTTCTCCATCTGCTCCAGGAACTGGCGCGCGTAGGCCGAGAGCGACTCGACGTACCGCCGCTGCCCCTCGGCGTAGATGGTGTCGAACGCCAGCGACGACTTGCCGGAGCCCGACAGCCCGGTGATCACGACCAGCTGGTCGCGGGGGATCTCGAGGTCGACGTTCTTGAGGTTGTGCTCACGGGCGCCGCGGATGACGATCCGATCACTCGCCATGGCGGCCTATTATAAGGCTCGCCTCGGGCGGCGGGGCCCCAGTCCCGCGACGCCCTGCGGTTCGCACTCCCTCATACGGCTCGCGCGATACCTCGACCCACCCGGGCGGCGATCCACGCCAGCGGCGCGGCCGTCACTGCAGGGTACGCGCCGGCGACGCTGGCCCACGCGGGCAGCCGGAGGACGGCGAGGCACACGAATGCCGTTGCGCCGACGAGAGAACCGATGAGCCTGGCCACCGGCTCGTCGGACGCGAGGCGCGGCGCCACGACGGCCGACGCCATCAGGCCGAGCCCGGTCAAGAGAGCCCATGACGCGTCAACCGGCCACAGGCTCGCGACGGCCGCAGCGACGACGAGCCCCGTCATGACCCGCTGGGTGAGCTCGCCCCGGGCGCCGCACGCGCCTCCGAGAATGCCGCGCAGCGCGCGCATGGTCGCCGCGAGCAGCGCGAGCAACACGAGCGCGGTGAGCCACGCCAGCACGCGGCCCGCCGTGCCGGAGACGACAGTCGCCGGAACGTAAAAGACGGGAGCGAGCGCGGGCGCGCCGATCGAGAGCCCGGGTGCCGTGTAGACGCCGTACACGCCGAGGCAGACGGCGCCGAGCACCGTCGCCGGCAGGAGCGCCGACGCGCCGCGGATCGTCGTCGGCCTCGCCGGCCCGACGAGGACGAGCGCCCCCGCGACGAGCGTGAGCGTGGTCCCGATCGTCTCCGCGACGGTCAGCGGCGCGCTGCGCTCGGGCGGGTCGGCCCACGCGACGCCCGATGCGGCCGCGCCGGGAACCCGCTTGTCGGCCTCGAAGCGCAGGCGCGTACCCGCGTCGAGCATCAGCCGGTCGCCGGCCCGGAGCGTCAGTGACTCACCCTCGCGCAGCTGCCACTCGCGAAACCGGCCCGGCTCGTCGACGCGGTAGATCGCGAGGCTGAGCGCGGTGACCCGATGAAGCTCGGTGAAGTCGAGCACGACCGGCGCCGCGAGCGTCCGGCCCGTAGTGACCCACGGGTCGCGCTCGCCGAAGGTGAGCGCGGGCCGCGAGGCGACGCTCTTCCAGGCGCCCCACGGCGAGGTCGCGAGCGCGATACCGACGACGGCGGCGAGTGCCACGAACGCGACACTGGCGGCGCCGGCCAGCGACACGCGCGACGCGGCCGCCGGACGCTCACGGAGAAGCACCGACACCAGAAGGGCCACCGCGGCGACCACGACGCTGGTCGCCCAGCGCGGGAGGCCCAGCAATCGGGCGACGTCCACAAGGAGAAGAAAGTTCGCCCACAGGACGAGTCCGATGCCGACGATGATAGCCAGCCGCGCCACGACGCTCGGGCGCAAAGGCTCAGCCGCGGCTGGATCGAGCCGCGCGACCAGCGGCCCCACCAGCACGGCAAGTGCGATCGCGGGCGCGCCGGGCGCGCCTGAGAAGACACCGGCGCCGACGAGCCCGAGAACCGCCGGCGACGTCCACGCCGCCGCGACCGCCCAGGCATTCGTGTCGTCTGCGATTTCTGCTGGAAAACACCGGACCAGCACGATGAGCAGGATGGCGCCGAGAGGCGCGACGCCGGCCGTGTACCACCAGAGGAGACTCACTCCCGAGAGCCGGAGAGCGCCTGGGTTTCCGGGCGCGGCCATCAGAACGATGGCGCCGGCGAGGACGCCGAGCAATCCAGCGACCCCCACCCAGCGCGGGGCGGCGATCGACATCGCGTGATTATAGCCGTTCGCACGGGACGCGAGAATCGGTATGCTGAGAGCCGACGTCAAAGCATAGAGCGGGAGTGCGGAAGCGAGCGCGGACACCCAAAGGGTTGAGCGGGCGAGCACAGCGGGCTCGCATCCAGGACTGACCGGGCGTGTCGGAGCCACGCCGCATCTGGATCAGGCCACCCTCGGTGAGAGCCGGCCGCCGACGCACTCGCTACAAAGGAGCCTTCTTTGGCCGACAAGATCGAACGCGTCCTCGTGGTCACGGCGCACCCGGACGATTCCGAATTCGGCGCCGGTGGGGCCATCGCCAAGCTGGTCAAGGACGGCTGCGAGGTCACGTACGTCATCGCGACGAACGGCAACAAGGGCTCGAGCGACCGCTCGATGACCTCCGAGCGCCTGGCAGTGATCCGCGCCGAGGAGCAGCGCAACGCGGCCCGCACACTCGGCGTCGCGCGCGTGCAGTTCCTCGGCTATCCCGACTGCGAGGTCGAGGACACCCGCGACCTTCGCCGTGACGTCACCCGGGAGATCCGCCGCTGGCGCCCGGACCTCGTCATCGCGATGAATCCAACCCGCACCTACAACCTCGGCGGCTCGCACCGCGATCACCGGATCACCGCGGGGGTCGCCCTCGACTGCGTCTATCCCCTCGCGCGCGACCACCTGGCGTTCCCGGAGCTGATGCCGGAGTTCGAGCCTCACAAGGTGCTGGAGATCCACCTGATGCAGTGGGAGAACCCGAACCTCGTCGTCGACATCACCGACGTCATGGACCTGAAGCTCAAGGCCCTGGCGTGCCACGCGAGCCAGTTCGGCGACTTTCCAGCGGTCGAGAAGCGGGTGCGCGAGCGCTCGGCGGAGCTCGGCAAGCCGAAGGGTTACGCGTATGCCGAGACCTTCGATCGGATCGTCATGCAGCGATGATGCGGTTCGTGCCCGCCATCCTGAGCGTGGCCGTCTCGCTCGGCGCCGCGCTCGCGTACCTGTCGTTCCTGCGCGTGCCGGCGATCCGCAACCATCCGGCGCTCTACCTCGCGGGCTTCGCGCTGGGCGCGGCCATCGCCGCCGTCGCGGTGTGGCGGTCGGCCCGCTGGCCGAACATCGCGGCGCTCGCGTTCTCGGTGGCGTTGATCGTTCTCGGCACCTATTTCAATTTCGTTTTCGCCCGGCTGCCGGCCGCGGGCGTCGTTCTCAAAGTCGGCGAGGCGGCGCCGGACTTCACCCTGCCGGACGCAACCGGCGCCGCGGTCACCCTCGCCACGTTCCGTGACCAGAGGCCGGTCGTCCTCGTCTTCTATCGCGGCTACTGGTGACCCTTCTGCGTCGGCGAGCTCCAAGGTCTTGGAGCCGTTCTCACCGACCTGGGCGACGAGGGAGTACAGATTCTGGCGATCAGTCCCGACCCGAACGAGCGGAGCCAGACACTCGCCACGAAGCTCCGCGCGCGCTATCGCTTTCTTGCCGATCGCGACCTGACAGTGACGCGCCGCTACGGGCTCGTCCATGCCCGCGGCGGGCCCACGGGCGGGGACGTGCCAATTCCCACGACGGTTGTCATCGACCGGCGAGGGATCGTCCGCTGGCTCAAGGTTGCCGATAACTATCAGGTGCGACCCGATCCGGCGGACGTCGCTCGCGCGGCGCGGGGCCTCTAGCGATGGCCGACGCCGGGCTCGGACCGAGCGTCCAGCGGGTCCAGGACGCGCTCGCCGCCGCAGGTGGTGGCCACACCATCGTGGCCCTGGCGCAGTCGGCGCGGACGTCGGCCGACGCGGCGCGCGCAGTCGGCTGCCGCGTCGACCAGATCGCGAAGTCGCTCATCTTCCGGGCTGAGAAGACGCAGCGCGCGGTGCTGGTCATTGCGAGCGGCGCGAACCGGGTCGACGAAGTGAAGGTGACCACACTCCTCGACGAGCCCATCGGTCGGGCCGATGCGGACTTCGTGCGAGCGCGCACGGGCTTCGCGATCGGTGGCGTCGCCCCCATCGCGCACGCCGAACCGCTGACGATCCTGATCGACGAAGACCTGCTGAAGTGGCCCGAGATCTGGGCGGCCGCCGGTCATCCGAACGCCGTCTTCAGGCTGACCCCCGAGGACCTCGTTAGGATGACCGGAGGCCGGGTCGCTTCTGTCAGGACTGGAGATGGAAGATGACCATCTTCAGCTCGGTCATCTCCTCGATCGCGTAGGCCGGGCCCTCCTTTCCGAAGCCCGACTCCTTGAGGCCGCCGTAGGGCATACGATCGGCGCGCCACTGCGGCCCCCAGTTCACGTGCAGGTTCCCGGACTGGACCTCGCGCGCGAACTTCCACGCCCACTCGAGGTTCTCCGTGAAGATGCCGGCGGCAAGTCCATAGTTCGTGTCGTTCGCCAGCGCGATCGCCTCGTCGATGTCGGTGAACGGCGTGACGGCGACGGCGGGCCCGAAGAGCTCGTCGGACGAGATGCGCATGTTCGGCTTGACGTCTGCCACCACAGTCGGCGCGTACATGGCGCCCTGCCGCGTGCCGCCGGTGACGACCCGCGCGCCGCTGGCAACCGCTTCCTTGACCCACTCGTCGACCCGGACCGCCTCCTTCTCTTTGATCATCGGACCGATGTTGACGGTCGGATCGAGCTGGTTGCCGGTCTTGAGTGCGGCGACCTTCGGGCGGAGCGCGTCGAGGAAATCGCCGTACACCGAGGACGACGTCAGGACGCGCTGCGTGGAGATGCACACCTGGCCCGCGTTCGAGTAGCCGGTCGAGGCGACGGCCGCCGCCACCTTGTCCAGGTTGGCGTCCGGCATCACGATGACGGGCGCGTTCGAGCCGAGCTCCATCGTCACCCGCTTGATGCCGGCGGTCTTGCAGATGTGCTCGCCGACGTCGCGGCTGCCGGTGAACGTGATCTTGCGAACCCGGCGATCGGCGACGAGCCGGTCGCCGATCTCGCCGCCCGAGCCCGTCAGCGTGTTGATGCCCTCCGGAGGCAGACCCGCCTCCAGGAGGATCTCCGTCAGCCGCAGAGCCGACAGCGGCGTATCAGTGGCCGGCTTTACGATGACAGCGTTGCCGCCGGCGATCGCGGGCCCCACCTTGTGGCAGACGAGGTTCAGTGGAAAGTTGAACGGGCTGATCGCGACCACGACGCCACACGGCACGCGGATGGTCACACCAAACTTACCGGCGCCGTGGGAGGCCGCGTCGAGGGGTACCGTCTCGCCGTGAACGCGCTTGGCCTCTTCCGCCGACTCCGTGATCGTGTCGACAGCGCGCAGCACCTCGGCGCGCCCCTCGGCGATGATCTTCCCTTCCTCCTTCGAGATCAGCGCGCCGAGCTCCTCGACGCGCGCCGCCAGGAGATCGGCAGCCCGTCGGAGAATCTTCCAGCGGTCGTGGCTCGTGAGCTTCGCCATCGCCCGCGCGCCGCGCTCGGCCGACTGGAGCGCCCGCTCGATATCGGCGCTCTCGGCTCGCGGCACGGTGTCGATGACGCTGCCGTCATAGGAATTACGGACCTCGATCTTCTGGCTCTTGTCGATCCACTGCCCGGCCACGTACATCTTCATCGCGAGACCCTCCTTGCTGGCAGAGCGTAAACCCCGCGGAAGCTGGAGTAAAATGCGCGTGTGACCCGCCGTCACGTCCTGCTGCTCCTGACGGCCTTCTTGCTCCTCGGCGCGGCCGGCGTGGGGACGCGGTCGGCCGTCGTCCCGCCCTCCGCCGAGCGCCTCGGCGAGATAGTGACTGCGCTGGCCGCGCCCGACATGGAGGGACGGCGCTCGGGCACCGCCGGTGGCGATCGCGCGGCGCGCCGGATCGCCGACTGGCTGGCCGCGGCCGGTCTGCGGCCCGCCGGCGATCGCGGCTCGTTCCTGCAGTCGTTCGTCCTCGAGACATCGGCGCGCGCCCTCCCGACCAGCTCTCTCGAGCTCGTCCCGCCGGCTCAGCGCCGGCTCGAGCTCGCGCGAGACTGGACGCCGCACGCCGGCTCACTCGCGGGCGACGTCACCGGCGATGTGATCTTCGCGGGGTATGGCGCGACGCTCCCGGACGCGGGCTACGACGACTATGCCGGCCTCGACGTCCGCGGCAAGATCGTGCTCGCCCTCGACGGCGCGCCTCCGCACCTGACCGGCGCGGGCTCAGGACGGCTCGACAAGCTCGTCGCGGCCAAGCGGCACGGCGCCGCCGCATTGTTGGTCGTGAGCTCCGAGCTGCCGCCGCCGGGTAATACCGCGGTCCGCGTCGGGCTCCTGTCCGGAACGATCACCCGCGCGGCGGCAGACGTCGTGCTGGCTGCCTCGGGACGTACGCTCGCGGCGGCGACGAAGGCGCTCGAAGACGCGCGCGCGCCCGCGTCGTTCCCCACCCGGGCCCGCGCGCACGTCCGTGTCGATCTGGGCTCCGACGAGATCCGAGGCGCGAACGTGATCGGCGTCCTGCCCGGCACCGACCCCGCGCTCGCCGACGAGGCGGTCGTCATCGGCGCGCACTACGATCATCTCGGCCGGGTCGACGGCGTCATTTACCCCGGCGCCGACGACAACGCCTCGGGCGCCGCGACGGTTGTCGGCCTGGCGCGGGCGTTCGGGGCGGCGGGTGGGCCCGGCCGCACGCTGGTGTTCGCGCTGTTCGGCGCCGAGGAGGTCGGCCTCATCGGCTCCGGCCACTACGTGACCAACCCCGTCGTCCCGCTCGCGCGAACAGTGGCGATGGTGAACTTCGACATGGTCGGAAGGCTCGGCGACCGGCGCATCACCGTCGCCGGCGGCGACAGCGGCAGCAGCCTCCGCGTGCTCGCCGGCGAGGCGGCACAGAAGGAAGGGATCACGATCGACTTGCAGGGCTCGCCCTACGGGCCTTCCGATCACAGCAAGTTCTACGATGCCGGCGTCCCCATCCTGTTCTTTCACACCGGCAGCCACGACGATTACCACCGCCCGACCGACACGGCGGACAAGATCGACGCGGACGGCATGGCGCGCGTCGCGGCCATCGCGGCGCGCGTCATCGATCGCCTGGCGACCGACCCGCGACCGGTCTACGCGAAGCTCACGCCGCCGGCTCGGCGCCGGGGCGGCGATTCCGGCGGCGGCGCCTTCCTCGGTATCGCCAGCGCGCCGCGCTCTGGCGCCGATGGGTTGCGCCTCTCGAGCGTGCTTCCCGGAACGGGAGCGGCGCGCGCGGGACTGCGCGAGGGCGACGTGATCGTGCGCCTCGCCGGCGCGTCCGTCGCCCGCCTGGAGGACCTGCGGGCCGTGATCCGTGCCCGTCAGCCCGGCGACACGGTCTCGGTGCTCTACCTGAGGGACGGTGAGCCGTACATGACGTCCGCCACGCTCGGAACCCGAGTTGACTGACCGCCACCGCATGCGAGGAGTCGCGAATGGCCCACGCTGACGTGACCCGCGCCCCGACCCTTGTCGAGATGATGCGGCTGCGCGCGGAGCTGACCCCGGCGCAACAGTACTTCCAGCTCTACGACGAGACCGTGACGTACGAGCGGCTCTGGGCGCAGAGTGCGCGGTACGCCGCCGGGTTGGCGCGCGCGGGCGTGCGGGCCCGCGACAAGGTTTGCCTGATCTATCCGACGTGCGCCGAGTTCTTCTACACCTTCTTCGGCGCGCTGCGGATCGGTGCGGTGCCGGTGCCGCTCTATCCAACGCTCGGCGTGCAGACGACCGCCAACATCTTCCGCGATTCCGAGGCCGTCGCGGTCGCCACCATCGGCTGGTTCCGCATGAGCGTCGACGAGAGCCGGGCGCTCGCCCCGAACGTGGAGATGGTCCTGGAGCCACCCGAC
>JBKPCO010000024.1:0-3759 GCA_046727415.1 Candidatus Methylomirabilota bacterium
GATCGATATGCAATCGTTCGTCAACGTTCCCGTGCGCGCTGAGCTGAAGATGAAGATCGCCGCGCTCCCGAACGGGCTGGCCGGCGCCAGAGGGTGCGCGGATGGCAGTCTCTATCAGCGCTTCCGTAACGCGGGTCTTCACGATGTACAGATGCTGCCGCAGTTGGCTACCTACGCCGGCGCTCGCGCGCATGCCGCCGACGAACGGATCGAAGCTGCGCTCAGCCCGGCCGAGCTAGCCGAGTGGCACACGGCGGTAACCCAGGCAGAGGCAGAAGGAACGTTTTTCATCGCGCTGCCATTCCATTGCGCAGTCGGCACCGTCCCGCTGGCTGGGAGGCCTTGATCGCGGGAATAAACGGCGGCAAGATCTGGGTGAAGAGCCAGGTTGGTGTTGGTTCGACGTTCGCTTTCACGATGCCTATCAGTCATGGCGAATGACCGCCTCGACCTCGGCAGGCCTTGACTGAGCCGCGTCGAGCCAAACCACGACACCTTGCGCCCGAATTCGCCGTCCAGTTCGGCGACGAGGAAGTCGCAGCCGCGTATCGACACCGGCCGCCATATCCGCCTGAGGCTTTCGCCATCGTCGAAGCGCTCCTCGGATCGCGCCCGCGCTGTGTTCTCGAGCTCGGCGCGGGCACCGGCGACTTCACGATCGGGCTCGCCACGCACGTCGACACCCTGATCGCCGTCGAGCCGTCACGCCCGATGCTCGCACGCGCACTGAATCGCGATGGTGCCGTCGCTCCTCACGTCGAATGGCTCGCCATGGCTGCCGAAGACTACGCCTTCGAGCGGCGCTATTCGGCCGTTGTGGCGGCCGAAGCCTTTCACTGGCTCGACTGGTACAAGGTGATGCCGCGAATCTCCGAGAGCCTCGTTCCCGGTGGGCGCCTGATTCTCGTCGATCGCAGCCTGGCCGAGCCGCTGCCGTGGGATCGGGGGTTGCGGGAACTGATTCGCGAGTTCAGCACCAACCGCGACTACGTGCCATATGACACGGCGATCGAGCTCGAGGTCAGAGGGCTCATCACCGTCGAGGGACGAGCGCAGACCGAGACCATGGCGTATCGCCAGCCAATCGAGGATTACGTCGAGTCCTTCCACTCGAGAAACGGCTTCTCGCGCGCGCGACTGCAGACCCGACGCGCTCAGGAGTTCGATGACAAGCTCAAGGCGCTTCTCGGGCAATACTGCGGGGGAGATATCCTCTGCCTACCGGTTCAGGCCTGCATCGTCTGGGGTCGCCCGATTGCCTCGTAGGTGATCACGAAAGCCGATTTTCTGAGGCCACTTCAAGGCAAGCGTCAGCGGGCGTCGGCCGTGACAGGCATGACGCGCCTGCACAAGCGCGAAACAAGCACAATCGCTCCGTCCCTCAGAACTCGATGCGCGCACCGAGCTCGACGACGCGGGTTGGCGGGATGTTGAAGAAGTCGGTCGCCGCACTCGCATTTCGCGACATGAGACTGAACAGCCGCTTCCGCCACCGCATCATCGGAGCTGGACCGGTCGATAAGAGCTCCGCACGGCCAAGATAGTACGTGGCATCCTCCGCCTCCACCTTGAGACCGAGGTCACGACAGATGGCGACGATCTCCTGCATGTCCGGCCGCTCCATGAAGCCGTAGTACGCCCTGACCCGATGGAATCCCTGCGGGAGCGCCTCGGTCGTCACGCGCTTGTCGTGCTCCACTTCCGGTATCTCCTCCGTGACGATCGAGAGCAAGATCACCTCCTCGTGGAGGACCTTGTTGTACCGGACGTGACGCTGCAAGACCAGCGGCGCGCCGTCGACGTCAGGCGTCAAGAAGATCGCTGTTCCGTGCACGCGCGGTAGCCTCGCCCGCTCCACCTCCTCGAGGAATCGGTCCATCGGAACCGCGGCCCGCGCCAGGAATCCGCGTAGGAGCTCGGTCCCCCGATGCCAGGAGTTCATGAGGAGGAAGACGCCGCAACCGATCGCGAGCGGCACCCAGCCGCCATCCGCGATCTTGATGACATTGGCGCCCAAGAACGCGAGGTCTATCGTGAGAAACCCCCCCGCCAGCGCGCTGGTCCACAGCACCGACCAACGCCAGCGCTGGCGCGCGATGACGTAAAACAACACCGTCGTGATTGTCATCGTTCCGGTCACGGCGATGCCGTACGCGGCACCGAGCGCGCTCGACGACTCGAAGCCGAGGACGAGCAGTAAGCAGCCGATCATCAGGGCTGTATTCACGCTAGGAATGTAGATCTGCCCGGCCTCCGACCGCGACGTATGAACGATCGAGACGCGGGGGCTGTAGTGGAGCTGCACGCACTGCTGTGTCAGAGAGAAGGCGGCGGAGATGAGGGCCTGCGACGCCACGACGGTGGCGAGCGTCGCGATCACGACGAGTGGATACAGGAAGGAGCGCGACGCCAGGAGGTAGAACGGGTTCTGGACGGCGTCGGGGATGCGCAGCACCAGCGCGCCCTGGCCGAAATAGTTGAGGAGTAGTGCGGGGAGGACGAACACGAACCAGACGAGGCGAATGGGGGTGCGGCCGAAGTGCCCCATGTCCGCGTAGAGCGCTTCCGCCCCGGTCACGGCGAGCACTACCGCACCGAGCACCAGAAAGCCGGGAGCACCATGAAGGAGGAGGAACCGCGCGCCATACCAGGGATTCAGCGCGCGCAGAATCGAGGGCTCGCGAACGATCTCGAGGGCGCCGAGCGTCGCGATCGTCGCGAACCATACGAGCAT
The DNA here is from genome assembly GCA_046727415.1 of Candidatus Methylomirabilota bacterium. Lineage (GTDB taxonomy): Bacteria > Methylomirabilota > Methylomirabilia > Rokubacteriales > CSP1-6 > AR31. The sequence continues at coordinate 2,735 of JBKPCO010000024.1, forward strand.
AATCGGGCCGAAGACGCCGCCCACCCTCGCCGTCCCGTACTTCTGGAAGAAGAACAACAAGAAGAGGATGAGGAGGGTGGCGGGAAGCACGTAGGGTCTGAACGCCGACGTGACGACCTCGAAACCTTCTGCGGCGCTGAGCACGGAGATGGCCGGGGTGATGACGCCGTCGCCGTAGAGCAGGGCGGCGCCGAAGAGTCCCAGCGCAACGACGAGGCCGCGACGGCGCTTCTGTCGCAGCAGGGCGAGCAGCGCCACGATACCGCCCTCGCCGCGATTGTCCAAACGCATAACCAAGATGAGGTACTTGACGCTCACGACCAGGATCAACGACCAGACGATGAGCGAGAGCACCCCATAGACCGTCAGGACAGTGGGCGACAGCCCGTACTTGGTGTTGAAGCATGCCTTGAACGCGTAGAGGGGACTGGTGCCAATATCACCGAAGACAACACCGAGGGCGGTCAACGAGAGAGTCGCGAGGCGCCGCCCCGTAGGAGCCGTGTACACGGTCGGGCGATGCCGCGATCGTCTGGTTTTGCCATCGACCGGGAGTTGCGGGTTCGTGTCGTGAACGCGCGCGCTCACACTGACCACAGGATACTTGACGGCGGTGCTTGCGTGCGGGGCCGTTCAGACATCGTTTCGCCCCGCAAGCGGAGGATGAGGGTTGCGACGACGAAGAAGGCGATGGCGACGTGCTGGTGATCGCGAGAGGTTGTCAAGACGCAGGTCGAGGGCGACCGCCCCTTGTGAGGTAATGCGCCTGCCGCTGGTGCGAGTCCCAACGTTAGGCTAGACTCTCGCTAGGTGTCCTGAACCGAGGTGTCGATGCGGCTGATCGACCTTGACGACAGGATGAAGGCAGTGGCCACATCGCGACGACCCGATCGTCCTGAGCCGCAATTTCAGGTTGAAGACTTCTTCAACCCCCGAAGGCCCAAGTTCCTACTCTGGCTTAACACGGCGGTGAAGCTTTCCGCCCTCACGTTGGATCGCGAGGTGGAGGCGCTGGCCGCCTCTCG
>JBKPCO010000025.1:0-13740 GCA_046727415.1 Candidatus Methylomirabilota bacterium
GGCGATTGACCGATCCTCAGAGGAGGAGGATTTACATGCTCATTTACTATGCGGCCGTCGCCCTGCTTGGGCTGATCCTGGCCGGCCCGGCCGACGCCCAAGTTCACGTGGACATCGGCTTCAGCCTGCCGGCGCCGCCGCCCCTCGTGGTGGTTCCGGGCGTCCCGACGGTGCATTACGCGCCGAGCGCACCGGGTAATATTTTCTTCTACGGCGGGCAATATTGGGTGTTCACCCCCTCGGGCTGGCACGTGAGCCGCCGTCATGACGGCCCGTGGGTTTTCGTCTCTCCGCAGTTCGTTCCGAGACCAGTCCTGACAGTGCCAGTGCGCTACTACCACGTGCCTCCAGGACACTGGAAGCAGTGGCAGCGCCAGGCGCCGCCGCACTGGGGCCACGAGTGGGGTCCTCAGTGGGCTGAGAAGCGAGGCTGGCACGACCGCGGACCGCAGGCCCCGTTCCGAGAGGCGCACGTCTCGGGCCCCGGCAACCCCGGCGGCGGCAAGGGGCACGGCCACAACAAGTAGGCGACGGCAGTAGCGACGACGAAAGCCCGTGAGGGGACCGCCCCCCTTACGGGCTTTCGTCTCTGGCAGGCGCTTCCCGAGAGATCAGGTCGAAGCTCACGACCTCGAGCTGATAGCTCTCCCCTTCCGCGATCGGCGGCAGCGAGAAGAACGTGCGCACCCCAGGCACCGAGTTCCCGAACACCGAGACGACCGTCTCGCGGACGAGGCGCCCCGAGCCGTCGAGGGCCCGCGCCTGAACGCGCACATTGGTCACTCGCCAGCGAGACTCGTTGTAGATGTATCCGTCGGTGCCGGGTCGCATCCAGCCCGGGCGTCGAGACCATTCGAGCCGGAACGAATTGGGCGTCGGACGGTCGCTCTGCGCGTAGCCGCTCGTGCCGACAAGGACCATCGCCAGCACGAGCAGCAGAACGCGACGGCACATGGGCGAGGGGTTAGAAGACCTCGGCGAGTTTCAGCGGCTTGGGCCGCTCGCGCCGATGCCCGCGCCCGAAGTGCTCGGCCAGCCCCTGACAGATGATCGGCAGCACAATGGTGATATCGGCGAAGCACATGACGTTGTCGCTGCCGTGCGCCTCCTTACCCCAGGAGATGCACTCGGTCGCGAGCGTGGCGCCACCGAGCCCGCCGAAGACGGTGTTGTCGGTGGTGATCTGGATCGAAGCCTTGTGCGGTGTGGGGTCGACGTTGCCGTGGCGGGTCCGGACGCTGGTCGCCGTGATCTGCAGGAAGTCCTTGGGCACGCCGCCGCCGAGGAAGATGACCGACGTCCCGCGGCCGGACATCATGGCGTTGTCCATGACGTCGGTGGCGATCCGGTAGTCCTTGAAGAAGTCGACCACCGGCGCCTGTTCGGCCTTGGGCGAGGTGCTGTACCCCTCGCCGATCGGCCCGTCGGGAAGCCCGCAGCAGAACACGGGCACCTGGCTGCGCGCCGTCGTGGCCAGGATCGACCTCTCGAATCCTTTGGCGTTGAGCCAGAGGCCGAGCTCGAAGAGCAAGCGCACGGTCGGGATGGTGGGCTTGCGCCAAGTTTCGGCCAGCTCGTCGAAGAACCGGCCGGTGACGACCGTCTCCATCTGGTCGTACTTCTTGGAGGAGACGATGTGGTCGTAGAACCGGTAGAACCCCCTCTCGGCGAGCGCCACGTCGTCCACGTGCTCGGGGTCAACGCGGTAGACCCGCGTGCCGTCCATCATGTCCAGGAGGTCTTCGGTAATGTTGGCCGAGGTCGAGGCGAGCACGTCGATGTAGCCGCGCTCCACGAGCCAGGTGACCAGCGGCCACATGCCGGCGCTCGACATCGACGCGGCGTAGCCCATGCAGATCAAGCTGTCGCCCTCGATCATCCGCTTCCAGGCCTCGAAGGCCTCCGCGAGCTTGCGCCCCTGAAAGGCGGATTTCCCCATCCGCCCGAGCAGGGAGAGCACGCTGCCCCGTCCGCCGTCCTCGGAGACGGTCATGGGTTCGCGGACGAGGCTCGGGTCGTCGAACGGGAGGTCACGAGTCATGGTCGCTCCTATCGCTGAGGTAGCCAGGTGCGCGACTTGGCGTGTTCGTCAGCCCGCTCGGTCCGGAGATACCGGTAGCGGCTACCCCGGGCTATCAGCGCCTCCTGCACGCTGCCGCCGGGGAACTGGGCCAGCAACCGCGGCACGACGAACGACCGGTCGAAGAATCGGCACGAGAAGATGTCGAAATAGGCGCGCTCCTCGCGCGGGAACACGTGCAGGCTCACGTGGCTCTCCGCGATCATCGTCATCGCGCTGAGCACCGGCTGGCCGCGGACCTCGTCCCGGATGACGTAGGGCCGCATGATCGGGGTCATGCCGATCTCGGCCGGGAGCCGGTCGAAGAGGTTGAAGAGGGCGTCCAGGTTCCGCGGGCCCTGGTAGGCGTCGATGTTCAGGAAGAGATGGGGGCCGAAGTCGTTGTCGACGTCCGGCTCGGAGTCCTTGAGATCCTGCCGCTCGACGGTCCTGACGCTGGTCATCGCGCACGGAAACACGGCCTCGAGCAGTGCCCGGAGCCGGGCCGCGTCGAAGTCGTCCGGCGCCACCAGGTCGGCGAAGTACGTCTCCCGGAACGAGAAGGTGTGGAGCGTGAAGTGCCCGCCGGCCAGGAACACGAATGCGCTGATCCCGCAGTCTTCCGGGACGACACCGTTGTAGTAGGGCAGCACGAAGGCCGGCATGGCCCGCTTCAGCCCGAGCTGCGCGGGCGCGTCCTCGAGAACCTCCTGGATCAGGTGAGCGTCGTCGAAGCGAGAGCGGAACCCCCGAAACCCATCGATCGTGAAGTGGAGCATTCGCCTCCCTCCTGGCGCCTCCGGCGCCGAGCCCATCTTAGCGCGGTTCTCGTCGTCCTTTAATAGCGAAACGTCGAATTATTTTCGCGAGCAGCCCCGGAAAGTGGCGCTGGAGGAGCACCGAGACCTTCCCGAGGCCGGTGATGACCACTTCGCGGCGCCGCCGCGCCGCCGCGCCGACGATTTTTCGCGCCGCGGTCGGCGTCGCCATGACCATCGCCGCGGGAATCGGCGGCGCCGCCTTCTCCGTTCTCAAGATTCCGCGGTTGTCGACCTGCCGGATCTCCGACTCGACGAAGCCCGGACTGATCAAGGTCACGGAGACGCCTTGCTCGGCCAGCTCGTGGCCGAGCGAGTCGGCCAGGGCTCGCACCGCGAACTTGCTCATCGAGTAGGGCGAGGACCCAGGGACCGCGATGTGGCCGCTGACGCTGCCGATCACCACGAGCCGCCCCCGGCTCTTTTTGAGGTCCGCGAGCGTCGCGTAGACCGTGCGGAGCACGCCGAAGACATTCGTCTCGAGCTGGCGGCGGTAATCGTCGAGGGAGAGGCGCTCCAGGAGACCGGTGACCCCGAACCCGGCATTGGCGACCACGACGTCGATCTTGCCGAAGGCGGCCCGGCCGGCGGCGGCGGCCCGCTCGAGGTCGCCTTCACGGGTGACGTCGCACGGAGCCACCACCGCCCGGCGGCCGATGGCGCCGATCTCGGCCGCCAGCGACTCCAGCCGGTCGCGGCGGCGCGCGGCCAGCACCACGTCGGCGCCTTCACGGGCGAACTCGAGGGAGAGGGCTGCGCCGATGCCCGAGGAGGCACCCGTGATGAAGATGGCGCTGCCGGCGAATCGCTGGCGTCGACGTCGCACCGCCTGCCGAGCTATGGGCTCTGGAGGATGACGGCCTCTTCCGCGAACGCGACGGCGGTCCGGGCTTTGCGGACCGCGTCGCCGTGGTCACGCTTGGTCTTGGCGCTCTCGTGGTGGGCGCGCGCCTCGGTCACGAGCTTCTTGGCCTCGTCGATCAGCTGGCGTGTCTCGGGCGTCACCTTGCCCGCTTCGGCTTTCTTGATGAGATCCTCGGCCTGCTTGATCACGACGGGGCAGGTGTAGGCCCAGGCCGCCACGCTGATGAGAACGATCAGCGCAGTCACGATCACGACCACGGCCTTGAGCATCGCGCCGAGTCTAGCACGCATCGATGCACGCTTCGGGAGAGAGAGTGGAGAAATTGGCTCCCGCCGCTCGCGGTCGCGAACCCACATCCGCACGTCCGGCGCATGCCACTCTCCAGGGGACATCGCGCCCGTGCTCTTGACCCGATCGACGATCTTCAACGTCTCGAACGATCGACGGCCCAGCGAAAGACCGCGCGGCGTCGGTCGTCACGAGAAGCCGGATGATCGCCATCGCGGCACCTCCGGGAATCTGAGAACGACGGGCTGGACCGAAGAGATGGTCGGGGTGAGAGGATTTGAACCTCCGGCCCCCTGCTCCCAAAGCAGGTGCGCTACCGGGCTGCGCCACACCCCGCCGGCATCATCGTGTCGCGTCGCTCGAACCGACTATATCACTCGCCATCACTCGCCGAGGAGTCGGCGGACGGCGGCGAGCGCCTTTGCGCGGTGGCTCACGCGCTGCTTCTCCTCGTCGGAGATCTCGCCGAACGTGCGGCCGAGCGGTGGATAGAAGAACACGGGGTCGTAGCCGAAGCCGCCGTTCCCGCGCGGCGCCTCGGCGATCACACCCTCCACGACGCCCTCGACCACCTGCTCGCCGCGCGCCGGCCTCGCCAGCGCGATCACGCAGCGAAAGCGCGCCGTCCGGCGGGCCGGCGGCACGTCGCGGAGCCGCTCGAGCAGGAGCTCCCACCGCTCCCGATCGCTGAGGCCCGGGCCGCCGAACCGCGCGGTGTGGAGCCCGGGCGCACCGCCGAGCGCGTCCACCTCGAGCCCGGAGTCGTCACCGAGCGCCAGCACGCTCGTCAGCCGAGCCGCGGTGCGGGCCTTCACGAGGGCGTTTTCGGCGTAGGTCCGGCCCGTCTCCTCCGGAAGCTGAGCGCCCGGAAACTCGGAGAGCAGCTTGATCTGGAAGGGCACGGCGCCCAGCAGCGCCAGGAGCTCGCGGCCCTTGTGGGGATTGAGCGTCGCGAGGACGAGGACCGGTCTAGAGCTTGAAGGTGCGCTCGGCACGCGCGTCGAGGGCGCGCCGCTGGAGGCCGACGAGGCGGCGGATGCCAGTCTCCGCGACAGCCAGAAGTGCGTCCAGCCGGGCGCGGCTGAACGGCACCTGTTCAGCTGTCCCCTGCACTTCCACGAACTCGCCGGAGCCGGTCATGACGATGTTCATATCGACCTCGGCGGTGGAGTCCTCGGCGTAGTTCAGGTCCAGAAGCGCCTGGCCCTGGACGACGCCGACGCTGATGGCCGCGACGCAGTCCCGGATCGCGGCCGACGCCTGCAGGCCGGGAATGCGGGTGATGGCGTCGGCGACCGCAATGAAGCCGCCGGTGATGGCGGCGGTGCGCGTGCCCCCATCGGCCTGGATCACGTCGCAGTCCACCCACACCGTCCGCTCGCCGAGCTTGCCCCGGTCGATGACGGCGCGGAGCGCCCGGCCGACGAGCCGCTGAATCTCTTGAGATCGGCCGCTCGGCCCGCGGTTCTCCCGCTGCGTCCGGGTGTTGGTCGATCGCGGGAGCATCGCGTACTCGGCGGTGACCCACCCCTGCCCCTGACCCTTCAGAAAGGGCGGCACCTTGTCCTCGACCGACGCGGTGCAGATGACCTTCGTCGCGCCGAATTCCACAAGCACCGAGCCCTCGGGATGCAGGAGGTAATCTCGGGTGACGATGATGGGCCGGAGCTGGTCGGGGGCGCGGCCGTCGGGTCTGGGCATTGCTAGCGTACCCGCGTCACCGGCGCGGGCTCGGCCGCCGCGCGCGCCCGCTGGTCCCAGGCCCGCTTGTACTCGACGAGCCCCGCAAAGATGGCGCGCGCGATCTCGTCGCGGTACTTCGTATCCTTGAGGCGCCGCTCTTCCTTCGGATTGGTGACGAACCCGATCTCGATCAGGATCGCCGGCATCGCCGCGCCGCCGAGGACATAGAACCCCGCCTGCTTCACGCCGCGGTTGGAAATGCGCAGCGAGTGCGTCATCGAGTCGTGGACGACCTCGGCGAGCCGCGAGGACTCCGTCTGGAACTCCGACTGGGCGAGGTCCCAGAGGATCGCCTTCACGATGTCCACCTGGCCGGTCCCGCGGCCGAGCGGCTGCTCGAGCTGGACGACGCCGTTCTCGAGCGCGGCCACCTGACGCGCGGCGCCGTCGGTGGCCTCCGAGGACAGGAAATACGTCTCGACCCCGTCCGTGGCGGTCTCGCGGTGAGCGTTGGCGTGGATCGACACGAACAGGTCGGCGCGCTCGCGGTTGGCGATGCTGGTGCGCTCGCGGAGGGTCACGAAGTAGTCGGCATCCCGGGTCAGCCGCACCTTCAGGCCCAGCTGCTGCTCTACCAGCTTGCCCACGCGGCGTGTGACGTCGAGGACGAGATCTTTCTCCATAAGGCCTGTGGGGCCGGTGGCGCCCGAGTCATGGCCGCCGTGCCCAGCGTCGAGCACGATCATCTTGAGTGGCCCGATCTGCTCCTGGCGCTCCCGCGCGGTGGGCTCTGCGGGTCGGGAAACGTCGAGCACGAGCCGCGGCGGGTCGGCCAGCGTCGTGGGCTTGATGGTCCCGGCCGCGCCCTCGAAGACCACGCGCAGCAGCCCGTCGGCGCCGGCGCGCTCGAGCCGCACCTCCGCGATCAACCCGTCGTGAATCCCCTCGACCTGCGCGCCGTTTCCGAGACCGAGCAGACGCACACGCGCTTCCTTGGGTCCACTCGACTCGATGCGGTGGGGCACGGCCGCCGAAGTCTCGACGACGATCCGGGTGAACGAGGGATAGGAGCGCACCCGCACATCCTCGAGGGTGACCTCGGCCGGCGCAGCGGCTGTGCGCACCGGGGCCGCGCCAGCCGGCGCGCCCGCGACGAGCGTGGGGACGACCCGGCCCATGAACGATTCGGGCACGAGCCAGACACCTTGCTTCACCCGTACGGGCGCATCGAGCACGACGGGCTTGCCGTTGACCAGCACCTGAGACCAGTTCCGCGTGAATGTAACGGTCTTGTCGCGGGTGCGCAGGTGGGCGCGCGTGCTCGCCGGCGTCGCATCGAGCTTCGTCTGGAGCGTAGCGGCCACCCGGCTGAGCTCGACGTACGACCGCCCGTCGTGAGTCACCGTGGGCAGTTTGGTCCCGGCCCAGCTTGTCGCCGAGAGCAGAACAACAAGGAGGGCGCCGGCGAAGCCTCTGGCGCTCATGGGCGGGCTAATTCTAACAACGGAGGCCGCGCCCTGGCCTTTTTAACTGACCCCGGCGGACCCGGCGCCGCTCCCCCCGAGGCCCCCGACCGGCTCACGGGGCCGCATCACCGCGAACACGACGAGGCCGATGGCGATCCAGACCACCTCGCGGACTCGTCGAACAAGGCTGAAGGAAATGGCCGTCGGGGCCGAGAGCCCCAGGGCCACGAACGCGGCTACGAAGCCGCCCTCGAGGGCGCCCAGGCTTGCCGGGATCGGGAAGGTCGCGACCTTGATCGCCGCACCGAACGCCTCGATGACGGTAGCGGTAGCAAACGAGACCTCGGTGCCGAGGAATTTCAGGATGAGCCAGGTCTCCAGCGAGCCGAGGAACCAGGCCCCGAAGTGGAAGGCGATCGAGAGCGCCAGTCGGGCGGGAGCCGTCCGGTAGAACTGGCCGAGCACGTCGTCGACCCGGCCGAGCGTCGAGCGCCCGCCGATCGCGCCGACTCCGAATCGATCGAGCAGCCGACCCATCCATCGGAGCATGCCGCGGGTCTGGACGAGCACGAACAGCGAGAGCGCGATTGCCTCCAGGGCCAAGAGCCACAGCATGCCGTAGAGGAGGAGCGATCCCTGGAGGATTGTGCTCCACGCCACCATGACGCCGACCAGCAGGAAGATGCCCTGGCCGATCGTGATCGTCGTCTTGGCGACGATCACCGACGCCAGGCTCGCGTCGAGCGGTACGTGCCCGCGCAGGAGCCAGGCCTTGACCGCCTCGCCGCCGAGCGCGGCCGGCGTCGTCAGGTTGAAGGCCTCGCCGGCGACCCGCGCAGCGAACAGGACCCGGAAGCCGACCTCGCGCAGGAATGCGTAGCGCCAGCCGAGCGTGTCGAACACCGCGACGAGCACGGCCGGAAAGCACAGGATGACCGCCAGTCGCCAGGACAGGTCCGCGATCGATCCGACGATGGCCGCCGGGTCGTTTTGAGCGACGAGCACGGCGAGCAGCGCCGCGCCGAGCAGGAGGAGCGCGACGCGCAGGTAGCCCAGGTCAGCTTTCCCGGTAGAACACGAGAACCACCCCCACGAGCGTGAACGCCAGCGGCCAGATACGACTCGGAAGCCGGCCCGCCTGGGCGGGCAGCCGGAGCTCGAGCCAGCGGCCCCAGCCGGCGACCATCGCCAGGATGCCGAGGGGCACGTGAGTCACCTCGATCAAAAACTCTTCCTTGAGATTGAGACCGGCGTGCGAATGCGTCAGGAGGAGCCCGCCCCCGACCGCGCACAGGAGCGGAAAGACGAGCGCAGCCCGCGGGGCGCGGAGCCGGCCCGTGCGCACCGACCATTCGAAGAGGCCGAACGCGACGATCAGCAAGACGAACAGGCGGTGCTGTAGCACCTCGGGATACTGCAGGCTCTCCCAGAAGCCGAGCGGCCCCAGCGGCCACGCGCCTGGGTCGATGCGGATCATCAGAAAGCCAGCCAGGCCGAGGAATGCGAGCGGCCAGTGCCGCGCCCAGGGCGCGCGCCCGGTGGCGTTCAGGACGGACAGGACGCCCATGGCGAGCACGAAGAGGCCGGCGATGTGATGGTTGAACTCGGACCATGCGCGGTCGGCGTCCGTACGCGGCGCGTTGCGGTCGTCGACCGGCATCTCGGCGATCCGCGGCGACGTGAGCGTGGGCAGCCGGGGCGTGAAGCGCACCGCGACTTCCGCCAGCGGCGCGCGCTCGGCCACGACGTCACGCGCGGGCGGCAGCGATGTCAGCGACGCCGCGACGAACAGCACGGTCAGGCCGAGCCCCAGCTCGACCTCGACGAACCGCCGCAGCCGAACCCCGGGGCTGGCCGAGCTCTCCGCGAGCCGCCGGACGGCCAGGAAGTTCGCTGCGCCCAGGACGAGCAGGCCCACCAGGACCACCACCTTCGCCAGCACCATGACGCCATACGATGTGCCGAGGAGCGCTCGTGGTCCGTCCACATACGCGAACGTGAGGCCGATGCCGGCGAGGACCAGCACCGCGACGGCGACGCTCGCCATCGTCGAGAAACCTTTGAGGACCTTCGTTGGCGCGCCGGCCCCTCGCGAGGGGCCGCTGACGATGAGATGAAGAATCCCGCCCACCCAGACGCCGGCCGCGAGCTGATGGAGCGCGTCGAGGACCAGCAGAAAGGCTCGGGGCCCGAGGCGACCGGCCGCGTGACTCGTCCACGCGCCGGCCGTCGCGAGAAGGAGGGCGAACCCAACGAGCGCAATCCACCATCCGGCGCGGTCCGGGCGCTTCGCCAGGGCCACGCACCCGGCGACGAGTCCGGCGCACGCGACGATTCGCGCCAGACTCGCGCGGAAGTAGCTTGTGGCCGCGACCTCGGCGAAAGGCCACCCCGTGCGCGCGTCACCGAGCACCGAGAGCTGGACGGTCTGCGATAGGGCTTGCGCACCGGCAACGACGATGGCCCCCCCGGCCGTCAGCATGAGGCTCCTCGCCAGCCGCTGACGCGCCGCGGCCTCGCTCGACCCCGGCCGCAACAGCAGGAGCGCGAAACACACCCCGCCGACGGCGATCGACTGACCGCATAGGGCGAGCCCCCGGAGCAGCACATCGACGAATCCGGCCACGCGGCCTCAGGCGCGTCGCCGCGCGCCGATCGACAGGAGCAGGAGGAAAAAGATCGGCGTGCCGACGGACGCGAAGACCAGAAACCAGTGGGCTTTGCCGAAGGCCGACATGGCAACGATCAGATAGATGAAGTCGCGGCTCGAAAACGCCTCCGCGAGCCGCGCCCTCCAGCCGGCGTCCACGCCTAGCGCGGTGTCCTGCATGATGGGGCTCGACTCACGGGCGGCTGCGGCGAGCGTGGCCGCCACCGTGAGGGCGCCGAGCGCCAACGGCCAGGTTGCCTCTTGGGCGAAGCTCAGGCCGACGGACATGCAGGCGAACACTGCCACGTGCACGACGTTGTCGCCCCAGAAGTCGAGGATCGCGCCGTGCAGCGACTCCATGAACTTGAGCCGGGCGAGCTCACCGTCGCAGCCGTCGAGGATCGAGTGAAGCAGGAACAGGAGGGCGCCCGTCAGCTGATAGGCCGGCGACGACGACAGGAAGAAAGGCGCGCCGGCGAGTCCGATGGCGAGACTGACCAGCGTCATGACGTCGGGCGTGATGCGAGTGACGGCCAGCCGCCGCGTGAGCGCCAGCGAGATCCTTCGCTCGAAGTGGCGCGACATGAACCCTTCGCGCTGCTTGATCAGGCTGCGTAAGAGCCACGACTCGGCCTTACCCGTGTCGGACGCCGCGGCAAGCGGGAAGCGGCCCACGTCGTCGGCCTTGAGATCGGCCCAGTCGAATCGCGCGCGCAGCGCGTCGACCAGGTGGCCGATGCTGCGGCTGGACGCGGCCGCGGCGAGCACAGCTGCGGGCTCGTCGGTGTCGATGACCGCGGTCGCGCCGGCGTCGGCGTAGAGCCGCTCGGTCTCGATCTCCAATTCGCGCAGCGCCCGGAGCCAGCGCGCCTGGGGAACCACGTTGGCGGCCAGGATGACTATGCGGCAGCGGGACGTCGTCACTCGCGCGGTGCCGCTCAGCGCGGTCGCGGCAGTCCCGCCGAGCAGCCGGTCGAAGCTGGAAGGATCGCCCTGGACGACCACGCGTGCGAATCCGGCGCGCTGGCCGGCGAGCACGATGCGGCGCAGCAGCGGGAGACCCGCGACCACCATGTCGGCCGCGACCGACCCCGCTGCCCCGGCCGGAACCACGAGGAGCAGGCTGTCCACGGATTGCGTGGAGACGGCGACTGCGGTCGTCAGCGCAGAACCTCGGAGAGCGGCACCTCGCGCCCGCCGTCGAGGCTCGAGCGGCGCGCCCCGCGCTCCAGGGCGGCGCAGAGCGTCGCCTCGGCCAGGTTCGCGCCGCGGGGAGCCGCGCCGAACGCCTCGGCGAGGAACCGCTCCGCCACGCCGTCGAACCAGTCTGGGTGATGCGAGCCATCGGACATGGCCGGCGGGCAGGCCCAGGCGAGGTCGGCGCCGCGTGCATCGCCCTTCAGCACGAGCGTATCGTCACGAAGCTCGAGCAGGCCGCCGGTGCCGCGCACCTCGGCCCAGTTCCGCCTGACATCCGACGCCCAGGTCAGTAAGATTTCTGCGGTCGCGTTCGCGTACGTCACGCGCACGCTCGCCGTGTCTTCAACATTCCAGCCGGTGTGACGCCGCCGCTCCAGCGAGGCGCTCACGGACAGGGGTGGCGTGCCGATCCACCGCTGGATGACGTAGAACACGTGCCAGCCGTGATCGGTCAGTACGCCGCCGCCGGCCACTGCCGGATCGACGCGCCAGTTGCCGCCGCGCTCGTTGCCGGTCGCCGCGGGCCGGGTGCGCAGCGTGTGCCAGACCACGTGGCTGACGCGCCCGATCCGGCCCTCGTCCACCAGCTCGGTCGTCCGCCGCACGATGGGCGCCTGGTGCCAGTTGTGGACCGTGTACAGCGCCCGCCCGGTCTTCTCGGCGAGCCGCGTCAGCGACGTCAGGTCGTCGCGCGCGCCGACCAGCGGCTTCTCGCAGAGCACGTGCAGTCCGCGCTCGAGCGCGCTGCGGATGAGCGCCGCGTGACTCGAGGGCGGCGTGCAGATGTCGACGAAGTCCAGCGCCGCCTCGGACAGGAGCTCGACGACGGTCGGGTACCAGCGTGTCCCCGGCGCGTGGGCGACCAGGACCGCCCGCTGCTCGGGCCGCGCGTCGGTGCCGCCGACGATCTCGACGTCACGCCGGCGGCGCCAACCGGGCAGGTGGCCGTGGAGGGCGACATTGCCCAGGCCGATGAGCGCGCCGCGGCGCATCCTACTCGAGCCCGTGCTGGCGCACGATCACCGCGAGCGCCTCGTCGAGAATCGCGAGCCCCGCGAGCGCGGCGTCCTCGCGGATGGTGAGCGGCGGGTTGATGCGGACCGACGGCGCGTAGGTCATGGCGACGAGACCACGTCGGAGGCACTCCTGGTAGAGCGCCTGCGTCACTGTCTTCGCGAGCGGCTCCTTCGTCACACGGTCGCGCACCAGCTCGATCCCGAGCATGAGGCCCTTGCCGCGGACATCGCCGACGCACCGGTACTTTTCCTTCAGCTCCTCGAGGCGACCGAGCATCACCTTGCCCACGCGCTCGGCGTTCTTCACGAGGTCCTGCTTCAGGATGATCTCGAGCGAGGCGAGGCCGGCCGCAGCAGCGAGCGGGTTGCCACCGTAGCTCGACGAGCTGGCGCTCGGGTTAGACCAGGGCTTGGCCGCCGTGGTCTTGTCGCTGGAGATCACGCCGGCCAGCGGAAAGCCGCCGCCCATCCCCTTGCCGACCGTCATGATGTCGGGCACGACCCCATCGTGCTCCGCACCCCACATGGCGCCGGTGCGGCCGAATCCGGTGATCATCTCGTCGGCGATCAGGAGCGCATCGTGCTCGCGCGCGATCCCCTGGACGGCGCGCAGGAAACCGTCCGGCGGAATGACGTTGCCGGCGGTGCCCTGCATCGGTTCGACGATGATCGCGCCGATCTCACCCGCTGTCTGGTAGCGGATGACGTCGCGCACGAACTCCGCGCATGCGATGCCGCAGTCCGGATAGCGGAGCTTCAGCGGGCAGCGGTAGCAGTCGGCGTAGGGCGAGAGATAGCGGCCGGGCGCGAACGGGCCGAGATGGTGCTTGAACTCGCTGCCGAGCAGCGGCAGCACGCCGCCCGTCTTGCCGTGGAAGCCGCCCCAGAACCCGAGCACCTCGGCCTTGCCGGTGGCCGCGTGGGCAAGCCGCAGCGCGGCCTCGACCGCCTCGGCGCCGCCGGAGAACATCTGGATCCGCGTCAGCCCCTCGGGCGCGACGGAGGCGACCAGGTCGAGGAACTTCGCGCGTGTCTCGGTCGTGAAGCTCCCGAAGGTGAGCCGCTCGACCTGGCGCTTGAGCGCCTCGACGTAGTGAGGATGGCAATGCCCGACGCTGCCGACGGCGATGCCGGCGATGAAGTCGATGTACTCGTTGCCGTCCTCGTCGATCAGCGTGCAGTCGACGCCTCGCGCCATCGCGAGGCCGGCGTAAAGAGAAAAGCCCTGGGCCCCCGGCGCCAGGTGGCGCCGTTCCTGGGCGACGATCTTCTGTGAGCGGGGTCCCACTTCACGACGCTGAGTCAACGCCGACCTCCCGAGAATCGATTGGCCAGATAGGCCGCGATGGCCGCGGAGGCTTCGTCGCGATACAGCGCGAAGCTCGGCCACGCGTTCACGTCGAGCAGCACCAGCTCGCCGGACGCCGTCGCGATCGCATCACCGCCGTACACCTCGAGACCGAGCGCGGAGGCGGCGCGGCGCACGAGCCGCGCGAGCTGGCGCACGTCCAGCGGGTTCCCGGCCAGACGCTGATCCTTGTGATAAAACCAGCGGAACCACGGTGGCTCGCGATGATGGCCGCCGCCCGCGCCGATGCCGTAGAACTTGATCAGGTCGCCCTCGACGTGCGGCTGCAGCACCGCGCGCGGGATGCCGCGCGCCGCGAGCCCGCGCAGTGCGTCGTGGATGGCCGC
>JBKPCO010000026.1:0-22268 GCA_046727415.1 Candidatus Methylomirabilota bacterium
GCGCTGCACCACCGGCGCCGGCGGCGGCGCGGGCGCCGGCGCGACCCCGCGCTGCGAGAGACGGTAGAGTGCCCGCTTCGCCGCGCGGCGGAGGGCACGCTCGGAGGCGTGGTCGGCGAGCTGCGTTAGCGCGGGAAGGGCGTCGGCGCCGTGCGCGTTCGCGAACGCGCGCAGCCGCTCGTCGAGCGCCTCCTCGGAGAGGCCCCGCAGCGATGCCGGATCGAGCACGGCGGCCGGGTCGCTCATCCGAAGCGGAGCTGGAAGAACGGGTGCGCGGGATGATCGATGAAGTACACGCGCCGCGTGTAGTCGAGCGCGCCGGCGTAGCGCTCGAATCCGTCGGCGAGCCGCCGGTAGAGCGGCGCCGCGTCGGCGGCGGCGCGCGAGCTGGCGCGGTCGTGCTCCCACACGAAGTGGTACGCGCGCTTGCCCTGGCTGATGTAGTAGCCGATCGACGCCGTGCGCTCGACCCGCTCGCGGAAGATACCGGTCATGAACAACGTGAAGTCGCCGATGTGTCGGGACACGGTCACTTCGTGCTCCGGCCTGAAGTGCTGCGGATCCTCCCAGACCGTCGCCGTCTCGAGGAGCATGTCGACGACGGTCTCGAGCCGCGGCAAGGTCACGCCGCGCGGATAGAGATTCTCCGTGCGCGCGAAGCGCGTCAACAGGTCGGCGAGATACGACGACGCGGGATCGTTACCGAGCGCCAGGTCGTGGAAGCTCGCCCGCAGAGCCCGATCGAAGAAGGCGCGCAACTCCACAGCTCGGATGATAGCAAATTTGAGAATTTGCTAGAATCCGAGCCCGATGGCGGACCGCCCGCGCGCAGCATTCCCGTGGCTTCTCGTCGCCGCGAGCGTCCTGCTCCTTCTGGTGATCCTCTACGTGCTGTTCGTCGGCTACCTGCCGGCCAAGCAGCGCATCGCCGGGCTCGAGGCCGAGCTGAAGGACCTCTATCGGCGCGAGGCGGAGCTGCAGACGAAGATCGCGCAGCAGGACCAACGCTACTCCGTTCGCGAGCGGCAGATCTCCGCGCTCACCTCCGAGCGCGACACGCTCATCCGGCGCCTGGAAGAGCTCGAGAAGCTGCTCGGCCGCCCCCCCAGCACTCCACGCCGCTGACGCGGGCCGGGTCTCTGGTCTTCTCGGAAGACCGCGCTCTAGTCTGACTCGTACTGGAGCGAGCGCTTGAGGGCCTTCCGCCTCTTCTTGCGAGCCTGAGCTGACTTACGCTTCCGCTTCACCGACGGCTTCTCATAGTGTTGGCGCCGCTTCATCTCTTGAAAGAGGCCGTCCTTCAGCATCTGCTTCTTGAGCTGCTTCAGGGCGGCCTCGATCTGGTTGTCGAAGACGACGATCTTCACTCAGGGCACCCGGAGGTGCCGCGTCGAGCGGTGATGCTGGTACGGAAGAGAGTTGTCGACCACGTTCATTTGCTGGAGTCGCTTCGACCCTTGCTCGACGGCACTCGCGATGGTCGCGAACGTCTCGCGCGACTCCTCGATGAGCTCCCCCGCGTAGTTGACAATGCGCCAGCGCCAGCGTGACTGATCCTGTGGCGTCGACACTGCGGCAACTTGCACGCGCCTACCACCGACTCAGGCGCTGGCCGCCGCCAGAACCGCAGAAGCCGACCCCGCGCGACCGGCCAGTCTCGCGCTCCATCAGGACCGCCGCCGACTCGATAGAACTCGCGTGTCTCAAGACACACCTCTAAGAGGTCTCCCGCGAGATTGAAGGCACTCCCTGGTACGCGGAAGACTGCGCCAGAGTCATGGTCTGGTAGGAAGGAGGGGTTCTCACTGAACCAGCGCCGCGACCAGACCTACGTAGTGTGGCACGTTTTTTCGGAGGCTACCGAGTTATTCCGGGCTAGAGCAGCGCCAGCAGCTGTTCGTTCGTGTCGCGCCGGCCCACCGAGAAGCGGAGGTGGCCGGGGAATCCGACGCTCGCGCCGTCGCGAACGAGGATCCCGGCCTTCAGGAGCCGCGCCCGCACCGCGGGCGCGTCGGGAACGGCGACGAGCAGGAAATTCGCGTGCGAGCGGGGAAACCGGTAGCCGCGCCTGGTCAACTCGCCGCTGAGAAACGCGCGCTCCTCGAGGACGAGACGGCGCGTGCGCTCCTGGTGCTCCTCGTCCTCGAGCGCCGCCAGCGCGGCGACCTGGCCCAGCCGGTTCACGTTGTAGGGGGCGCGGACGCGGTTGAGGCGATCGATCGTCGTGGCGTTCGCGACCGCGTAGCCGACGCGCAGCCCGGCGAGCCCCGCGATCTTCGAGAAGGTTCGGAGCACGATCAGGCGGGGATAGCGCGCGAGCAGCGCGACACCGTCGGGATACTCCGGGTCGTCGCAGAACTCGCGGTACGCTTCGTCGAGCACCACCAGCGGCGGGTCGGCGCCGAGCGAGTCGAGGAAGCCCAGCAGCGCGGCGCGGCGGACGATCGTCGTCGCCGGATTGTGGGGCGAGCAGAGCATCACGGCCTTCGTGCGGTCGGTGAGGCGTCGGCGCACGTCGTCCAGGTCGATGTCGTACGCGGCGAGCGGGCTCGCCACGATGCGGGCGCCGGCCAGGGTCGCTCCGATCGCGTAGGGCTCGAAGGACGGCTCGGGCACGATCACCTCGTCGCCGGGCTCGAACGCCGCCGCTGCCACCAGCGCGATCAGCTCGTCGGCGCCGTTGCCGACCACGAACTGGTCGGCGCGCGCGCCCAGGCGGCGGGCCAGCGCCTCGCGCAGCGCGGTCGACCCGCCGTCGGGATAGAGGTGGATGCGCGCGGCCTCGCGCTGGACGGCGGCGACGGCCAGCGGCGAGGGGCCGAGGGGATTCTCGTTGGCCGACAGGCGCACGACGTCGGCCCGTCCGAGCTCGGCGGCCAGGGTCTCGAGCGGCGGCCCCGGATCGTACAGGGGCAGGACGTCCAGGACCGGGCGCCAGAGGCGTCGCACCCGGTCATTCTAGTAAGTCTGCGTCGGATTTGACAGTCTTCCTGCTGGATTGCTAGGCTCGCTTGTTATGGCCGTCGAGCTGTTTCGCCGGGCCCGGCGCGCTGAGGCAACGGCCGAGCGCGCCGAAGACCGGCGCCGCCTTCGGCTCGCATTCTTCCGGCAGGCGCTCACGCAGGGGTTCGATTCCCTCAAGGTGAGGCACGCCGAGGGCGCGTCGGGACAGGAATCGGTCCGCGCGCACGCCACCCTGATGGATGAGGTCATCTTCTCGCTCACCCGCCTGATCGCCGACGACTCCGTCCGTGCCCGCCTCGACGCGACGCCGCTGGTGGTGGTGGCGCTCGGCGGCTACGGGCGGCGGGAGCTCCACCCGCTCTCCGACATCGACCTGATGGTGGTGTACGACGGCGAGCTGTCGCCGTACGTCCAGCGGATGATGCAGGAGCTGCTCTACTCCCTGTGGGATCTGAGCCTCCAGGTCGGTCACAGCCTGCGCTCCCTGGACGACTGCGTGGCGATGGCGCGCACGGATTTCCCGAGCCGCACGTCGATGCAGGAGGCGCGGTTCCTGGCCGGCGACCGCAGGCTCTTCGCCCGCTTCAGCCGGGTGCTGCGCGAGAACGTCTACCGGCGCGACTTCGGCCAGTTCCTCGAGACGACGCTCGCCGAGCGCGATCAGCGCTACCGGCGCTTCGGCGCCTCGCCCTACATCGGTGAGCCGAACGTCAAGGAGTCGGCGGGCGGGCTGCGCGACGTGCACACCGCGATGTGGCTGGGCGAGGCGAAGTTCGGCGCCCGCACGCTGCGGGAGTTGGCCGACAAGGGGCTCATCACGCCGCGCGAGCAGGCGGGGACTGATGCGGCGCTGACCTTCCTCTGGCGGGTGCGCAACGAGCTGCACTTCTTCTCCGGGCACAAGAACGACGTGCTCGGGCGCGACGTGCAGCCGCGGATCGCCAAGAACCTGGGCTACGAGAACGACGAGACCTCGCTGGGCGTCGAGCGGTTCATGCGCGACTACTACCTGCACGCGCGGGTGATTCACCGGGTGTCACGCCGCCTGATCGCGCGCTGCCAGGAGACGCTCTCGCGGCGAGTCTCGGCCGAGGGTCGGCAGCGGCAGCAGGCGCTGGCCGACGGGCTCGTGTTCTTCGACGGGCAGCTCCATCTCGCCGACCGCGACCCCAGCCCGCTCCGCGCCGAGCCGACGCGGCTCATGAAGGTCTTCTGGCATCTCCATCGCCAGGGCTGCGAGCTGTCGCTCGACCTCGAGCGCGCCGTCGAGGACTCCCTCTATCTGCTCGACGGCGCGTTCCAGAGATCGCCGGCCGTGCGCGATCTCTTCCTCGACATCTGCCGGACCTGGGGCCGGGTCGCGCAGACGTTCTCGGAGATGCACGAGATCGGGCTGCTGGGACGCTATCTCCCGGAATTCGGCGCGCTGACGTGCCTGGTGCAGTACGACGTCTACCACAAGTTCTCGGCCGATCAGCACTCGCTGCTCGCGGTCGAGCACCTGGAGGCGCTGGCGCCGGGGCAGTCCTCAGAGTCGGAGGGCGCCGCGGAGGTGTTCAACGAGGTGGAGAAGCCCGAGCTGCTCATGCTCGGCATGCTGCTGCACGACGTTGGCAAGGCCAAGGGCCACGGCCACGTCGCCAAGGGCATCCCGCTGATCCGCGAGTTGGTGACGCGCATCGGGCTCCCCCCGGGCGACGGCGCGGTGGTCGAGTTCCTGGTGGCGCACCATCTCACGCTGTCGCACATCGCGCAGCGTCGCGACATCGACGATCCCAAGACGGTCGCGGATCTGGCGGCGACCGCGGGCGATCCCCAGCGGCTCAAGATGCTCTACCTGCTCACGTGGGCCGACATGCGCGCGGTCGGGCCGGGCGTACTCACGCCCTGGCAGGCGTCGATCCTCCACGAGCTCTACCGGCGGGCCCTCGCGATGCTCACCGACGGCCGCGTCGAGCGACCGAGCCGCGTGCAGCTCGCCGAGCGGCTGCGGGCGGCCGTCGGGGACGAGCTGCCGGTCCAGGCGGTCAAGGCGCACCTGGCGATGATGTCGGACCGCTACGTCGCGACCACCGGCGTGCAGCGGATGGCCGAGCACCTCCGGATGTTCCAGCGCCTGGGCGACTCGCCGGTGGTCACCGAGCTGTTCCACCACACCGATTTGGGCTCGTCCGAGCTGGTCGTCGTCACGCGCGATCAGCCGGGACTCTTCTCGCTGATCGCCGGCACGCTCGCCTCGCAGGGCGTGAACATCATGTCGGCGCAGATCCACACACGGGGCGACGGGATCGCCATCGACACCTTCCAGGTGAACGAGCCGACCGGCGAGGCCGTCACGTCGCCGGCAACGTGGGACCGGACGCTCGACGCGCTGCGGGCTGTGCTGATGGGCGACGCGCGGGTCGCGACGCTGCTCGAGAAGCGCCGGGCGGCCGGCCGCGCCGCGACCGGCGCCGGCGGCCCGCCGAAGATCACGCTCGACAACCAGCTCTCCGACGACTACACGGTGCTCGAGGTGAAGTGCCCCGATCGCCTGGGCCTCTTGTATCTGGTCACGCGCACGCTGGCGGAGCTCGGGCTGGACATCGCGACCGCGCGGATCGCCACGGAGATCGATCACGCGCTGGACACCTTTTACGTGCACGACGACCGAGGCCGGAAGATCGAGGACCCCGACGCGCTCGGGCGAGCGCGGGAGGCGCTCGAACAGGCCCTGATGCAGCCGATCTGAGATGCTCGGTCGCTACCGCGAGTCCGTGCGCACCTGGGTCGAGCCCGTCGGGCTCGTGCTCTATCGGCGGCTCGGCCTGCGCCCGAACCACCTCACCATCCTCGGCCTCGGCGTGAGCTTCCTGGCCGCGACGGCGTTCGTCGCGGGGCGGACGCGCTGCGCGGGCGTGCTGCTCATCCTCGCCGGGCTCTGCGACTTCCTGGACGGCTCGCTGGCGCGCGCCTCCGGTCAGGTCTCGGCGTTCGGCGCGTTCCTCGATTCGGTCATCGACCGGTACTCCGATCTCATCGTCCTGCTGGGCATCGTCGTGCTCTTCGCGCAGACGCCCCACGCGCGCGGAGCCATCGTGGCGATGGCCGGGCTCATCGGCTCGATGATGGTCAGCTACACGAAAGCGCGGGCCGAGTCGATCGGTGTGCGATGCACCGTGGGCATGATGGAGCGCCCGGAGCGCATGATCTGCCTGATCGCCGGCGCGCTGCTCGATCTGCTGGAGCCGGCGCTCTGGGTGCTGGCCATTCTGTCGAACCTCACAGCGATCCAGCGCATCGCCTTCACCTGGCGGGCCACGCGCGACACCGCCCTCCTGAGAACGCTGCTGCTGGCGGTCGTTCTGCTCCTACCGGGGCTCGCGATCGCCGGCTCCCAGACGCCGGCGTCGACCGCCGAGCCCTCGACGCCGCCGGCAGCGACCGAGCCCGCAGCGCCCGACGCCACGGCCGAGCGCCTCACGCCGAACGTCCTCGATTCCGCGACGCCGCCTGCCACAGAGCCGGCCATGCCGTCGGCCACCGAGCCGGCGACCCAGCCTGCCGTCCAGCCCACGGCGCCCGCGGCCATCGAGCCCTTGTCGCAGCCCACGGCGGCTCCCGCGCCGTCGTCGCCGCCCGCGGCGCCTCCCGCCGCGCAGGGGATCGAGAAGAGCTGGGCCGCGGCGGTGGAGGCCTACCAGCGGGGAGAGGTCGAGCCGCTCATTCGAGAGTTCGGGACCGACACGGCACGCGAGAGCCTGATCGGCGATTACGTTCGATACCTTCTCGCCGACGCGCTCGCCCGCGTCGACGATCTCGCCGGCGCGCGGGCCGCGGCGCTGAGCGTGGCCGACAAGTATCCGACGAGCCGGCTTGTGCCGCGCGCCCTGCTCCTGGCCGCGGCGCTCGACCTGCGCGCGGGCCAGGACGCTGCGGCGCAGGGCAACCTGACGCGGCTGATCGCCGCCTACCCGAACGCGCCCGAAACGCCGGCCGCGTTCTACCTGCTCGGTCAGTCCGCCGAAGCGCTCGGCAAGTCAGACCTCGCGGTGCAGACCTATCGCGAGCTGCGGATGCTGGCGCCGGCGAGCGGCTACGCGGACGGGGCGAGTGATCGACTGGGCGCGCTGCAGAGCCAGGGCGTGAGCGTGACGCCCCTCACCCCGGCGCAGCGCGCGGATTTCGCCGACCGGCTCCTGCAGGCCGGAGTGCCGGACCAGGCGCTGGGCGAAGCCGAGCGCCTGCTCGACGAGGTCAAGCAGGGCCCGATCGCATTGCGGGCGCTGCGCATCATGGCCGACAGCCAGCGGCGGCTCAATCGCTTCGACGTCGCGGCGCGCACGCTCGGTCAGCTAGTGGATCGCTCGCCCGCCGAGCGGCGTCCCGCGCTGCGGCTCGAGCTGGCTCGAGTTCTCGTCAGGACCGGCGACAAGGCGCGGGCCGTCACTACGCTCGACGCCGTCATAGCCGCGGGCGGGGACGCCGACAAGTCGGAGGCGCTGTACCGGAAGGCGGGCGTGCTGGAGGACCAGTCGCGCGAGGCGGAAGCGATCAACGTGTATCGTCAGGTCGCCGCGAATTACGCGGCGCGGGAGGCCGGTGCGGCGTCGCTCTGGCGGCTCGGGTGGCTTGGATACCTCAAGAAAGACGCGCAGGCCGCTCAGCAGAGCTGGATGCGCCTCGCCGAGCTCAGCAGCGCTGGCACGTACAGACTGGCCGCGCTCTACTGGGCGGGACGCGCGAGGGAGCAGGTCGGCGGCGACGCGTCCAAGCTCTATAGCCGGATCCTCGCCGAGGCGCCGCGCAGCTACTACGGGCTCCTGGCGAGCGCACGCATCGGGCGCACGAAGGATGGCGGCGTGACGTCGTCCATCTCGCTGCCGGCCAAACCGCGCGAGGCGATCGCGTCCGACCCCGGGTTCGCGCGGGTCGAGACGCTGCGGCGCATCAATCTCGCGGAGGACGCGGCCCAGGAGCTCGAGTACGCCGTCCAGGGAGCGGGCGCGGATCCGGTTCGCCTCTACGGGCTCGCGGCCGCGTGGATCGAAGCGGAGCGCTATCACATGGCGCTCCGGATCATGCGGCGTCACTTCCGGCCGGTGGCTGCGTCCGGCGATCCGGCACTGCCCCGGGCCTTCTGGGAGCTGTACTATCCCTGGGGCTGGCGCGACGACGTGCTGGCGTCGTCACAGGACGTCAAGCTCGATCCCTACCTGGTCGCCGCCGTCGTCCGCGAGGAGTCGAGCTACTACCCACGCGCCGTGTCGCGGGCGGGCGCGCGCGGGCTCATGCAGCTCATGCCGACGACGGCGCGGCTCCTGGCTCCGGCCGGTGACCTTGACGACCCCGCGTTCAACATCCAGCTCGGCACCCGCTTCCTGGCGGGTCTTCTGCGCGAGTTCAACGATCCGCGCCTCGCACTGGCCGCCTACAATGCCGGACCAAATCGCGTGCGGCAGTGGTGGGCGTCGCGCCGGAGCGACGACATCGAGGTGTTCGTCGAGCAGATCCCGTTCGACGAGACGCGGCTCTACGTCAAGCAGATCGTCGTCTCCTGGGACGAGTACCGCCGGATCTACGCCGGCCCCTGATCCCCACCCCACGACACCGAGATTTTCAATCGTGAAGCGCTGGGCGCTGTCCGTGCCGCTCGACGGCTTCACGCTGGCCGAGCACGCCGAGATCGCTCGCGAGGCCGAGCGGCTCGGCTACACCGACGCCTGGTCGCTCGAAGCCGACGGCGTGGACTGCTTCGCGCCGCTCGCCGTCGTCGGGACCGCGACGTCCATGCGTCTGGGCACGGCGATCGCCAATGTCTTCACGCGCGGCCCGGCGACGCTCGCGATGTGCGCCGCCGGCGTCGCCGAGGTCGCGCCGGGGCGCTTCTGCCTGGGGATCGGTGCGGGCTCCCAGCCGATCGTCGAGTCCTGGAACGGCGACGTGTTCGCGCGTCCGGCGACCCGCGTGCGCGAGATGGCGCAGTTCCTGCGCCAGGCGCTTACCGGCGAGCGGGTCGTCTTCCAGGGCGAGACGTTTTCCGTCAACGGCTTCCGGCTGACCCGCCCGCCCGCAAGACCGATTCCGATCTACATCGCCGCGCTGCGCCCCGGAATGCTGCGCGTTGCGGGCGAGGTCGGAGACGGCGCGATCCTCAACTGGCTTTCGGCGACCGACGTCCCGCGATCGGTCCAGATCGTTCGCGAGGCGGCGGCCCGAGCCGGTCGCGACGCGGCGGCCATCGAGATCACCGCGCGGCTGCTGATCAACGTCGACCCGCCAGGCCCCGCTTCCGATCTGGCGGTGCGCCGGTACGTCACGGCCTACCTCAACGTTCCGGTCTATCAGGCGTTCCAGGCGTGGCTCGGCCGCGGCGAGGCGCTCGAGCCGATGTGGAGCGCGTGGCGGCGCGGCGACCGCAGGGCCGCCGTATCGGCAGTGCCCGCAAACGTCATGAACGATCTGATCATCCGCGGCTCGATGAGCGAGATCGCCGCGCATGTCCGTCGTTATCTCGACGCCGGGATCGACACCGCGTCTCTCGCGGTCTCGTCGGTCGAGGAGGACCCGGCGCGTCGCCGGACGATCCTGCTCGATGCCGTGCGCGCGCTCGCGCCGGCGGTGCGCGGCTAGAAGATTATCCTGCGCCTCGGACCGGACGCCGACGCAGGTCGCGCGAAGCCGAGGTCTCCATGAGCAGGAACTCGGTCGGCGCGAAGTGTGCTCTCGGTGGATTCCAATTCCAGCAAGGGGGTCGATGCCCGAATGTATGCTTGATCTCGTGACTGTCAGCGACTGGCGTCGCGCGCTCGCCCTCGCGACGTTCGTCGCCTCCTACGTCGGGCTCGGGCTCGGTCGCGTTCCCGGACTTCGTGTCGACCGCACTGGCGTCGCGATCATCGGCGCTGCCGTGATGGTCGTGTCCGGCGCGGTCCCGTGGGCCGACGCCGTCGTAGCGGTGGACGCCCCGACCCTCGTCCTGCTCTTCGGCATGATGATCGTGACCGCCTACCTGCGTCTATCCGGGTTCTTCGGCCTGGTGATGACGTGGGCGCTCCGGCGCGCGCGGACGCCGCTTGCGCTGCTGGCGGCGGTCGTGGTCGCCTCCGGCGTCCTGTCGGCCTTCTTCGTCAACGACGTGGTTTGCCTTGTCCTGGCGCCGGTGGTGCTGCAAGCCGCGCGGGAGCTGGCGTTACCGCCGGTGCCGTACCTTGTGGCGCTGGCGACCGCGGCGAACGTCGGCAGCGTGGCGACGCTTACCGGGAACCCTCAGAACATGCTGGTCGGAAGCTTCTCGGGGATCAGCTACCGGAGCTTTCTCGCCCACGAGGCGCCGATCGCCGTCATCGGCCTCGTGTGCGTGTTCAGCGTTGTCGCCCTCGTCTACCGCCGCCATCTGCCGAACGCGCCGCTCGAGATCGCCCCGAACGCGCGGCTGGCCGTGCATTATCCCTTGCTGTGGAAGACGATCGCAGCGGTCTCGGTGATGCTGCTGGCGTTCCTGGCGGGCGTTCCCATCGCCATCGTCGCGGTCGCGGGCGCCGCCGTGACGCTCGTGACGAGGCGGGTGAATCCGGACAAGGTCTACCGTGAGATCAACTGGGCGCTGCTCGTCCTGTTCGCGGGCCTGTTCATCATCACGGCTGGCCTCGAGCACTCGGGTGCGACCGAGCGGCTGCTCAGCTGGGCCGCCGCGATGAACCTCCATCGGCCGATCGTGCTCACGGTTGTCACCGCCCTCGTCTCGAACGTCGTCTCCAACGTGCCGGCCGTGCTCCTGTTCAAGCCCCTCATCGTCTCGTTCGGCGACCCTCGTCGCGCCTGGCTCGTGCTGGCCATGGCGTCGACGCTCGCTGGCAATCTCACCATCCTGGGGAGTGTTGCCAATCTCATCGTGGTCGAGACGGCGCGCTCCGCTCGCGTGGAGATCGGGTTCGTCGAGTACTGCAAGGTGGGCGTGCCACTGACCCTCGTGACGCTCCTGCTCGGCTGGCTCGTCTTTGCGCTCCTTCCGGCCTGAGTTGCTGCGGTCCGAGTCTCGAGAAGACAGAAAGGACGCGCCCCGCCAGAAGGTGCAAATGCGAGGCGCGCCCGTATCGGTCAGCCGCGCGTCCGCGTTATCGCGCGAACGGCGGTGGAGGTGGCGGTACCGCCGGGACCCATACGTACCGATGGCCCCGGTACACCCGCTCGTACCGCCCGTGCGGGTACTGCGCGACTACCGGGTACGCGCGCGGCGCCGGCGGCGCGTACACGACAGCCGGCGGCGGCGCTACCACCGGCCGATAGACGACCTCGGGGCGCACGACCACTACGGGAGGCGGAAACAGCAAGGGCGCGACGAACGCAGAGAACATCACCTGATGAAAGGCCGCGAACGAGGCCAGGGCTCGCGCGGCGTCGTTGGGACCGCCGGCGTGAGCCGCCGGCGCGACAGTGCCGATCAACAGCGTGGTCACGGCAACCGCGGCGATGAGGCGTCTCATGGCTCATCCCTCCTTCGCCCACTAAGACGAAGGGGCCCCGGCTCTTATTTACCTGTCGTCAGCAGGGGGCGGAGATAGGGCCACAGACGGTCGGCGATTACCTGCTGGCCGGCCGCGGTAGGGTGAATCCCGTCGGGCTGGTTGAGCCGGGGGTCGGCGGCCACGCCGTCGAGCAGAAAGGGCATGAAGGCCACGCCGGTGCTCCGGGCGACCTCCGGAAATACCGCCTGGAACTCCTTCGTGTACTGCGCCCCGTAGTTCGGCGGCAGACGCATGCCCGCCAGCAGGACGCGTGCGCCGGCGGCCTGCAGGCGCCTGACGATTGTCGCGAGGTTCTCGCGCATGGCCTGCGGGCTCTGGGCCCGGAGCCCGTCGTTGGCGCCGAGCGCAACGATGACGATTTCCGGCTTCGCGCGCAGGACCCAGTCGACGCGCCGCAGGCCGCCGGCCGTGGTATCGCCGCTCACGCCGGCGTTGACCACGCGGTAGCCGTAGCCCTCGCGGGCCAGCCGCGCCTCGAGCCGCGCCGGATACGCCTCGTCGGCGGCGACACCGAGGCCCGCGGTCAGGCTGTCGCCGAGCGCGACGATCACGCGCTCCGCGCGCGCCCCGCTCACGCCGACGGTCGAGAGCGCGAGCGCCGCGAAGAAGAGCGCGCGCGCGACGAGACCGATCATGCGCCCAGTGTAGTATGAGTTTCGTGATGATCCGGGTGCGCGACGTCGTCATGCGGCTGCCGAGCGGCGGGCGCTCGCTCACGATTCTCGACGGGATCACGCTCGACGTCGCGGCCGGCGAAGTCCTGGCGATCACCGGCCCGTCGGGCAGCGGCAAGTCGACGCTCCTGGGGCTGGTCGCCGGGCTCGATCGCCCGAGCGCAGGCTCGATCGTCGTCGCCGGCATCGACATCACGAGGCTCGACGAGGACGCGCTCGCGCGCTTCCGGCGTGAGACGCTCGGCTACGTTTTCCAGTCCTATCACCTCATTCCGACCTTGACGGCGGTAGAAAACGTGGCCGTGCCCCTCGAAATCGCCGGCACGCCAAACGCGCTCGCTCGGGCGCGCGCGCTGCTCGACGACGTCGGGCTGGGTGACCGCGGGCATCACTATCCGGTGCAGCTCTCGGGCGGCGAGCAGCAGCGCGCGGCCCTCGCCCGCGCTGTTGCACTCGAGCCGGGCCTGCTCCTGGCCGACGAGCCCACCGGCAACCTCGACTCGGCCACCGGCACCCGCATCATCGAGCTCCTGCTCGAGCTCAAGCGCCGGCGCGGCGCCACGCTGGTGCTGGTGACCCACGACGAGGCGCTGGCCCGCCACGCCGACCGCGTCGTCACTCTGCGCGACGGTCGCGTGAAGAACGGCGCCTCGTGACGGTCGGCTTCGCGGCCCGGATGGCGTGGCGCGAGACGCGAGGCGCCTGGCGGCACTTCGCGGTGTTCTTCGGCTGTGTCGCCGTCGGCGTGGCCGCGCTCGTCTCGGTCGGCACGCTTGCGAAGAATCTCGACCGGACGCTCGCGCGCGAGGCCAGAACGCTCACGGGCGGTGACCTCGAGTTACGCTCGGCGCGGCCGCTCGATCGGACCGAGCGCGGCGTGCTCGCTGGACTCGAGAAGGCCGGCGCCGTCACCACAGTCGTTCGCGACGTGGCGGGGATGTCACGCAATCCGGCGCGCGGGTCGACGCTCCTGGTTGAGCTCCGGGCGGTCGAGGGCGCGTATCCGCTCTATGGAAGCGTGCAGACCACGCCGCCGGCTCCGCTCGCCGAGCTCCTGGCCGACCGCGACGGCGCGGGTGGCGCCGTGGTCGAGCCGAGGCTGCTCGAGCGCCTGGGCCTCGTCGTGGGTGATCCGTTGGTTCTCGGCAGCGCGCGCTTCGTCGTGACCGGTCTTCTCGTGAGAGAGCCCGATCGACCGACCGGTCTGGTGAGCCTCGGGCCGCGGGTGCTCATCGCGGGCCCGGCGCTCGAGCGAACGGGCCTCGTGCAGGTGGGCAGCCGCGTGCGCTACCGGACGCTCGTGCGCCTCGCCCCCGGCGCGAGCGCCCGCGCGGCTGCCACCGACCTCGACCGCGCGCTCGCCGACCCGGCCATCCGTGTGGCGGCCTACGACGAATCGCAGCCTGGGCTTCGCCGCTTCTTCGTGCAGCTCGCAACCTATCTCGGCCTCGTCGGGCTCGCGAGCCTTCTGGTCGGCGGCGTGGGCATCGCGTCGTCGGTGGCGACGTTTCTACGCCGCCAGCTCGGGACCATCGCGATCCTCAAGTGCCTCGGCGCGGGCTGGCGCGTGCTGCTCGTCACGTATCTGCTCCAGACCCTCGCCGTCGGTCTCGTCGGGAGCCTCGCGGGCGCGGCGCTGGGCGCGTCGGTTCAGCCGCTCCTGGTGCGGGCCCTGGTGCCGTTCGCCCCGTTCGCCCTCGAGGTCCAGTGGGACGTGGGCACGATCGCGCGCGGGGTCGCACTCGGCACCCTTACAGCGGTGTTCTGCGCGCTCTGGCCGCTGCTCGCCGTCCGGGCGGTGCCGCCATCGTTGATCTTCCGTCGCGACGTCGCAGCGGAGGCATGGCGACGTCGCCGGCCGTGGCCGGCGGCGCTGCCGATTCTCGCCGGACTGGCCGCGCTGGCCGTCTGGCAGGTCGGCTCGTTCCGTCTCGGCGCGATCTTCCTCGGCGCCTCGCTGGCCGCGCTCGCGATCCTGTTCGGCCTCTCGCGCGCGCTCATGAGCCTCGCGCGGCGGCTTCCGCGTATGCTTGGGCTCGCCTGGCGCCAGGGCCTCGCGGGCCTCGGCCGTCCCGGAGGCCACACGGCCCGGGTGGTCGTGGCCCTCGGCGTCGGCGTCATGCTGCTCGTTGCGGTGGCGCTGCTCGAGGCGAACCTGGGCCGCCAGCTCGCCTACGAACACAAGCGCGAAGCGCCAACGTTCTTCTTCATCGACGTGCAGCCGGACCAGCGCGAGGCGTTCGCGCGGCTCGTCGCCGAGGTCGGCGGTGCCGAGCCCGCGTTGACGCCGATCGTTCGAGCCCGGCTCGCGGCGATCGACGGCATGCCGGTCACGCGGGCGCTCATCGACAGGCGGAAGAAGGAGACACCCGACAAGATCTGGTACCTCACGCGCGAGTACGTGCTGACCTGGGCGGCCGAGCCGCCCGCCGCCACCGTGATCGTCGGCGGGCGCTGGTGGAGCCCGAGCGAGGCGGTGGCCAGGCCGCGCGTGTCGGTGGAGGACGAAGCGGCGAAATACTTCGGCGTCGGCGTGGGTGACACGCTCACGTTCGACGTCCAGGGCGTGCCTCTCGAGGCCGAGGTGACGAGCCTGCGCAAGATCGACTGGCAGACGCTGTCCGCCAACTTCTTCATGATCCTCTCGCCGGGTGCGCTCGACGGAGCCCCGGCCACCTACATGGCGACGGCGCGCGTTCCCGCCGCTGTCGAGACCGAATTACAGGATAAGGTGGTCGCGGCGTTTCCCAACGTCACCGCGATCCCCCTCCGCGGCGTGCTCGAGCGGGTCGCCGAAGTGCTCGACCAGATCGCGTTCGCCGTCCGCTTCATGGCCGCGTTCACCATCGCCGCCGGCCTCGTCGTGATGGCGGGGGCCCTCGCCGCGACCCGCTATCAGCGCCTCTATGAGTCAGTCATTCTCAAGACGCTCGGGGCCACGCGCTGGGCCATCGCGCGCGCGTTCGCGGTCGAATACGCGTGTCTCGGCGCCACCGCGGGCCTGGGCGGTACGGCCCTGGCGGCGCTCCTGGCCTGGATCGTCCTGCGCTTCGTCCTCGAGACGCCCTGGACGCTCGAGCCCGAGACGCTCGTGCTGGGCGTGGTGCTGACGACGGCGGGCTCCCTCGCGATCGGTCTCCTGGCGACCGTCCGGCTGATCGGCCGCGCGCCCCTTTCGGTGCTCCGCCAGGAGTGAGCCTCGCGAAGTGCGCGCCGCAGGCCGTCGCGGGGCTGGGGCCCCGCCGGCCGAGGCGCGGCTACAAATAATGGTAGTCTTGGGCCCGACGGAGGTGGCGCGATGTACAAGCCGCTCGGTCTCGATCACGTCGTCTTGAGAGTCACGGATCAGGCGCGCTCGCGCCGGTTCTACGAGGACGTCCTCGGCTGCACGCTCGCCAAGTACAACGAGCGGATCTCGCTGATGCACCTGCGCTTCGGCGACGCCCTGATCGATCTCCTGCCCGCGGCCGACAAGGGGCCGATCGGGCCCGAGCACTTCTGCCTGTCGATCCAGTGCGACGACCTCAAGGCCGTCGCCGAGGATCTACGCGCCAGGGGCGTCGCGCTCGAGGGCGACATCGTCCAGCGCTTCGGGGCGTGGGGCGACGGCCCGTCGATCTACCTGCGCGATCCCGATGGGCACATGATCGAGCTCAAGCCGCGAACCTGATCGCGGCCGCCTCCGGCTCGACCGGGCTCAGCCGCCCGGGAGATCGCCGATCCATGTGAGCGCGTCGGACGGGGCCCGCTCGCCGGAGTTGGCCAGCGCGCTTCGCCTTACGCAATGTCGAAGCGCAGGCGGCCGTGAGCCTCGCGGAGCGCCCCTTCGACGGCGGCGGGCGTCTCGGCGCGAGCGAAGATGAATCCAAGGTACTGCCAGCCCTCCGGGAGTGGAACGACCTCCTGGCCAGAATGCATCGTCATGACGACGTCCGCGATGGCCTCGACCGCCTTCGCTTCCTCGACACCGCTGACCGAGACGAGGCGGCCGGAGCGCGGGATCGGGATCATCATGACGCCGGCCGCGCGCCGCTCGCGCTCGAGCGATTCGAGCGGGCGGCCGAGCGCGTGGCAGAGGATCAGCTCCTCGAGGCTCAGGCCCGTCCCGAACGTGAGCGTGCGCGCGCAGAGCCCGCCGATCGACCGGGCCGCGACCTCGAGCACGAATGGACCGCGGTCGTTGACGCGAAGCTCGGCGTGGATCGGGCCCTCGGTGAGACCCAGTGCCGAACATGTATCGCGGGTCACCGCAGAGACGCGGGCTTGTGTCGCGGCCGGCAGGCGAGAGGGCGTGACGTAGATCGTCTCCTCGAAGAATGGACCGTCGAGCGGATCGGGCTTGTCGAAGATCGCGAGCACATGGAGGCTGCCGCCCACGAGCAAGCCCTCGAGGGCTATCTCGCGTCCGGGGATGAACTCCTCGACGAGCAGCGCTCGGCGCGCGCCCTCGGGCGGCGCCGCGTCCGGCCGCGCCAGGATGGCCGCGATGCGCGCGAAGGCGGTGACGAACTCGCGGGGATCGTTCGCGCGAATCACGCCCCGGCTCGCCGAGAGCATGAGGGGCTTGAGCACGCACGGGTACTCCACCTTTGCGGCGGCGCTCGCCGGGTCGTCGGCCAGCTCGACCAGCCGGAAGCGGGGCACCGGCACGCTGGCCTCGGCCAGGCATCGGCGCATCGCGTGCTTGTCGCGCGCGGTGGTGACCGCCGGCAGCGCGTTGGCCTTCAAGCCGAGCCGTTGACTGATCGCGGCGGCGGTGACGGTGGTGAGGTCGTCCACTCCGACGACGGCGTCGATGGGGCGCGACCGCGCGAACCGCGCGATCGTCTCGGCGCTGCCCAGCGGATCGGCGAAGTCCAGCGTGACGAGCGAATTCGGGCTCAGCTCCTCCAGCGTGCTGGGCCGCTCGGAGGCGCAGACGAGCTCGACGCCGAGCCTGGTCGCGGCGGCGATGAACGCTTCGGTGCGATACGTCGTGGTGGGCAGGAGAAGCAGCAACCGGCCGACCGAAGTCGCCACCGACCCCTCCTGCCCACGCGCGGGCGTGAGACTAAGCTTTTCCGGGCGTGTAGTAAGGGTTCTGGCCGGAGGCGTGGTCGGTCGTGTCCAGGACCTCGGCGATCTCGGGAATCTCCTCCTTGATCAGCCGCTCAATTCCGGACTTGAGCGTGACGTCGGCAGCTCCGCACCCCTGGCAGCCGCCCCCCATCTGGAGGTACACCCGGTTGTCCTGCACGTCGATGAGCTCGACGAATCCGCCATGGCCGGCGACCGCGGGATTGATCATGGTGTCGATCAGCTCCTGGACGCGGGTCTTAAGTTCTTCGCTCATGTGACCACCTCTCAAATCGATACTTTACCTGAGTTTCCACGCAGGGCCAACTGGCCCTCGGTGGGCTCCGCTCAGCAGAACCAGGGTTCGGTGAGCCGGGGCGGTCGCTTGCGATTGCGGGCCGGCGCCACGAGCGCACGCGGCCCCACGCCGGCGGCCAGGTCGGCCAGCTCGCGCACGCGCTGGAACGTGACCGCCGCGTCTTCGCGTTCGTCGGCGGCCCGAGCGACCGCCGCTGAGACCTGGCGATGCAGCGCCTCCATGCGCGGGTCGGGGTGTGTCCAGGCGTGATGAAATTGATCCTTCACCGGCTCGCCGAGGAAGGGGCGCAGCGCGGCGCTCTCGAGCATGAGCGAGCCGGGCGGGACCAGGAGCCTGATCGAGAACTGCACCGGGTCGATAGCGTCGACAAGCCCGTGCGTCTCGACGAAGTCGAGCAACTCCCGGTAGTCGTCGAGCGTCGTCCACGGGGTGAACGCCACCCAGGTCGGGCGCAGCGTCATGCCGGCGGCCGAGACGAGGCGGACCGCGGTCTCGATGTCGTCGCGCGTGTGGCCCTTCTCGAGGTGGGCAAGGACCGTGTCGCTCAGCGACTCTGCGGCCGAGACGATGAACGAAGAGCCCAGGCGGGCCAGCTCGGGCAGGCGCTCCCGATGACGCAGCAGGTGCTCGATCTTCGCAGTGAAGTCGAAGGTGAGGCTCGGAAATTCGGCGTGCAGCGCCCGCGCGACGGCCAGCGCGTGGCCGGGTCCGTTCAGGAAATCGGGATCGCCGAACGTGACGTGCGTCGCGCCGGCCTCGATCTGCTGCCGGACGTCGGCGAGCAGCACCTCGACGGGAACGACGAAGAAGCGGCCGCCGTAGACCGGCGGGATGGGGCAGTGCCGGCACAGGTGCTTGCAGCCACGGCTCGCCTCGACGTAGGCTACCAGCTCGAGGCCGCCGTCACGCTCGAGCCGCGCGTACTTCTTCAGCGACGGAAGCTGCGCGCGACTCGGAACCGGGAAGCTCAGCTTCTCCAGAACCGGCCTCGGCGGCCGCGGCGATCCGTGCGTCGCGCCGGCGGGCGCCTCGAGCTCGCGGATCAGGCCGACCAGCGCGGCCTCGACCTCGCCGCTCAGGACCGAGTCGGCCGGGCCGGCCAGAAGATACTCGGCGTTGAGCGTGGCATAGAGCCCGAAGAAGGCGACGTGACAGGCGGGGTTGACCGCGCGGACCCTCTCGGCCACGGTCACGCCCAGGCGGAGCGCCGTATGCATCGGCACCGAGATCAGGACCGCCTTCGCCCGCCGGACGCGCTCGGCGTCGAAGGGCTCGACGGAGACGTCCATGACCGCCGGCCGGTAACCCTCGCGCTCGAGAAACGCCGCGGGCCACGCGACGGCCAGGGGCTGGTGGCCGAGCTCGTAGCAGGCGACGAGCAGGATGGCGCCTGGTTCCTTCACGCCCAAGAGTGTACCCCCGCGGTGGTATGTTGATGGGCGCTAATCAAACCTCAAGGAGGGCATTCCCGATGAGTGTGAAGATCACGACGCGCCCGAACGGTCCGTACCTGGTCGAGGGTGAGATCGAGCTGCTCGACCCGACCGGAGCCACGATCAACACGGCGGGACAGCCGAGAATCGCGCTCTGCCGGTGTGGCCAGTCGTCCAACAAGCCGATGTGCGACGGGACGCACAACAAGGTCGGCTTCCAGGCCGCCGAGGCCGCGAAGAAATAGAGTCAGTCCGGGCGGGCGTCGGGCTCGACGTCGGTCAGCAGCACCCAGTCGTCGGGGGGGTCAGGATCGGGCCGCGCCCCGGGCTGGGAGGTGACGGTACGCCCGCGGCTGGGTGAGAACCACTCCCACATGCCGGTGGGCGCGCCGGTGTCCTGCGCCTCGCCGACCTCGGGCCCGCTGGCCCCGGACTCCGCGCGCTCCGTCTTGCGCTGTCGCTTCGCTTCCTGCTTGGCCTTCTGGATATCGGCTCGGCGACGCCGCTCGAAGCCGTAGTGGCCGGCGCGACTCAGGCGGTGCTCCCGTGCGATCGCATTGCCGAAATTCTAGCACGCGCTAGTAGCAGCGAAGCCAGCCACCCCGCCACGCGTACCAGCAGCCGGGATACGGGGCCGGGGGGTACGGATAGGGATACGGACCCCAGAAATACCAGCGCTCGCTTTCCAGCGCACGCCAGGCGTCGACCTCGTCCGCCAGATCCGCCGCGCTCTCAAGACTGGCCGCCGCGAACGCTCGCGTCTCCTCCGGAAGCGGCCCCGAGCGGATCATGGCGACCGTGCGCTCCGCCTGCGCCGCGAGCCGCCGATCGGGCTTGAGAGCGACGAATGTCGTGAGCTGCTCGTCCGCCGCGGGCAGCTCGTTCTTCCTGAGGTAGGCGAGGGCGAGAAAGAGGCGCACCGAGGGCTCGGCCGGGGCGCGCGTGCGGGCGCGCTCCAGCATCTCGATCGCGCCGTCGAGGGCGCCGAGCTTGTAGCGGACGATCCCGAGCTGCACGATCGCGTCGAGCCGATCGGGATTGCGGGCCAGGGCCTCTTCGTACAGCACCGAGGCTTCCACGTACCGACCCTGCCGGGCCGCCACGAGGCCCTGACTGAACGGCGTCGCGCAGCCCGCTAATGTCGCGACGCTGAGCGCCGCGGCGACGAGCGCGGGCCACGGGGATGCGGATCTCATCGACCGAGTATAGATTCCTTGACACATCTCGTGCCGGCGCTGTAGTCCGGAGCACGATGGCGTCGTTCCTGCGCACGACGATCGCCTGGGCGTGGCTGAGCGGCCTCTTGCTCGGCTGCACGACACCAACCCTGTATTCCTGGGGTCACTACGAAGAGCAGATCTACGCGTCGTACGTGACTCCCGCCACGATGTCGCCCGAGACGCAGGTCGCCCAGCTCGAGCAGGACTTCCTGAAGGCCCGCGCCGAGAACAAACGGATGCCGCCCGGGTTCCACGCCCAGCTGGGCTACCTGTACTTTCAGCTCGGCAGGCTCGACCAGGCCCGGCGGGAGCTCGAGACCGAAAAGACGGAATTCCCGGAGTCGGCCGTCCTCGTCGACCGCTTGCTGGCGAGCCTGAGGAAGCCGTGACCGCGCGCGCGCCCGTCGCCGTGACCGCCTGCACGCTGGCGCTGTCGACCCTGGCCGGCTGCGCGACGCCCTACGACTACACCAATTTTCGCCAGCACCACCCGCGTTCGATCCTCGTCCTGCCGCCGAAGAACGAGAGTATGACCGCGGACGCCGCGTGGAGCTATCAATCGACCGTCACGCGCCCGCTGGCCGAGCGTGGCTACTACGTGTTCCCCGTCGCCGTTGTCGATCGGCTCATGAAGGACGACGGTGTCTCGCCGAGCAAGGCGGCGGAGATCCTCGGCGCTGACTCGGTCCTGTACGTCACCCTGGAGGAGTACGGGACGAAGCAGCAAGTGCTGAACGCTGCCACGCTCGTGAAGCTCCGAGGCCAGCTGGTCGACGTGCGGAGCGGCGTCCTTCTGTGGGAGCGCCGGTTCGCGATCCAGCACAACTCGAACGTGG
Organism: Candidatus Methylomirabilota bacterium; assembly: GCA_046727415.1. Classification (GTDB taxonomy): domain Bacteria; phylum Methylomirabilota; class Methylomirabilia; order Rokubacteriales; family CSP1-6; genus AR31. Next base: position 21,009 of record JBKPCO010000026.1, read on the forward strand.
GATCTGGCGGCATCCTCGGCGACAGCACGGAGGCCGCCCACAATCTCGCCGGGCCCACGAACGTCCGCTTCTTCGGCGATAGGGACCAGGGCCTTCTCTACGGGCCTTATCACCCTCGGTACGGCAAGGACGAGTAACGTCGCTTCGGAACTCGAACCGAAGTGGTCGAGGTGTGATCAGCCCCGGCCACGTCAGCGCGGTAATTTTCCGACCGGTTTGTTCGTCGTGGCGACCGGTCACTGGCGAAAAAGCCAATTTTCAAGCCTACTTAGGATTTACCGGAGCTTGGTATCGGCTTTGCCTCATCAGGAGGTGGAGGCAAACAGACAATGATCAGCACGATGGTTCGAACGCTCTCGAGAGTTCCGATGCCGCTCCGGAGCCTCGCCGTCTGCGTGGCGTGCGAGGAATGCTTCGACCTGGGCGAGCCGACGTGCCCGTCCTGCGGCAGCGATGAGTACGTGCCGCTTCTCCACCAGCTCGAGGGGCGCATCCTCAACATGACGAGCAACAACTAAGGCTGGCCGGCGGGCTCGCCAAACGACACGGTCGCCCGCCGCCAGCCCCGTGGTCTGAATCTCGCCCGAGTATTCTTCCCGTCCCTACCGAACCAGACGAAGCCTCAACGACCCTGCCAGTCCGGCTTTCGCTTCTCGAGAAAGGCGCGCACCCTTCGTGGAAGTCGCGGCTCAGATAGCACGACAGGATCAGGTCGTCGAGATCGCGCGGCGTCAGCACCGCCAGCATGCGGCGCGTGGCTTCTTTCGTCGCCGCGAGGGTCAACGGCGCCAGCTCGGCGAGGCTCGCCGCGAGCTCGCGCGCGCGTCGCTCGAGCTCGGGGGCGGGATGGATCCGGTCGACCAGCCCGGTAGCCTGAGCCTCGGCGGCGTCGATGAGGCGGGCCGTCAGCACGAGCGCGCGGGCGCTGCCCGGGCCGAGCGCGGCGACGAGGAGCGCGAGGCTCACGGGCGCCAGGAAGTTGCCGAGTGTGCGGGCCACCGGCACGCCGAAGCGCGCGTGCGGGGCGGCGAGCCGGAGGTCGCACGCCAGCGCGATGAAGAGTCCGCCCCCGATCGCGTCGCCCTGCAGCATGGCCACGGTCGGCTTGCTCATGCCCGCCAGCTTCGACAGGACGCGCGTCAGACGCGACTCGTAGCTGAGCGCGTCCTGAGCGGTCTTGAAGTCGACGAACTGACGGATGTCGGTGCCGCTCGCGAAGGCGCGGTCGCCGGCGCCCTTGAGCACGAGCACGCGCGTGCG